>JAEXBA010000033.1 GCA_023457935.1 Bacteroidota bacterium | reverse complement strand
ATCTTTAAAGACTACTTTTGACTTAGTTAACACACAGCAAATTACGAAATTTGCAACTATTAGGAAAGCCTCGGCTTTCCTTTTTTTGCATAAAAAAGGCTATCTCTCTTTTGAGACAGCCTCTTTTGTTTAGTTAGATGTTAAGAAAAATAAATATGGACCTTTTAAAAAAAATATTTACTATTTTTGACTAATTTTTGTGGCCACACAATATTTAACACAAATGAAAGTTCTAATATTTTAAACAGAAAGCACATGAAAAAAATCGCCTTGCTGCTTACAATATTTGTCTCCTTTACTGCTTTTTCACAAATTAAAGTTCTGAAGAACGAAACGCTGAACGAAGTAGGTAAAGACAATAATGTTGCTCTTTATAAAAAACTGAATAAGTACACCATAAATTATCAGGACGTTAATACAACGAATCTGAACACGTACCGTTCCTTTTCTTTTCAGGATCTGAACAAAGATTTTGACCAGCTTTACAAGCTGATTAACGACGGCTTTATCGATATGCCGAGAAACGAAATCTCGCTGGAACTGCCGAATGATATCGTTGGACTTAATTTCAAGAGAAATTACGGACAGCCGACGGTTCAGTTTGTTCATTATATCAACAAAAGCAAAAAATACATCGGAAAAAGTGCATTCCTGACAAAAGCTCAGGTTGACAAGATCTTCGGAAAATCGAAATATCAACCCGTAAGAAGATCAGCACGAACCGCCAAAAACTAAAAAAGTCACCTTTAAGGTGACTTTTTCGTTTTCAGTTTACGTATTTTTTACTGATTTTTCCTTCTGCGGAGTTCTTTGGCAATGAGGCCCAGTTCCCGGCCAGTCTGCCCTTTCACCGAAGTGTTTTCCATTGCTCTTCGCGTTAAATAAGGTGTTACTTCTTCAATAGTTCCGTACGGAAGATATTTTGCGGCGTTGTATTTCTGTTCACCAAGATAATAGGTGATATTGTCGCTCATTCCGTACAGCTGTCCGAAATGGATTTTTTCATAATCGTTCGGAAGATTTCTTTCTCCCATTTTTTTCATTACCAGTTCGGTGGAAAATTCGTTATGAGTTCCGAAGAATGCAGAAACACGGTCAAGATTTGCCATTACAAAATCCACCGCAGCGTTGTAATTGTTATCTGTCGCCTCTTTTGTCGGCTGAATCGGATCTGCATATCCTTTCTCTTCGGCTCTTGCCCGTTCTTTTTCCATATAAGCACCACGAACAAACTTATAACCTAGAAAATAGTTTCCGGTTCTGGCTCTTTCCAAATCTGCAGCAAGATACTCTATCCGGCGGGTTCTGTACATCTGAATCGTGTTCCAGACAATCGGTTTTTCTTTGTTGTATTTGGCCATCATGCCGTTCACCAAATCATCCGCGGCTCCCTGCATCCAGGTTTCTTCTGCATCGACCATGATGACAACATTTCTTTCATAAGATTCCTTACAGACCCCTTCAAACCTGCGGACAACATTTGCCCACTCTGTTTTTTCGGCTTCAGTAAGTGAATCCGGAGAATTGCCTACTTTGTCGTACAAATCGATTCTTCCAAAACCGGTCGGTTTAAAAACTACAAAAGGTATCGCAGGGTTTCCTTCGGCAAACTTAATATTATGAAGAATTTCGTTGTAGGTTTCTTCAAAATCGGCTTCTTTTTCTATTCCTTCCTTTGAATAATCGAAGATACTTCCGATGTGGTGTTTGAAAAGTGTTTTCACCACTTCCTTGCTTTTTTCACGGGTTTCACCGCCCACAAACTGCTCAAAAAGCGTTTTTCTTACAATTCCTTTCACAAACGGAAAGTTATTTTCCATTGTAAAATTCAAAACCTTAATTCCGAATGAGGTAAGGTGCGGATGTTCAATGGTTCTGAACATCCAGTACGCTTTTCTTAGCTGCTCTGTTGATTTATCCTGAAAAGCGACTTTTGTATCGTTGAAAATAGACATTGCTGAAGTAGTGATTTAAGGATTACAAATTTAGCAATACTTCGGTCATAAAATAAGATAATTCTAAAATTTTGTGAGAATGCCGTCGAGCAGCATCGCACAAATACCAATAAACACCCAAAAACGCAGAAGATTCATCGCTACAAAGCTGCTGTTTTTACGGCCTTCCAGCACGAAATATAGAATTCCGGAAAAAACGACCAGACCGCCGGCAAAATAATAAGACATAACGTCAGAAAGACCTTTATATGTAATAATACTCATCGAAACAGCAATTAAACCAAGAAGCAGCAGAATATTTATGAAAGCAGTAACTTTTCTGCCGAAGAAATTGGGAATCGTACGGTATCCAAATACTTTATCTGCATTTTTTGTCAGCGTATCTTTCAGGATATCAATCAGCAGAAGAATCAGAAAAAGAAACATCGCCATGAAAAACACTTTCACAGAGAATGTGCGGAAATAATACAGCATTCCGAAAAACGGATACATTGTTAAACTGACAAAAGTGAGATTGTTCACAATCAGAATTTTTGAGAGTTTGTGGCTGTAAAACCACATGAAAAACTGATAGATCAGGAAAAAGATGAAAACCCGGTGCGAGATCATGAGTGCCACTGCAAGCGATACGATGCTGAGTGCGAGATAGGCATACAGAAAATACTTCTGCTTCAGGAAACTCTGCAGCCGTGAACGGAAAGGTTTGGTAATCTGATCTTTTTCCCTGTCGTAGAACTGGTTGATGATTCCGCCCGCCAGAATGCTCAGTACCGCACAGAAAATAATGCCGTGAACCTTAAGATCAAACACAAATTTCCGGAGAGATTCCTCCTGGTTAAACAGAAAAAAAGTCGAGACATATAACGCAAAAGTGAGCAAAACCGTCACAAAAAACCTCGCTCCCAAAAGGAAACCAATAAACTGTGAAATACGGTGAAGTGGAAGATTGCGCTGCTGCATTCGTAAAGCCGTTAAAGGTAGAATTACTTCAAATTTTCGCGACTGTACGTGTTTAGAATCTGTAAATGACTTCTTTATTGAATCCTTCAAGCATCCTGTCGGCCTTCTCGTAATCTTTGGTAAAACCAAGAATATAGCCGCCACCGCCGCTTCCGCAGAGTTTCAGATAATAGGCGTTGGTATCAAGACCTTTTTTCCATGCGTTGTAGATGCTTTCGGGAATCATCGGCTTGAAATGTTCGTACGCCCAAACCGAAAGATTTTTAAGATTTCTGAAGAACGGATTCATTTCTTTTTTCAGGAATGCATCGATGCAGGCATTGTTGTAACGGATAAATTCTTCCTTCATCGTCTTGCGGAAACCTTCGGTTTTCATCTTTTCAAAGAAAATCTGAACCATCGGTCCTGTTTCTCCAACCACTCCGCTGTCAATAAGGAAAATAGCGCCCTTACCTTCTTTGCCACCAGTAATGGAAACCTTGTCGACCGTCTCACGGTTTTCAATAAGAATCGGAAGATTCATATAACAGATCAACGGATCGATACCTGAACTTTTTCCGTGGAAATAACTTTCGAGCTGTCCGAAAACGGCTTTCAGGTCTTTCAGTTCAAGTTTAGAAATACTTTCCGGTGAATATTTTTTAAGCGAATATCTCTCAAAAATAGCGGCAACCAGTGCTCCGGAACTTCCCACTCCATAACCCTGCGGAATATTGGAATCGAAGAAAAGTCCGTTTGCAATGTCTTTTTTGAATTCGGCAACATTCAGTTCGAAACCGTGAGGAAGAACCAAACCGGTAAGATATTCAGCATATTTCTGAAGATGACTGTTGGATTTTTTCTCAAAATCAGAACTCAGATCTGAAAATTTCAGCGCTCCCTTGTAAAAACTGTAAGGCAGCGTTAAACCCTGCGAATCCTCGATGATGCCGTATTCGCCGAATAAAAGAATTTTTGCGTAAAATAAAGGATTCGTCATAGTTTATTAATCCGCTGATTTACAGCTGCAAAGTTACGAAAAATTATTTCGTTGTCTCTACGCTTTGACTGATGCAAATTCCAAGCCAGTCCGAATGGAATTTCACTTACAGAACATCTCTGTTTTTCAGCATTTTCACTTTCAGAAAACGGATCAGAATAAGCCCAACCGCAAAAAACAGTACCATTGAAAGTGCAGCATACCGCATATTGTTGAATTTCTCAATTAGCGTTGCGAAAATAAACGTTCCGATGATAATGGCGAGCTTTTCCAAAACATCATAAAAGCTGAAATAGGTTGTATTATCGTTGCTTTCTTCCGGAAGAAGTTTCGAATAAGTCGATCTTGACATTGCCTGAAGACCGCCCATAACCAAACCAACAATTGCAGCAACACCGTAGAACTGATACTCTACATTTGGATTTTCTTTATTCAGAAAATACGCTGAAAGACAGGCAACAATCCACAGGATGATTGCAATTGAAATCACATTTTTATTACCGATTCTGCGTGAAAGTCTGGAGAATATTACGGCACCGATGATGGCTTCAATCTGTATTACAAGCAGCGTGGCTATCAGTTTCGTCTGATCGAGGTTGATTTCGCTTTTACCGAAAAGTGTGGCCATGAGGAAGATGGTCTGCATCCCGACGCTGTAGAAAAAGAAACTGGACAGAAAGAATTTCAAATTGGTATCGGCAAAGAGATTGCGTCCAACCTTGAAAAGTTCATTGAAACTTTCCTTCATTACATCCCAGTAGAAATTGATATTGTCTTTCAGAACTTCAAAAAAACCGCCCTGCTCTTCGTGTCTCTGGAAAATATTCTTGTAATTCAGCAAAACGAGATCTTTGGGCAGCTGATCCTTTACCTTTCCAAACTGCGGCAGATGCTTGAAGGTATACTGTGAAAACAGGAACCACCATGCTCCGGTAAACAGAAAACTCACTCTGGTATACAACAGCCGCTGCTCTTCAGTTTTGGCTAAAACCATGATTAAACCTAGGCAAATTAAAACCAATACAACTGAACCTATATAGCCGTACACATATCCTTTTGCTGATAGTGCGTCCTGTTTGTCCGGTGTTGCAATATCAGGAAGGAACGAGTTATAGAAGACCAAACTTCCCCAAAAACCAACACTGGCTGTGATGCTGAAAAGAAGCCCGAGAAAAACGTTGTGCATTCCGGTAAACATTGCCAGTCCCATACACGATGTCGCCCCAAGATAACAGAAAAACTGAAGAAAAGACTTCTTGTTTCCAATAGTATCGGCCAAAGAAGACAGAAACGGTGACAGCAGCACAACAATGAAAAACGAAACCGTAAGCGAATACCCGTAAATGGCATCCGGATGATACATTTCACCAAACAGCTTAATCTGGTGACGCACAGGAACATCGATGAATCTTCCGGTCTCTGCAACGTACTCTTTCTTTTCCGAGGCCGTCGTAAGAATCGCATAGTAAATCGGAAAAATCGTCGAGGTAATAACCAGCGAATACACCGAGTTGGCCCAATCGTAGAAAGCCCATGCCTTCATGATTTTCGGATTGTTCTTGATGTTTGTTTCAGGTGTCAGATCTTCAGATTGGGACATAAAATGGGTAAAATATATTTAGCAAAATTAAAAAAACCATTAAGAACAGGTATAAAAAATACTTTAATTCTTAATGGCTGAATAAATTTGAGAACCGGATTACTGCATATTCTCAATCACAATTGCAGAAGCCCCGCCTCCGCCGTTGCAGATTGCAGCAGCTCCGTATTTTGCATTGTTCTGTTTCAGAACGTTAATAAGCGTTACGATGATTCTTGAACCTGAACTTCCCAGCGGATGTCCCAAAGAAACCGCGCCACCGTTAACATTCACTTTTGAAGCATCCAGACCCAGGATTTTATTGTTTGCTAAACCGACAACTGAAAACGCTTCGTTAAACTCAAAGAAATCAATATCCGAAACTTCAAGATTGGCTTTCTTCAGAGCAATCGGAAGTGCTTTTGCAGGCGCCGTTGTAAACCATTCCGGCGCGTGAGCCGCATCAGCATAGGAAACGATTTTTGCCAATGGCTTCAAGCCCAGTTCTTCCATTTTTTCTTTCGACATCAGAACCAAAGCCGAAGCACCGTCGTTTAAAGTTGATGCATTTGCAGCGGTAACCGTACCGTTATCTTTCTGAAAAACAGTCGGAAGTGTGGAAATTCTGTCAAAATTTACAGTTTTGTACTCTTCATCTTCTGCGAAAATTACCGGATCACCTTTTCTCTGTGGAATTTCAACGGGAACAATTTCATCACTGAACTTTCCTTCGCTCCATGCTTTAGCAGATCTTTTGTAAGATTCAACTGCGAAGTTATCCTGATCTTCTCTGGAAATTTCATATTCAGCGGCACATTTTTCGGCGCAAACGCCCATATGAACTTTGTTGTAAACATCGGTAAGACCGTCTACCAGCATTCCGTCCTGCATTTTTACATCGCCCAGTTTCGTAGCATTTCTTGCAGAAAAATAATGCGGAACTGAAGACATATTTTCCATTCCACCGGCAACAATTACATCTGCATCACCGGCTTTGATTGCCTGAGCAGCCATTGAAACTGCTTTCATACCGGATGCACAAACTTTATTAACCGTAGTTGAAGGCGTTTCATCAGAAAGACCTGCGCCAATTGCAACCTGACGTGCCGGTGCCTGACCTTCGCCCGCCTGAAGAACGTTACCCATATAAATTTCCTGAACCTCTTTAGGATCAAGACTGATTTTATCCAAAGCGCCTTTTACAGCTGTTGCTCCCAACTTGGTTGCAGGAACTGAAGCCAGACTTCCCAAAAAACTTCCCATCGGTGTTCTTGCCGCGGAAACGATAAATACCTCTTTCATTGTCAATATTATATTTAAATTATTTCGATTTTGTTGCGAAAAGCATCAGCGCTGCACCGGCAAATTCCAGAATCCAGCCGTAACCGAGTTTTACAGTTCCTGCTGCCAGTTTCTGAATTTCTCTGAAAGGCAGAAAACTGAAAAAATCCATCGACTGCTGCTTCGTGGCCAAAATAGTGAACCCGAAAAGTAAAAGCAGTACAACCGCGGAAAACCTCACCAGAATATTCCGGTTTATAAAAATTCCTACAAGTGCAACAGCAGAAAAAAGCCAGCAGACTACAGCCAAAGACGGCTCTACTTCCCAGTAATTCCAGCTGCCGATAACAGGAATTTTCACCAGCGGCAGAAAACTTCCTGCCACAACTAAAATTACTCCAATAAGCTGAATGTTCTTCATAAAATTCTTGCGCCAAAATACGAAAAAAAAAGCAGCGGCTAAAATGAAAAATGTATCTTCAAAAGAACACAAAACTGATAAATTTTCATTTTATACTTCAAGAAAAAACACACTCCGAAAAGTGTGTCTTACAAAGGTATTTTAAACGTCCCTAAAAATTAATGCTGGCAAGTTCAAGCCCGATCTGTAAACCGTATTTGTTATCCATTCTGGCCTTATCATCAAAAATAGTATTGAAATCCTTCTTAACGAAAAGGTTGAGTCCGCCGTAACCTACACTCAGTTTTGCACCGTAAATAAATTTGCTCAAACCGTCTTCTGCTTTCTGCTGGATTACATTTTTGCTGCTTATATCATCCGAATATCTGTATTTTATCCTGTTTCCAATCCTGATATCACCATACAGACCTGCGCCAACCCTAAACTGACGCTTCGTGCCATCAAGATACTTCACGCCTTCATAATCAACGTATTTCGGATTCAGGACAAAACTGATGTCCAGCGGAATTTCGAGATACTCCACTTTCAGCTGGGAATATTTAATTTCACCAGCCGTAAAAGGAGCAATATAAAGTTCATTATTCTGCTGAGCGAATACTCTTCCTTTTCCTAAATCGTGACTGTCTGCACGGATTCCGGCGCCATACGTTAAAAATACAGGACTTGTATAAGATCCCAGCTGTTTATCAGCTTTAATGGCGTAATTTACTGACATCGACTGGCCAAAGCGTATTTCTGATGAATCATTGAAAAAATTCAGCGGTGCATCTTTATTGGTGAGGTTCAGCCAGCCAAAACTAAGTACAAAGCCGGAATTACCTATCACATCTTTGGGATGGGTTTTCTTTTCACCGTCTTTTACTGTTACAATAGTTTTATTGGCCGCTTTCAGTTCGCGGTCCTCAGTTCCCATTACGGCATTTTTTACCGTTTTCTGTGTGATTTCTTCAATACTGCTGCGCTCTGCGTTTACTTTATCATTGATTGCGGTTTCGTATCTCGCAGCAATTTCAGCGCGTTGAGCATCTTTTTCAGTTTCCGAAATTCTTCCGGCTTTAAAGTTTTTGTCCACTGCATCCAGTTCGTCATTCATTTTGGCCTTTTCAGAAACTACAATGCCGTCAATTTTTGCAGAGTAATCCTTAATCTGCTGTTCCAGAACCGGTGTTTCCTGAGCGAAAGCTACCGCTGCGAAAGAAAGTGCGATTCCTGTTAAAAAGATTTTTGTTTTCATATTTTTGATTTTAAATTTTTGCATTTTTCTGGCTGTCCGGCAAAGTTTGCGGATCTTTTTTCACTGTTATTTCAAGATAAATTAATGGATTTCCTGATGATCCTGAATGAGTTCCAATCCAAGGATTTTAATGGAAGACGGCTTCCGTCTTTTCATTTTGCGGAGATCAAAATCCACGAGATGAGAAGACTGTTTTTTCGCATTTTTGCGTTTGCCCACTATTTCACGGCTGAACAGCAATTCATCGGCCTTGATATACGTTGAAGGTGTCACTTCTTTTTTCTCCGGTTCCGAAGCTACGATCAGTTCCTGTTTTTCGATCTGCGGTGTGATTATTTCAGGATTTTTGACACCTGTTGTACTCACTTCAAAAGTCTGAACCGCAGCTTTCGGTTTTTGAACTTCTTTTGTTCCGGCAATGTTCTGAACAGTAACAGATGGTTTCTTAACAGTCACCGTTTCGGAAGATTTCTGCGGCTTAACAGACTGAACTGCGATATTTTCCTGCATTTCCGGTTCCGTTAATATCTGCTTATTCTGGACCGAACTTTCACTTTTTGTTTTTTCATTGTGAGAAACTTCAGCAACCGGATCTACCGGCTGATCTGCTCCGAACTGACTGATGATTAAATAACCCATTGAAATCAGAACCAACACGGCTGCAGCATATTTCCACCATCCGAAAGAAGGTTTCGCAGCCGGAATTTCTGCTTTTGGCTCATCCAGTTTGGCTTCCAGACGGTTCCAAAGATCAGCCGAAGGCGTAATTTCGTGTTCTTCGTACTGTTTTTTCAGGTTATTCAGATTGTTTGAGGACATTTTCATTTTTTTTTAAAAATTCGGCAAGCCATTTTTTGGCTTTGTTGAGTTGGCTTTTGCTGGTTCCTTCGCTGATGTTCAGGATTTCAGCAATTTCGCTGTGTTTTTTTTCTTCAAAAACATAAAGGTTGAATACAATTTTGTAACCTTCAGGCATTTGGGAAAAAATTTCGTCCAGATTAATGTTCGGAACATCAATTTCCGGTTCGTCTTCGATGTGAACTTTTTCTATTTCATAATCCGAATACAGAAGGTTTCTGTTTTTCCGTACAAACGAAATGGAATCGTTCACCACAATCTTCCGAAGCCAAAAAGGAAAAGATTTCCAGTCTTTACAGTCATTAATCTTTGTAAAGCATTTGTAGAAAGCATTCATCAGCACATCTTCCGCGTCGTGAAGATTTCCTGTGTAGGATTTTGCAACAGCAAGCATTTTCCCGGAAAACATCTCGTATAATGCTTTCTGTGCCGCTCTGTTATTTTCGCGGGCCTGGAAAAAATATTGCTCTAAACTGTTCATGGCTGCTTTCTGTACTTAAGACACCGATAGTTGAAAATGGTTGCCTGAAAATATCATTTATTTTCGAAATTAATCGATACTTTTTGTAGAACCTTTAAAAGTAAGCCCAAAAGAACCTGTAAAAGTGTGCGGATTGCTGATTCTCTGAAGATCATCATTACCGAACGCCAGCTGGTAACCTGCCTTTGCAGTAAGATAGAGCCCAACATTGTCTTCCTTGTCAATTGTGGCCAGTTTCACCGATAAATCAACGCCCGGTGTAAGAACATAGAACGTATCTCTGTTCAGGGTTTTTGCGGTTTCCACATAATACGGATAACCGTATTCGTCGTAATGTTCCTCAAAATAGGTATCGTTAAGGTTTTTCAGTGAAGTGAATTTCACGCCGTTTCCAACAAAAAATCCGGCCATCACTTTGTCTGAATTCACAATATCATACTGAGTAACCACATTCACGGCAAAATTATTAAGCTGCGTATGATCGGTAAAATAACCGAAGTGATCCCAATATTTCTGGGAACTTACCAAAAACTGTCCGCCCAGAGAAAACTGATCAGTCAGATAATACCGTGCTGTAAAATCCAGTCCAACCTGATCTTTGGAGGAAACCTTCTGATAATTTGCGCCGATAAACATGGCTAAATCTTCTTTCTGTCCAAAAGAGAATGCTGAGAACAGAACTGCTGCTGTAAGTAGTATTTTTTTCATAACATGCTTTTAATTAGAAGACACGCCGAAAAGAAAATAGTTGCCCAGCGAATAAAAAAAATTACACTTCCTAATGAAAGTGTAATTTAATGTATTGATTTTCAGTATAAAAAAATTAGTGCGATACGCTCAGATTTTCACTCGGATTGTGTTTATGCTTGAACATTACGGCAAAAAGAACCATCACTATCAATGCATAAACTGCAAAAGTAAACCAGATTCCGCTCCAGTCTTTCAAACCTGCCTCGTTGGTGAAAAACTGTGTAATAAGCCATCCGCTGAGTGAACTTCCCAGGATTGCTCCAAATCCATTTGTCATCATCATAAACAGTCCCTGTGCAGAAGACCGGATTTTGGAATCGGTTGAAGTTTCAATGAAAAGAGAACCTGAAATATTGAAGAAATCGAATGCCAGTCCGTAAATAATATTGGAAAGGATAATTGCCATGAGACCGATGCCTTCGGGACTTCCGACAGAAAACAGTCCGAAACGCAGAACCCAAGCCAACATACTCATCAGCATTACTTTTTTGATTCCGAATTTCTTCAGAAAGAAAGGAATGGTAAGAATAAACAGTGTTTCTGAAATCTGCGAGATCGAAATTATCATGGTTGAATACCGCACCACTGTTGAATCTGCATAGGCAGCAATTTCTTTAAAATCTTTCAGGAAAGTGTCGCCGTACATGTTGGTGAGCTGAAGCGCCGCACCCAAAAGCATTGAAAACAGAAAGAACAGAGCCATCTTGTAGTCTTTGAAAAGCTTAAAAGCATTCAGACCTAATTTTTCGGTTAAACTTGACCCTTCATTGACGTTCTGAGGCGGACATTTCGGTAAAGAAAAAGCATACAGACCGAGCACTACAGCAAAAAATGAAGCAATGTAAAACTGATTGGCATTGATGATATTTCCTGTTAAAGCAGCGAGTTTTTCACCGTATTCCTTCCCAAAAGTGAAGGGCGAATAAGAATCACTGAAAATATTGGTAATCCACATTGCTGCAATAAAACCGATGGTTCCCCAAACGCGTATCGGCGGGAAAACCTTGACAACATCGTAACCGTTATTCTTTAAAATGGTATAGGAAAGCGAATTCGACAGCGAAATCGTCGGCATATAGAAAAACATGGCGACCAGCAGGAGCCAGAAAAAGGTTGTCGGATCATCTGTTTTCGCAAGCAAAAAGAGCATGATTCCGTAAAAAATATGAAGAATACCGTAGAGTTTTTCGGCGTTTACCCATTTGTCGGCAATCATTCCGACCAGCGCCGGCATGAAAATAGAAGCAATTCCCAAAGTGGAAAAAACGGCACCAAACTGCTCGCCAGACCACTGTTTTACACCAAAACCGTAAGTTCCCAAAGTGGTTAACCAAGCTCCCCAAACAAAAAACTGGAGAAAACTCAGAACTGTAAGACGTAATTTTATATTCATAGCTTATTTGCTGTACAGCTTAATCAATTTTCTTTTTTCTTCTTTTGATTTCTTCCTGAATCTCCATCGCAGTATCAAAATCCTCTTCCCTTACGGCATCATCGAGCAGTTTCTGTAAATCTTCCATCGTCATTTCAGAAAGACTTTCATCACCTTCAAGAGTTTCGGAAAATTCGGTTTCTGTACTTTTATCTTCAATCTCAAGAAGAATTCCCGCCTCATTCAGAACCTGATCTGTTGTAAAAATGGGCGCATCAAAACGCACTGCCATTGCTACAGCATCGGAAGTACGGGCATCCATGATCAGTTCTTCGCCGCTCAGTTCATTTTTAAAATTGATGTTGGAAAAGAAAACGCCGTCCTGTATCTGATAAATAATAACCGATGACAGCGTATAGCCGCATGAAGTCACAAATTTGGAAAACAAATCGTGCGTAAGCGGTCTTGGCGGATGAATATCTTTCTCCAGACCAAGAGAAATTGACTGTGCTTCAAAATTGCCGATTACGACAGGAAGTTTCACGTTGGTTTCTTCATGCTCAAGAAGCAGCGCATAAGCTCCGGACTGTGTCTGGCTGTATGATATTCCCCTTATGATGAGCTGTTTATAATCCATTCAGCAAATATATGTGAAAATTAGAATTTGAATTATGAAAATTAAGGTTTTTGAAAGATTTCTGCAACATAATCCGCCAAAAAAGCCGGATAAAATTACCCGGCTTTCTGAAATATTTATCACTAAAATTAATTATCCTTTTACTGCTTTGATTTTTTCTGTCAGTGCAGGAACAATCTGGAAAGCATCTCCCACCACTCCATAATCTGCTGATTTGAAGAACGGCGCTTCAGGATCGCTGTTGATTACAACAATTGTCTTGGAAGAGTTTACACCCGCCAAATGCTGAATTGCTCCGGAAATTCCAACCGCAATGTAAAGATTGGGTGCGATGGCTTTACCAGTTTGCCCAACGTGTTCTGTATGCGGTCTCCAGCCAATGTCTGAAACCGGTTTTGAACATGCTGTTGCAGCACCAAGAACATTGGCAAGCTCTTCAATCATTCCCCAGTTTTCCGGGCCTTTCATTCCACGGCCAGCAGAAACCACAACTTCAGCTTCTTTCAGGTCAAGTTTTCCTGAGCTCTGTTCGTGAGAAATTACCTTTGTATCTTCATTGGCAACTGAAAGATCTTTTACTTCCTCTGTTCCGGAAACTGCGTTTTCCTTAACACCGTAAGCATTCTGAGAAACGGTTACAATTACACCGTTTCCGTCTGCTTTTGCCTGCATGAAACCTTTTCCGGAGAACACTTTTCTTTTTACTTCAAAAGGAGAAACACTGTCCGGTGCAGCCAAAGCATTGGTAATCAAAGCAAAGTCCTTTGAAACTGCCAACATCGGTGCTACTGAAGATGCATCTACTGTGTGCGGGAACACGATGATATTTCCGTTAGCCACTTCGTTCATTGCCTGAGCGTATGCTTTTGCGCTGAAGTTTTTAAGTCCTTCATCCTTAATGTTGATGACGTGGTTTGCGCCATATTTATAAAGTGCGTCTGAAGAATCCGTTGGGTTAATTGAAACCGCCGTTACGGTATCTCCTGATTGATCAGCAATTGCTTTTGCATAAGAAACCGCTTCAAAAGCTGCTTTCTTGTAAACTCCGTTTATATTTTCTGCGTATACGAATACTGCCATTTTTTTGAGATTTGAAATTAAAAATTTGAGATTTGAAATTAAATGACTTTCGCCTCTTCGTGAAGCATTCTTACCAGTTCATCCAGATTGTCCGGGGAAACCATTTTTACACTTGCTCTTGGCGGAACGCTGTCGAAAGAAACTGCATTCACTTTTGCTGCAGCGGCCACCGGCTCCTGAACCTGCAAAGGTTTTGTTCTCGCGGTCATAATTCCTCTCATGTTCGGAATAATCAGGTCTTTTTCATCCACCATTCCTTTCTGTCCGGCAATTACCGCAGGAAGTTTTACAGAAACAGTTTCTTTACCGCCGTCAATTTCTCTTACAGCATTGGCTTCGCTTCCGTTTACATCAAGGCCGACACAGGCATTTACAAAAGGTTTGTCCAAAAGCTGCGCAACCATTCCCGGTACAGAAGCTCCGTTATAATCCAGCGATTCTTTTCCGCAAAGGATCAAATCGTAATTTCCGTTCTGAGCTACCGCAGCGATTTCCTTAGCAGTAGAAAAACTGTCTTTTGGATCAGCATTTACACGGATTGCATCATTTGCACCAATTGCGAGTGCTTTTCTGATGACAGCCTCTGTTTCTGCGCCGCCCACATTCACCACTGTTACATTGGCACCTGCAGAAGCCTGCAGATTAACCGCTTTTGTAAGTGCAAATTCATCAAGCGGATTAATTACCCACTGAATACCGTTCTTGTCGAATGCAGACTTGTCTGCGGTAAAATTAATTTTGGAAGTAGTATCCGGAACACTACTGATACAAACTAAGATTTTCATATATAGATTAGATTTTTTTTACTGTTCGTAAAGATAATTAAAAAATATATTATGCATGCATAATATATTTAAACAATTATTATTCAAGACATTAAATTTACAAAATTTCAGGACGTCTTACAAAGGATTGAATAAAAAAACGCCTCTCTATGAGGCGTTGGTAATTAATATTCTGACGAATTATTTTTTAATGAATTTTTTGGATACTAAACCTTTTTCAGTTTTTAATCCTAAAACGTATGTCCCTTTTTGGAGATTTTTTACATTAACCTTTCCATCGATAATTTTGGCATCCATTCTAATTCCTGACATATCGTAAATATATGCTGCCAAAATCTTTGTTTTAGATTTTACAATTAAAAAATCAGTTGCTGGATTCGGATAAACTTCAAAACCTTCTGTTTGAAGAGAAACGTCATTGGTTGCAAGTAGAGATTCCGTTGCTACAGCAGTTACCACTAAATTGTCAAAAAGGTGTGTTGATGCAGCCGCGTTCGTACCAAGATCTTGAACTGCATAATCGAGCTCAAAAGGCACTGCAATATCAGTACCTGTAACCGTTTTATTGAAACCAGGACCTTTAAAGGTTACAGTACCATTTGTAGTATTATATGCAAATCCTACTCTAACCCAAGTATTTGCGGGCAAGATCACGTTCGCGGTACCTGCTCCTAAATTTGTCAATCCCGGCACAGTAGCGGTGGTAGTAATTCCATAGATAACTTTTGTATCGTTTTCTACAGATAATCCTCCCAAATATACTCCAAACGTTGAATCATATAATTCTACTCCTCCACCGTTGGTACTAGTGCTTACAGCACCAGTATAATAATCATATTCAACCTGAATAATATTATTGCCAGCAGCTCTTGCTGCCCATTGTGTATCTAATCCGCCTTTCCAAAGATATCGAGATGCTCCTGCCGTTGCAGGTCCTGAAATTGAAAGGCCTTTACCTGTATTTCCTCCTGCAACAACCATATAATCAGTACCAGCTCCACCAAGGTTAGCATAAGAAGGGGTCCCCTGTCCAACAATCGTCGCGGTATTTAGCGCATCAAAATTCTCAGTTTGCAATACTTGTGCATTTAATGCAACTGTAAGCGTAATTGATGAAATAAATAAAAGTTTTTTCATATAAAATTTTTAAGATTTTAAATATAATAAGTTTTTTGCTACTATAGCTAAAAATTAATAAAAAAAGCACCTCTGTTTAGAGATGCTTATAATCATTTGTGATAATTATTATTTTTTAATGAATTTTTTGGTTTGTTTACCTGATGAGGTTTTTATCTCTAAAAGATAAGTTCCACTTTGAAGATGTCTTACATCAATTTGGTTATTTACAGCTCCAACGTTCATAGCTCTTCCTGACATATCATAAATTGAAACCGACAGAATTTTTTCATCAGATTTGATATTTAAGATTTCTGATACAGGATTTGGATAAACTGAAAATAAATCTTTTGTTATTTCCGATACTCCCATACTTGCAGTTACTGTAATAGTGTAATCTTCGGCTTGACCATAATTAGATCCAACCGCACAAGGATTTTTAAACAGCGTACTTGCTGAAGCCGCTGCTGCATCAGTATTATATTCTTTTTTTATTCTCATTCGCGTATTACCAGTTAATGCACCTGCAGGAACTACAATATTTCCTGTTGCAGGGGTAGCTACCCCAGTGGAGTTTGTTAATGACAAACTTCCGTCAGCAAAATAAACTTCTCCCGCATCATTAAGGATACCATTTTGGTTCCAGTCGATAAATACTATATAGAAATTTGTATAATTCCCATCTGAATTTCCATTAACACTTATTGGGTATGTCATTCCTTGCTCTACAGTTCCTGTAATTGCTGTAAAATCCTCTAAAGATTGCGCACCTGCGGTAGCTGCATCCGTTGTATTGTTTATACCTGCAAATGTAACATTAGATATTGGTTCCGGATTGAGGAATGTTAATGCACTGCAATACTGTATATTGGTTGTTGTAAATGTAATTTCACCACATCCCATGGCATCTCCAATCGCATTTGTAGGAATAATTCTTAGGTAATAAGTTGTTGCTGGGTTCAACATAATGGAATAACTAGTTGCTGAAACAAGTGTACCATTCAACACATTGGTACCTCCGGCTGTAGTCCCTAAATAAATTTTGTATCCAGAAGCATAAGCAGCGGCCGTCCATGTAAAAGTAGCATTTGCGGGAACAGTTCCACCAGCAGTTGGCACCGTAACTGTAGCACAAGAAGGAGCTGTACTTGGGGTAGTTACATTAAGTGTATAGTCTTCAACTTGCCCATTAGTTATATTGCTACATGGATCTGAGAGTGCGGTGTTCAGTACAGTATTGGAGCCATTAAAATTATACTTAATTCTCATCCTTCTATTGCCTGTTATACCGCTTGGTACAGCTATAGTTCTGGAAAAGTTAATTGTTGTTCCAGTACCTGTAGCTAACGGAGCAGAGATAAAGTATTGCTCACCGGTATCATTGAAACTTCCATTATTATTCCAGTCAACAAAAGCTGTCATTCCAAAAATGTTTGTTCCTAAACCTGTACCGGTAACATTCAGAGTCATATTTGTAGCAGCGGTAACATTAAATATGGTAGCACTAAAATCTTCGTGGGCGGGTGCTCCAGCAGTAGCTGAAGAAGTGTTAGGTACCCCACCATTTACTGCCACTGAGGAAATCGGATAAGTTTGCGTTGGACTTGACGATGTAATAGGACCACAGTACCCAATCTGTGAGTTTGTATTGAAGCTAATTTCGGTGCATCCTACCGCATCACCAACTGTATTATAAGGAATAACCCTCACATAGTATGTTCCGCCGACAGGAACTGTTGCACTAAAATTAGTACCCGATTGTGTTGTATTTAAGACATCCGAAGCTCCGGGTGCAGTTCCAACATGTAGCTTGTATCCTACAGCTTGCGGTACAGAAGTCCACTGAAAGTTAATAAAACCTCCGCTTACAGTAGATCCTGCAGTAGGATATGTCAATGATGTACATGCAGGTACTGCAGTAGCTACTTCCTGATTCAGCACAATATCGTCTATAAAAATATTTCCAACTGTATTTCCAGAACTAGCAAACCAAACACCTACACCTGCAATCTGCCCCGGCTGAATTGCTCCTGCTGGTATAGTCCCAGTCAACGGTGTGCAGGTTGTAAGCGCTGCAGCAGTCAATGTTTGGGCGGTACCAAAAGGAAAAATACTCCAATTATTAGTGGCACTGTTAAAGATAAAATAAGCAAGCCTCAGTGTACCCGTAACCGCCGCACCTTTTTTATAATTGACAGATACCGCAATATTCTGCCCATTCCCTGTCTGGCCAATTGTTGAAAGATCAACCATATAACCAGTGCTAGGAAAAGCAAGGGAAATTGCAAGCTGACCTCCAAATGCTCCATTACACGATGCTGCAGCTACTCGCGAACCCCCTCCAAATTGTTTATAGGTGGTTACATTGTATCCCGGATCCTCAAAATTTCCAGTGTACGCGTACTGACCATAGCAGACGCTTGCTAGCATTGCAAAACAAAAGAATAAAACTTTTTTCATATTAGTAAGATTTTGAAATTTTTTCAAATGTATAAATAAATTACCAATTATCAAATACCTAAATGTTTATTACATTTATTGAACAAAAAAAAGAAAAATCCGCAAATAATTGCGGATTTACCATCATGGAATTTAAAAATATTTAGTTTTTTGCATAATTCTCAAAAAACAACGGTATACTCTCGATCCCCTTATAAAAATTAAATAACCCAAAATGCTCGTTCGGTGAGTGGATAGCGTCTGAACTCAGTCCAAACCCCATTAAAACAGATTTTGCACCCAGCACTTCTTCAAACATTGCCGTAATTGGAATGCTTCCTCCACTTCTGAACGGAAGAACCTCCTTGCCGAATGCAGTTTCCATCGCTTTTTTCGCCGCTGTAAACTCTTTGGTATCGCTTGGCAATACGTAAGGCATTCCGCCGTGATGAGGGTTTACTTTTACGCGGACATTATCCGGCGCAATTTTTTCAAAATATCTGGTGAACTTTTCAGTGATTTCATCAGGAGTCTGATACGGAACCAACCGCATTGATATTTTTGCAAATGCTTTTGATGGAATTACTGTTTTCGCGCCTTCTCCGGTATAGCCGCCCCATATTCCGTTACAGTCCAATGTTGGCCGGATGGAAGTTCTTTCCAAAGTGGTGTAATCTTTTTCACCTTCTACTCCTTCCAGACCGATGGATTTTTTAAAATCTTCAGGATCGTCTTTCAGTTTGTTCATATCGGCTCTTTCATCATCAGAAACCACCAGAACATTATCGTAAAAGCCGTCAATAGTAATGTGACCGTTTTCGTCAATCAGTTGTGCAATCATTCTGCTCAGAACATGAATTGGGTTCGGAACAGCTCCACCATAAAGTCCGGAATGAAGATCACGGTTAGGCCCTTCCACCTCAACCTCAACATAACTTAAACCACGTAAACCTGTGGTAACGGTCGGCTGTTCTGTTGAATATAAACTCGTATCTGAAATCAGAATACAGTCGCACGACAGTTTTTCGGTATTTTCTTTTACCCAATCTGCCAGACTTACCGAACCGACTTCCTCTTCCCCTTCAATAATAAATTTAACATTGCAAGGCAAAGTATCGGTTTTCATCATTGCTTCAAATGCTTTGATATGCATAAAGAACTGGCCTTTATCATCCGCAGAACCTCTGCCGAAAATCGCTCCGTCAGGATGAAGATCGGTTTTTTCAATATAGGGTTCAAAAGGCGGCTTCGTCCATAAATCCAAAGGATCCGGCGGCTGAACATCGTAATGCCCGTAAACCAGAACTGTCGGAAGATCAGCGCTCAGCAGTTTTTCGCCGAAAACAATGGGATTTCCCGGGGTTTTGCAGACTTCAACATTATCCGCTCCGGCATTTTTAAGATGTTCGGCGCATTTGTCGGCACATTTCAACACTTCATCTTTATAAGCCGGATCGGCCGAGATGGAAGCAATTTTCAAAAGTTCAAAAAGCTCGTCAACATAACGCTGTTTATTTTCCTGGATGTAATTAAGGGTTTCCTGCATTTTATTAGGTTTAATTTAGATTGAAAAATCCTGAAAAGACTTCAGGAGAGATTACTTTCAAAAATAAAAAAAATGCCCCGCAACAGCAAGGCATTCACAGTTTATTTTGAATAATGTTTTACTTGGAAAAACGAACCGCCATTTTTCTGTCAGCCGCTCTTTCCGCGTCAGAAGCAGCAGCATCAACAGTTGCAAATTTGCTTCCGTAGCCTTCAGCACCCAAAACCTGTGCACCAACGCCCTGTTTTGTAAGTTCGGACTTGATGAAATTGGCTCTGTCCAGAGAAAGTTTAACATTCGCAGCTTCGTTACCGGTTTTATCGGTATAGCCTCCTATTTTTATTTTCGCATCCGGATACGCTTTCAGAATAGCGGCAAGATTGGCAAGCTGATCAGCAGAACCTGCTTCAAGTTCTGTTGCAGAACCCATTTTGAAATTCACGTTATCGAAATTATACCATTTATCTTTCAAAGCAGCGTCATCAGCAGCGTTTTTATAGCCGTCCGATTTCAGAAATCCAACCATCTGCTCTTCAAGTCCGCCTTGATATGCTTTCAGTTCCGTTCCGTTAACATCTACTTTTACTTCAGTTTTGTGAGCAGAAGCAGAGCCGAGGGCACCACCGTGCGAATCAGCTACTCCGCCTGTTCTGGTTTCGTAAGTATCGTATCTTTCCACGCCAGGTTCCAGTTTCAGAACACCTTTGTTGGAGCCCTCCGGCGGTTTTTTACAGCCTACAACCAAAGCCGAAGCCACTAAAATAAAAGCATATTTTTTCATTCCGAATTTTTTAATTGCCCAAAATTAAGAAATATTGCAGTTTCAGCAAAAATTTCAGACCGATTTTAGTATTATTTTACCCTTTTCCGACTGCGTGAAAATCAGATACTTTTCTCCGCCGTCTTTCAGTTTGTATTTACTTTTGATTTCTTCCGGTTTCAAAGGATAATTTTTGGAAATAATATTGAACTGTTCACCCTTTTTCAAACTTTTCGCATCTGTTTCTTCAACTTTCAATAGTCTTCCCGGAAAACGTTCTGTTTTTTCATCTGAAAAATAAAGCTGCGTGTTTGGATGAAGTTTTTTCAGTCTGAATCTTTCAGAAATCAGGTTGAACGCGCCGGTTTTCAGTACAGCATTATTCGGAATGAACAAAAATCCGCCGCTCTCTCCCATTTTGGGTGTTGCAGAAGCGATTTCATCAAAATAAAAACTGAACTCAGGTTCATCCGTTTCCAGATTGACACAGCTGATTTTTATTCTTTCTGAATTTTTTTGTGAATCAATTAAAACCAAAAGTTCCTTCACATCATTTTTAACAGCAACCACATGGATTTCTGAAATGTTCTTTAATACAGAAATCAGATAAGAGATATCGATTAACGGTGAAAGTTTGATGAGAATCCTGTCCGCAACAGCAATCAGTTCATCCTGAAGGGTCAGAAGATTGGGAGAAAGATCTTCCAGCAGAAAAACTTTGTTTCGGTTTTCGTCGCGTCTTGCCGGATCGAGATAAATTAAATTAAAATGTTCGTTATTGTTTTTAAGAAAACCCTCTAGCTCAGCATTGATGAATTCTGCTTTCTTTCCTAGAATATTCCAGTTGTTTTCAACAGTCTGAAGCAGTTCGTTGTTCTGCTCTACCAAAGTAACCTCGTCAAAATTTTCTGAAACAAAATAAGCGTCAATTCCGAAACCGCTCGTAAGATCCACCATTTTCTTTCCTGACACCAATCCGGCTTTATATTTTCCGGTGGCTTCCGAACTTGACTGTTCCAGGTTAAGATTCGGCGGAAAAACAATTCCGTCTTTCAGTAGAAAGGGAAACTTTTTCCCGGCAACTTTCCGGCCTTTAATCTGCTGAACAATTTCCTGCATTGAAATTTCCGGAAACGGTGATTTCCTGAGCAACAAAGAATGCAAATCTGTGTTGAGATTGGCAGTGATGAAATTTTCTATTTCTTTTGTGAAAAATGCCACGAATGCACGAATATTTTTAAATAAATTACTAAACCGTTTGCTTTTCCATAATTATCAACTATGCTACTATAAATTGTTAATCCAGAAAAAAGAAATATTCGTGGCAATATTTAAACATTTCTATATGCGAAACTCTTAAATTTCTTTCTGAGTTTGCCACAAATGCACTAATATATTTAAATAAGACTACTAAAACCGGTTTGCTTTTCCATAATTATCAACTATGCTACTATAAATTGTTAATCCAGAAAAAAGAAATATTCGTGGCAATATTTAAACATTTCTATATGCGAAACTCTTAAATTTCTTTCTGAGTTTGCCACGAATGCACGAATATTCTATAAATAGTCTACTAAGAATAGTGGTTTTCGTATAATAATCTATTAATTGTTAAACCAGAAAAAAAATTAGTGCATTTGTGGCAATATTTAAATTTACTAAGAGTGCACAAATACTTCATAAAACGATTCTTCGGGAATTGAGTTTTGCTTCACCAAAATTAACGATAATAGCCAGCTTATTTTCCGAAACTTTCAGGTAATTGATACATTGCGCAATATCTTCATCGCAAATCTCTTTCTTGCCTTTTACTTCAAGAATTATTTTATCAAAAACAACAAAATCGGCATAGAAGCGATGCGGCAAAATTATCCCTTTGTAGACTACTTCATATTCCTTTTCTCTCTGATATTTTATACCGGCTCTTGAAAACTCAAGTTCTAAAGCATCTTTATAAACGATTTCAGCAAACCCATGACCTAACTGATTGTGAACTTCCATGCAAATTCCAATAATTTGGTAGGACTCTTCAGGGTAAAATAAGCTCATAACTAAACCTTTTATTCGTTTTGAAAATGCCACGAATGCAAAAATAATTAAAGCTTCATAACTAAACTTTGCTTCTTCTACATTGACAATTGCTGGTGGAGTTTCCTCAACAAAAAATAATAGTCAAACAAGACATTCGTGAATTCGTGGCAATCATTCAAACATTTCTGCCCAGCGAACCGATTTTATCTGCTTTTCAGAATACAGATCTTCAGCCGATTTTGTTTTCTCGAGTTTTGGATAAAGATTTACGCCAATCAGTTTGATTTTTCCTTCTTCTACCCATTTCTGCTCTTCAATAGCGTGACCGTAAATGTTTTTCTGAACTGTTCCCTGTTTTAAGAGCTCCAGATAACCGCCGCTTACTTCCATTTCGACAAATAGTTTCCAGGATTTTTCGGCAAGCTGCTGCGTAAGGTCTTCAACATAATAGCTTCCGTTTGCAGCATCTTCAAAAACATTGATGATGCTTTCGTAAGCCAGAACAATCTGCTGTTTGAACGAAATTTCCTGCGAAAGTTGCGTTTCACTGTTCATCTTGAAATCGTTTGCAAAAACGGCATCTGCGCCTCCAATCATCGCGGCTGCAAGCTCGAGACTTGACCGGATCAGGTTGTTTTCTTCGTCGGCTTTTGTTTTATTACGGTGAGAAGTTTCAGCAAAAATGTACGGAATTTCGTCCAAACCTGCTTCTTTTGAATATTGGTTGAAAATAAGTTTCAGGGCACGGATTTTGGCAATTTCAAAAAAATAATTTCCGCCAACTGCAACTCTGAACGTCAGTTTTTTCAGAATTTCAGCTCCGAAAAGTTCAACTAATTCTTTAGTTTTAGCCAAAGCAATCCCCAACTGCTGATAAAGTGCGGCTCCGGCATTCTGATGAAGCGAGATATCAATACATATATTTCTCTTGAAATCTTTTGCGAGAAGCTCTTTTGCAAGGTTTTCATTCAGTGTGCCTGTTTCCTCATCAAAAACATCAATAAGAGAAAAATACTGGTCTTCTTCTTGCGGACTGATGTGTTCCGCCAAATCTCTGTTGTTGATAAAAATAGTTTTATCCGTAAGTCCTTCTACATTCTGATCCAGCAGAAAAGCAAACACGTTCTCTTCCAGATTTTCCTGATAGCGGGAAACCAGATGGGTACTTTCCTCAATTTTAGGAAGATTTTTCAGCGGTTTTGGGACAGAACTGTAATAGGGTTTCACGGAAATCCCTTCCAGATTTTCCTTTTTCAGAATATCATAAATATCCTCTGTTTTAAGCTGCTTTTTTACCAGCGCTTCCCATTCCTGAAGACTAACTTTCGTAAACATTGTATTAAATTTTTCTGCAGACTTCACCTCTGCGTTGAAACTGAATTATTTTCGGGCGGTCTGTTTCTTTATTCCTGAACTGTCGGCCACAAGGATAAAAATTTCCTCGTTGGGTTTCTTCATAAAGTAATTTTCGCGCGCAAACTTCTCCTTTTCGTCCTTATTGTTCATCAGCTTTTTGTAGAACTGATCATTTTTCCGGTATTCGGATTTATAATATGCGAGCTGCTTTTCGTACTTGTTGATTTCGCCGTTCATTTCATTGATAACGAGAAAGGACGTACTGTCGAAGAAAATCATCCAGACTAAAAAAGCGAAAACCGTGATGAAATATTTGTTCAGAACATACTTTCTGATGAACTTCATCGCGGGCGAAACCGGTTTGATATCTTTGATCAGATCCTGCTCTTTCATCAGTGAACTTTTTTAAGTGAATTGTTGATAACCGTTGTTAAAAAATCAATGGCAACATTGTTGTGACGCATGTTCGGAACTATTAAATCGGCTTCGTTTTTTGACGGTTCGATAAATTCCTGATGCATCGGTTTCAGTGTCGTTTGGTAGCGGTGAAGAACTTCGTTAAGATCTCTGCCTCTTTCCTGTGTATCGCGGCGGATTCTTCTGATCAGCCTTTCGTCGGAATCAGCATGAACAAAAACTTTAAGATCATACTCTTTCAGAAGCTCAGGATTGGTAAGAACCAGAATTCCTTCAACAATCAGAACATTTTTAGGTTCCACCAAAACATGGTCACCGGTTCTGGAATGCGTTACAAAACTGTACAGTGGCTGCTCGATATTATCACCTTTTTTTAAAGCTTTTACGTGTTTCAGCAAAAGATCAAAATCGATGGATTTGGGATGGTCGTAGTTAAGCGCTTCACGCTCTGTTAAAGACAGATGCTGGTTGTCGTGGTAATAATTGTCCTGCGAAAGCACATTAACACCTTCTGCATTAAGACCCTGAAGAATTTTATTGACAACCGTGGTTTTTCCGCTTCCGGTACCACCCGCAATTCCGATAACGAGCATTGATTTTTTGTTTTTACAAATATAGAAATTATTTCGTGTGAATCCCTTTGCTTTTGGCTGATTTCATGTATAAAAATAGTTATATTTGATGTTTCCTAATCCAGAAATAATGATCAATACCAACCGCCTGAAAACCGTTGCAGCACTTGCTTTTTTAGCATCAGTTTCGCTGAGCGCGCAGGAAGTTCATTTAAAAAATATTCAGAAACTTACATTTGGCGGCGATAACGCTGAAGCTTATTTTTCTCCGGACAGCAACAACCTGACACTTCAGGTGACGAACCCGAAAATCGGGGCAGAATGCGACCAGATTTACCTGATGAATCTGCAGAACAGACAGGGAAACACTGCCGATCTCAAACTGATTTCAACAGGAAACGGAAGAACCACCTGTTCTTTCTTCATGCCGGACGGAAAACATATTCTTTACGCTTCCACACACGATGCCGACAAAGCGTGTCCGCCAAAACCGAAGCCGAGAACCGACGGAAAATACCTTTGGCCTATCTACGATTCTTTTGACATTTATATTTCTGATCTGTCCGGCAAAATTGTTAAAAAACTCACCAATGAACCCGGTTATGACGCGGAAGCCGTTGTTTCTCCGGACGGAAAATACATTGTTTTCACCTCCACACGGAGCGGTGATCTGGAACTTTGGCGAATGGACACTGATGGAAAAAACCTGAAACAGCTGACATTCGGTTTGGGTTATGACGGTGGCGCATTTTTCTCCCACGATTCAAAAAAACTGGTTTTCCGTTCTTCAAGACCGCAGACTGAAAAAGATATCGCCGAATACAAACAGCTGCTGAAAGAAAACCTGGTTGCGCCCACCAATATGGAAATCTATACGATGAATATCGACGGCAGCAACCTGAAACAGGTAACCAACCTCGGAAAAGCCAACTGGTCGCCGTATTTTCATCCTTCCGACAAAAAGATTGTTTTTTCATCCAATCATCATTCAACAAGAGGGTATGATTTCCAAATCTATTCGGTGGATCTGGACGGAAAAAACCTCACGCAGCTGACTTACGAAAGCGAGTTCAATGCGTTTCCAATGTTTTCACCGGACGGAAAAAAACTGGTTTTCTCGAGTAACAGACAGGCCGAAAAACCCCATGAAACCAATGTTTTTATTGCCGACTGGATTGAAGGAGATGCGAATGAAGCCGTAAACGCTGAAAACCTTAAAAAAAGCATCACGTATCTCGCTTCAGACGAATTGAAAGGAAGACTTGCAGGAAGCGCAGGTGAAAAAAAAGCGGCCGCCTTCATTCAGAAAAGTTTAAAAAAATCCGGCCTGAAGACCGAGATTCAGCCGTTTGAATATTCGGTGAAACTGAATCCTCACGACGAAAACACTTCCATAAAAACCAACGGAAACAACGTAATTGGCTACCTGGACAACAAAGCTTCGAAAACGATTGTGATTGGTGCGCACTACGACCATCTTGGCCTTAATCAACACAACCATTCCACTTTGGCGAACTCCGCAGGACAGATTCATAACGGTGCAGACGACAATGCTTCGGGAGTTTCCGCCGTTCTGGAACTCGCAAGAATGTTCGGAAAAAACAAGGTAAAGGAAAACGCCAATTATGTTTTCGTACTGTTCTCTGCTGAAGAAGACGGCTTAATCGGTTCAAAAAAGTTTGCTGAAGATGTGAAAACCAGATATCCAAACGTCGTTACGATGATCAATATGGATATGATCGGCCGTTTAAACAGCGATAAAGTTCTGAATGTTGGCGGTGTAGGAACGTCTCCTTCATTTCCTGAAATGGTAAAAAAATACAAGCCTGCGGGTTACAATCTGGCTTTGGACGAATCCGGTGTTGGCCCGTCGGACCACACAAGTTTTTACCTGAAAGACATTCCGGTATTGTTTTTCTTCACGGGAACCCACCAGGATTACCACAAACCGAGTGATGACACCGAAAAAATTAATTTTCAAGGCATCAAAAGCATTACAAACTACGTTTTTGGAATCGCCAATGAAATCGCAAATTCTACTTCTGTTCCATTTACAAAAACAAAAATGGCACAGTCGAAGGCAGTTCCGAAGTACAAAATTACACTTGGAGTGATGCCGAGTTATGCTGACACGAAAGACGGACTTCACATCGACGGTGTAACCGACAACCGCCCTGCCGCGAAGGCCGGAATTATAGCGGGCGATATCCTGACTCAGATTGGCGAATGCAAAATTACGGAAGTTTATTCCTACATGGACTGTCTTTCCAAACTGAATGCAGGCGATGAAAAAGAAGTAACAATAATCCGAAACGGAGAAAAGAAGAAATTTAAAGTAAAGTTCTAACAATGTGTGAAATCCCAGAATCAGAAGAATTACATTTGCACTATCCTGCTTTTTTGATGGCTTTAAGCTAAGATTGTTATTTTTGCAGAACTAAAAAATAAAAATGTCTTTAGAAATCATCAGTCTGACGAAAAAATTCGGTGAACAAACTGCGCTGAATAATGTTAATATCAGTATCGGAAAAAATGAAATCATCGGATTGCTTGGCCCGAACGGAGCCGGAAAATCGACGCTGATGAAAAGTATTGTCGGTGTTTTGAAAATTGATGACGGACAGATTGTTTTCAACGGAAAAGACATCACAGAACACGAAATTGAAAGCAAAAAAAATATCGGTTTCCTGCCGGAAAACAATCCGCTTTATCTTGAAATGTATGTGCGTGAATATCTGAATTTCGTAGCAAATCTGCATAAAATTCCAGCTTCACGAGTTGATGAAGTGATAGAACTTGTTGGAATAACGCCTGAAAAATCCAAAAAAATATCACAGCTTTCCAAAGGTTACAAACAAAGAGTCGGTTTGGCGCAGGCAATTCTTCACCAACCGGATTTGCTGATATTGGATGAACCAACAAACGGTTTGGATCCGAATCAGATTATTGAAATCAGAAATGTGATTAAGGAAATCGGAAAAGAAAAAACCGTCATTCTTTCGACCCATATTATGCAGGAAGTGGAAGCGCTCTGTTCCCGTGTAATTCTTATTCACAAAGGGAATATCGTGATGGATTCGCCGATTGAAGAATTCAAAGGAAAATTTGAAAGTTTGGAAGAAGCTTTTGCAAGTTATACCGCTTAAATCTTCGATTTTAGAATTTGCATAAATCCTTATCAAAGCTGCTTTTTGCAGCTTCGTAGCCAATTTCAAAAATTTCGTCTAAACGTTCAGTTTTTCTTTCAAAAGTGGCATAATGAGCGAGTTTTTTAGACGTGATAAACCAATCACAATACGAAAATTTGTGAAATTCTGTTCGATAAGAAAGTAAATCGTAAGAGCGGGAAACTACCGCTTTTATAGAGTTCAAATCTTTTATTTCCAAATCTTGAGGAGGCGAAACGAAGACGCCAATCATTTTTTCGCACTCGTTTTGAATGATGTCTGCAGGAAAATTATTTAAAACTCCACCATCACTATACAATTTATTTCCAACAATGTAAGGCGTTGTAATCCCGGGAATGGAGCAGGAAGCAATGATTGCATCGATGACTTTAAAATCATTTTCAAAAATTTCCTGGGTTCCGGAAACCAGTTCTGTTGCAACGATTTTCACAGGTTTTGGCAATTCTGAAATTTTCATTTCGCCAAAAATCGGTTTTAGATAACGTCGGAAAATTCCTGAAGAAACCAATCCATGCTGATTAAAAGTAAAATGCTTCCAATTGAAAAAATACACCGATTTAAAAAACTCAAGAATTTCTTCCGGCTTTTTCCCAACAGAATACAAACTTCCAACAATAGAACCCGCACTGCAACAAGCCAAAATTTGCGGTTGAATTTTATTTTCTTCCAAAAATTTTAAAACTCCGGCATGTGCAATTCCTTTTGTTCCGCCTCCGGAAAGGACAAGACCAAGTTGCTTTTTTTCCATAGATCAAAATTAAAAAACCACAGAAAAATCTGTGGTTCTTGAATCTTATTTCGTTATGTTTTAAATATGAATCACTTCTCCATAAGCTGCTGCTGCGGCTTCCATAATGGCTTCAGAAACGGTTGGATGCGGGTGAATTGATTTGATAATTTCATGACCTGTAGTTTCTAATTTTCTAGCTACAACTGCTTCTGCAATCATATCTGTAACGCCTTCACCAATCATGTGGCAACCTAACCATTCGCCGTATTTTGCATCGAAAATAACTTTGATGAAACCGTCGGTATTTCCGTTTGCCGTTGCTTTTCCTGAAGCAGAAAGCGGAAATTTTCCAACTTTGATTTCGTACCCTTTTTCCTTTGCCTGCTTTTCCGTTAAACCAACTGAAGCGATTTCCGGTGAACAGTACGTACATCCAGGAATATTGCCGTAATCAATTTTTTCAACATGAAGACCTTTGATTTTTTCAACGCAGGTAATTCCTTCGGCAGAAGCAACGTGTGCCAGTGCCTGAGTCGGCAGAATATCACCGATTGCGTAATAACCAGGAACAGAAGTTTCATACCATTCATTCACCAAAACTCTTCCTTTATCCGTCTGAATTCCAACTTCTTCGAATCCCTGCCCTTCAACATTTGCAGCAATTCCAACCGCAGAAAGTAAAATATCGGCTTCAAGAGTGATGTTTCCGTCTTTGGTTTTCACATTGGCTTTAACGCCTTCTCCTGAAGTATCAACGGATTCAACAGAAGAATTCGTCATGATTTCAATACCTGCTTTCTTCAGTGATTTTTCAAGATGTTTAGAGATTTCCTCGTCTTCAACCGGAACAATATTCGGCATAAATTCCACGATGGTTACTTTCGTTCCCATTGCATTATAGAAATCAGCAAATTCAACTCCAATCGCACCGGAACCGACCACAATCATCGATTTCGGCTGTTCTGGAAGAGAAAGCGCCTGTCTGTAACCGATCACTTTTTTTCCGTCCTGCGGAAGATTCGGCAATTCTCTGGAACGCGCTCCCGTTGCTATAATAATATGATTTGCAGAATATTCAGTGGATTTTCCGTCCGCATCCGCAACATCAATTTTTTTGCCCGGCTTTACTTTTGCCGTTCCCATGATGACATCAATTTTGTTTTTCTTCATCAGAAAAGAAATTCCGCCGCTCATTTTGGTGGCAACACCTCTTGATCTCTGGATTACTTTTGAGAAATCGAATCCAGGATTATCCACTTTATTCAGACCGAAATCTTCAGCATGTTTAAGATAATGGAAAACGTGCGCCGACTTCAGCAATGCTTTTGTAGGAATACAACCCCAGTTCAGGCAGATTCCGCCAAGATTTTCCTTTTCAACAATGGCCGTTTTGAAACCTAACTGCGCTGCCCGGATTGCCGTAACATATCCGCCGGGACCGCTTCCAATCACAATGATATCGTAATTCATGAGTTTTAAAATTTGTGCGAATTTACGGATAATTTTTGAGGTTTTTTCAAACGCTTTCACTACGAAATTGTATGCAGCTTTTTCTTAGTAAAAACTTCGATTGCAGAACCTTCTGCGAGCATCACAGAATGCGGAGCTGAAAAATTCAGAACTGAAAAATCTCTGCCGTAATTCTTCCCGAAATCAATGTAGATTTCATGATTTATTATTTCATAATAATCCCATTCAGGATGTCTTACTTCGTATTCCGTTGTTTTGCAGCCGTTTTTTGTAAAACCAAAATAATGTTCTGTGATGAACTCGAATTCAGAACCTTCAACTATTTTTTGGGGATGGTTTTCAGCCACAATTTTAACTGAATTTTCGGAACCATTTCTCCAAAAGTATTTAACTTCAATTTCATCGGACTGATGAATTTCGTGTCCCATTTCACAGGTTTGATAATGTTCGTTGTAAAAAACATTTGCAACGGTTGAAAGCGCACGTTTCGGAACAATTTCCTTAATAAAAACCACTCCTCTTTTCCAGTTTCCGTTTTCAAATTTTTTGACGTAAAAGCGGAGGTTGACTTCTTCAAAATCGGTATGAAAAGGCACTGAAATGCCTAGCAGTTTTGTGTTCTGAAACAGAAACCCAACAACGCTTACCAAACATTTTCCTTTCCAGAAATCGAGTTCCACACCTTTTGGAAGATAGTTCTCAAGAATTTGAGGATTGATTTCGTAATTGATGATGGCAAGTTTGCGCCATTCTGCGGATAAAAATTTCATCATGCAAATTTTTAATTCCAGTATATTTTGTCAAGTTCAATTGCGGTAGGCTTCAGCGTTTCGTGATTGGCCGACTTTACATTCCATACCAGCCCGAGAAATCTGAAAAGTTTTATGAACTGCCAGCTCAGATCAAATTCAAACCAACGGATGCCGAATTTTGAGGAAGAGGGAAAAGCGTGATGGTTATTGTGAAAACCTTCACCAAAGGAAATAATTCCGAGAAACCAGTCGTTATAACCGCTTTCATTGGCGCCTGCAATTACAAATTTTCTGTAACCGTGCGTGTGAGAGATGTAGCCGATAAACCAATGCATCAGAAGGTTGATGGAAATACGTACCGGAAACAGAATTAGAAATTCCTGAAAACCCCAAAAATGCCAAACAACAACTGCCGGAACAATGGTAAAAAGATACCACGAGCGATGCAGAAATCTAAGAAAACGGTCTTGATGAAATTCAGCGGGAAAACCATATTTTATAAGATCTTTCTGCGAAACCGAAAACGAAAAATGCAGATACCAGATGAAATCCTTCCATAAACCGTGACTGTAACCCAGGTAAGGGTGACATTCTTTCTGATTCTGCCAGTAATCCCTTGTATAATGCAGCTTAATCCACGATAACGGACTGCCCAAACCGGTAAAAGCAAACAGTACCAGTAGTACATTCCGAAACCACTTTGAAGTATCGTAGGATTTATGGATAATTCCGCGGTGAAGTCCGGCCGAATGACCTACAGCAACAGTGAAAACTGAAATCACTGCAGAAACAGTAACCGCTGTTGCATTGAAATTACTGAAGTCGAGCAGGCCAAAAAGAAAGAGATTAATGTAGAGCCAAAGGGTTTTTTGAAGTGAAAAGTAAACGGGATTTTTCATAGTGATGTATTTTAGAAGGTTAGAAAATCGGCGCGCGTGCGTCTGTTGTTACGGAAAATGAAATACATTACCGTTTTAAGGATTACATTTTTCATATTTCAGATCAGCTTCGTGAATATAAAACGGATAAAAAAATGATATCAACGGACAGATTATAAAGCCCTGATAAAGAAAACCGGCCCGGATATCATCGAACGGAAAATTAATCTGTGAAGCAATAAGGGCAAACCAAACCGGAATAACCAAAAAGCCATAAACTGTAATAAATTTACCTTTCGCTCCAAGAAAATAGATTCTCATTACGAAGCTTAACAACTGGGAAATCCCGACAACAAAATGGTAATACAGCAAATGGCTGCCACTTTGAACAGTGAAGTCAAAAACTGTGTAAACAACCATTAACAGAATTAGGAAGGTTTGCCAGTAATAATCAAATTTCAAAATTGTTTTCATAATTATTGTATTTATTAAACTTTCAGTATTTTTTGAAATTATCAATCAAATAAAAAAGGATGGCTCCTTTTCTATTTTAAAAGTCCGGTGATTTTACCGACAAGCCAGTGATCATCACTTTTAATAGCGAGATCCATAATGCTGAATACTTTCCCGGTTACATTTTCCATTTCGGTCATCAGTTCTGCAAACTGAACAGCTTCGGGTGTTTTCTCTTCAATGGATTTCAGTTCGCTGATGGCGGCAATTACGGGTTCAATTTCTCTTTTCTTTCGTTCTTTCACCAGCTGTTTGAAGAGATACCACATATCGCGTTCAGCAAAAAAATATTCTTTACGGTCGCCTTTTACCAGTTCTTTCCGGATAATTCCCCAACTGATGAGCTCGCGCAGATTCATATTGGCATTTCCGCGCGAAATCTGGAGTGCTTCCATCACTTCATCGGTAGAAAGGGGCTTTCCTTCAGCCAAAAGCAGTGCATGCACCTGTGCCATAGTTCTGTTGATTCCCCAGTTGGTGGCAAGAGTTCCCCAGGTCTGGATGTATTTTTCTTTGGCTTCTGACAGTTTCATTTAGATAAAATTAGTTTGGAGAATCAAATGTATATATTATTTCTGAACTTTCAAAATAAATTGAAAGATTGTTTTTTCACTACATAAAAAATCAAAAAAAACGGACTATCGTCCGCTGTAATTTATTTACTGTTCTGTTTGAGAACCGAACGATACTTTTCCACCATCTTAATAAACTCTGTTCTGTAACCGTCAGCATCTTTCCCTTTTCCTGCTACAGCCAGTTTCTGTACATCATCAAGATTTTTTCGGGTGATTAAATCCGATTCACGGGTAATTAAACCAAACCACGCAACCGCTGTAGTAAATTTAAAATCCGCAGAAGCGTTTTTTGGCTCCACATTCTGCACACTTTTGGTAATTTCACTGCTGGTTTTGCCATCCGGTTTTTTATACCGGAATTTAAGATGGGCAATTTCGTTGGTTCCGCCCTTCACCCCTTTTGGGCTTGAATATTTCAGTTTCTGTTTCTTGGGTAAAAAAGCTGATGCAACGCCGACCGGAATAATTTCATAAAGCGCAGTAACTGTATGTCCGACACCCAATTCTCCTGCATCAACCTTGTCATCCACAAAGTCTTCGTTATTCAGCATCCTGTTTTCATACCCGATCAAACGGTAAGCTTCCACCATTGCAGGATTGAATTCAACCTGTATTTTAACGTCTTTAGCAAGTGTAAACATACTTCCGACAAACTCTTTTCCGAGGAATTTATTCGCTTCCTGAAAATTGTCGACATAGGCGTAATTACCGTTTCCTTTATTCGCAAGCGTTTCCAGTGTGGTGTCTTTATAGTTTCCCATTCCAAATCCAAGACAAGTTAAAAAAACGCCGTCTGCTCTCTTGTTTTCTATAAGTTTTTCCAGATCTGCTTCAGATGAAATTCCCACATTAAAATCTCCGTCTGTTGCAAGGATTACGCGGTTGTTTCCACCTTTAATGAAATTTTCTGAAGCCAGTTTATAAGCCAGTTCAATTCCCTGTCCGCCTGCAGTACTTCCACCAGCTTCAAGCCGGTCAATCGCTTCTATAATTCTGCTTTTTTCAGCGGCACTGGTTGAAGGAAGAACCACTCCGGCCCTTCCTGCGTATGCTACAATACCAATTCGGTCTTTCGGCCCGAGCTTGTCCAGAATTATCTTAAACGCGGATTTCAGCAAAGGAAGTTTATTGGGTTGATTCATAGATCCTGACGTATCCAGAAGGAAAATGAAATTGGAGGAAGGAAGTGATTCTCTGGCAATCTCTTTGGCTTTCAGACCTATTTTAAGCAGCTGATGCTGTGGATTCCATGGCGATTTTCCGATTTCAGTATTTATTGCAAAAGGCTGGTTTGCAGGAGCTTCGTAATCATAGATGAAATAATTGATCATCTCCTCAATGCGGACCATATCCTTATTAATCACCTGTCCTTCATTGATTACCCGTCTGATGTTGGTATAAGAAGCATTGTCCACATCAATGGAAAACGTTGACAAAGGTTCTGCCTCCGTCCGTTTAAAGATATTTTCCATGGTGGCAGCATATTCTTCATTATCATAATACTTTGGATCTGCATTCTGATTACCAACCTGCACTCCTGCATTAGTGCCATAGATCGGCGCCCGTGAATAACCTACCGCAACTGCTTCTTCAGCGTAAACAGACTGCGGTTTTGGACAACCATTGTATGCAGGTAATCCGGGAACTGTAGGACAGGCATCGTCTTTATCCAAAATACCGTCACCGTCTGTATCCGGCCAAGGACAACCGTTATTTTCAACCGGTCCTGGAACCTGAGGACAGGAATCGTCTTTATCCAAAACTTCATCACCATCTGTATTTGGCCACGGGCAACCGTTATTTTCCAGTGGCCCAGGAACTTCTTTGCAATCATCGGCATTATTCTTAACTCCATCATTATCATTGTCGGTTTTGAAAACTGCACAGGAAGTAAGCAGGCTTGTAGCTAAAAGAAGTGAGAAATATTTTTTCATGGTTGTACATTAGAATCTGCTTCTTAATTGGAGCAGGTATAAATATAATTAATTATTGCTTTAAATCTTCGGAAATTTATGAACAGCTATATTCTTTCTTCACACTGCTTGAATCAATCCTTAACCTGAACTTTAAGGCCTTCTGCCCAGCTCTTATTTTCTGGAGTATAATAAAGGTATACTGCACTTGATTTTCCGGTAAAATCTCCAGGAAATTCGGCTTTCAGATCCAGATTGATGGTTTTAACTTCCCTTTCCTGCATGGATTCCCAATACAGTACCAGAAAATTGTGCAAAATTTCGTAATACGAAACCTGTTTTTTTTCAACTAAATCTTTCAGTAAAGAAGGCTGTAAGGAAAGTCCGGCAGGAATTCCGATTTTTGCTGTAACCATCGGCAAAACATATGGAAGCTGGTTTTTAATCTCCACTTTCATCCGGCTAATGTCATTCACTTTTACACTGTTTTTTGAAAGTGCCGTATTAATTTTCACTTCTGTGTCTTCATTAACCGGAGGATTATTAACATAGTATTTCCATTCGATTTTGTAAGGTAGCCCATGTCCGGATTTGCTGCTGACCGAAAATTTATTTTCATGTTCCAAATAATCCGTTAAATCGATATCCTGATTTTTTTCCTTTACATCAACTTCATGTCCATTGATAACAAATTTTTGCGGAGTGCCATCACTTTCAGTTTTAGAATGAAATTCGCTGAGCGCTTCCAGTGCCAAAACGGTTCCCTGAGTAGATCCGTAACCGTAATAACTGCTCAGTACAGCCAGTTCATCAACAATTTTGGTCTGCAGATTAAGGGATGCTTTGTCAGCTTTAAGCATTGCTAGAAGATACAGAGAGAGTGTTTCTGCAGATAAAGAATTTCCGCGGGAACCAACAAAACTTGTAGCAGATTGCAGACTCGTGCTGTTAAAATTTTGATTCAGCTGTTTCATCAACCGATGATAATCATCTTTCCTATCCAGCAGAAATGCGGTATTCGCAAGCAATGCACTCTGATAAGCATCACCGGTTTGAAGGGCTCTGGAAAGCGAGACTTCGTACTCTTTTGATATTTCAGTTTTTAATCCATATTTTGCTAGTGCAAAAAGAGCATAGGCCTGTTCTGCCCAAAATCTTTCCTGTGAATATTTATCTGCAACTTTATACTTCACGATGAAGGTTCCTTTGCCCGTGCGCTGCTTTAGTAAGTACTGTAAAACTTTGTCTTTGATTTTTGGGTTGACCTGTACGAATTTACCCAAAGCATTGAATTCGTTCAATGCAAATGCTGACAGACCAATCTGGCTTTCTGAGGAATGAAAATATCCGAATCCTCCATCTTGAAGCTGATAAGTAGCAAGTTTCTGATATCCGTTCTTCAGTTTGCGGATGGCTTTCGTTTCGGTTCCTTTATCCAGTTTTTTTGAATTCTTCAGATAATCCAGTATAAAAACATTGGGATAAACTGTTGCAGAAAGCTGTTCAAAACAGCCGTAAGGCTCTGCTGTAAGCCGTTCAATGTCATCAAACATTCTGCTCTGTAAATCTCCGTACGATTTAAGTTTTGCAGAAAGGGTATACGGAATGGTTTCAGGTACTGTAAAAGCAAGCAGCGTATCTTTTGAAGAGATCACCGAGAAATTTTTCGGAAATCCTTTCTCTTCAACCTTAAGCGGAAGAATCAGTGTTTCGCGTTCATTATCAGAGATCACCGCAACACTCAGGTTAGAATTTATTGTCTTACCCGTTTCTATCGGCAACAAAATCCGACCGGACTGCAACGGTTTAAGTACCATTATAGAATCATGTTCATGAAGTATTATATCTTTCGGAAGAACAGGGTTGATGCGCAGCGTTTTTCGATCGTCTACATTATTCTTTACAACTACAGGAATTTTTGGACGGTCGCCCATCGTGAGGTAGGGCGGAATCTTAGCGTCGGCAGAAATCCTGCTCTGTGCGGCATAGGTTTTCTCATCTCGGCCAATTAATCCTTCCGAAGAAATACCTTCCGAAATTGCCCTGAAAGTTGTGGTAGCATCCGAATTGTAAAACTCCACTGTAGCCCGGCCGTTTTTGTCAGTCTGAATGTAAGGATTCCAATAAACCGTTTCTCTGAAATCGAACCTGTAAGGCGTGGAAGTGGTTGGATAAACGGGATACTTGAAATTCCGCACATAAGAAAACCTTGTTAAATGGATGCCGGGAACTGTTTCCAGGTCATAGTAGGTTTTCTGCGTCAGATCAAGTTTCAGCTTTGAAGATCTGCCGTTTCTGGAATTGATAATCACAACACCATTTGCTGCTCTGCTTCCGTAGATGGCTGTTGCGGCGGCATCTTTAAGAATTGTAACGCTGTTGATGTTATTTACATCGATTGCCGAACTGAAACTTTCCACCGGAACTCCATCAACAACATACAAAGGGGTTTTTCCTGTTAAAGATCCTGCTCCGCGGATTATTACAGTATTGGAATTTCCTGCAGCAGGAACAACGGTAACACCGGAGACTTTTCCTGCGACCATCGAGGTAACATCCGGATTTACGTCCATTGCTCTACTGTAGACTTCTGTTGAAGAGAAAATTGACGCTTTTCTCCTGATTTCATAACCCAATACAACAACTTCCTCGATTTCCTGTGTTTTGGTAGTATCAGATCTTGAACTGTATCCGTTTCTTTTTATTTCCTTTTTTTCCTGTTTTACTTCCTTCTCCTTTAACTTGGAAACCGCCTCATTCACCAACTCTTCAACATCAATATTTCTGCTGTCCGACTTTTGTGAAACAGGGTTAACATCAAGTTTATAGGAAAGAATATTAATCTTTACCTTCTGTTTCGGCGTTTTGGAACGCGCAATAATCTTATTGGTTTTGGAACTGTCGAGATTGGAAAAGTAAAACCTGCCGTCCTCCGTTGTTTCCTGCTTCAAAACCGCGTTATCATCATTATTCTGATGGCCGGTTTCCACCAGAAAAACTTCAGATTTAACCGGTTTTTTCTGTTCATCAGTTACTACACCGTAAATTCCGTTCAGCTGTTCTACAGGGTATTTAAAAAGATTGCTTTTTTCAATTTCCGGCAGGAGAGAAAAGTATCTGTAACCGTTTGTCAGCATCAGTAAGTCCCGTGTTTTTACGGATTTTGGTTCGTCTTTTTTGAAATAAAAACTGGGTTCAAACACTTTTCCGCTCAGTTCGGAACTCATCAGAAGCCACGAGATAATGTGATCCTGTTTATCATCTGCATAAGTATAGAGTTTATCATCAACCACGCTCAAGGAAAGATCAGAAGATACAGGATTTCCGTTCTGATCTCTGGTTTCCACTTTAACTTCGACCTTTTCCCGCGGCAAATACATCTTTTTCAAAAACTTTAAATTTACTGACAGCAGTTTGTTGTCGTTCAGGAAAACAACGCGTTCCGCAAGTGGAATTCCCTGAAGTTCCGAAACTGTAAAGCGCGCAATGCCTGCCGGAAAAAGATTACTCTGTATCAAAATACTGTTTTCGCCCTTCTGTAATGAAACTTTTTCAGAATAATATTCCTTACCGTGAACTCCTGCTTTCAAAGAAATTTCTTTGGATTGAGTAGAATTAATTTTAATCTCAACTGCAGATCCCGAATTTACAATGTTCATTACCAATCCGTTCTCCGATGCGGTAGGAAGTTCGAAAATCTGCTGATTCCCGTCGGGTTCCATTAATTTAGCATAATATTTTTCGCCGGATTTCGGTGTGAATTTCAATTCTCCCATTCCGAAATTAAAACTCCCGAACTCTGCCACTTTCAGGTGGTTCTGATTAAAAATATCTCCTTTTACATCAACAGGTTTTTCAAATTCATCCATTGCCTTGAATGCGAGATTCGTGCTGACTCCGTTCACAAAAGTTCCGCCTTCCGGAAAAAACCTGAGGTCGACAGTATTGAGTACGATAGGAATATTTCTGGAAATAGATTCAGGAAAACCATCATAAGCCAGTTTAATATTCAGTAAACCGTCACTGGATTTCAGGTTTTCAGGAAGTTTGAACTTTATTTGGCTTTTCCCTTCTCTGTCTGTTATAAAAGTATCGGATATTATCTCTTTGCCTTCAACAAAAACACTGTAAACAACTTCGTAGAAAGGAACAGGAACATTTGCCAGACTCCGCATCGAAAAATCTGCAAAAACTTCGTCTCCGGAACCGTAACCCTTTTTGGGGAAATCCAGTTTCATCAGAATTCTGGGCGAGACAATTTTCTGCACATTAATTTCTTTCTCAAAGGAATTTTTGCCGCTTTCGTTCTGCATCCAGTTGGTAAAAAATTTAATCTTGTAAATTCCCCCTTTGATATCGGAATTTAAACTGAAGCTTCCCTTTGCCGAACCGTTTTCTATTCTGTATATAAGTTCTTCAACCACCGTTCCGGACGGTTCTATAAGATGAGCCTTCAGAACTCTGCTTTTATCTGTTGTAAGATTATTGCTTCCGTTCACTACATAAGCCTTAAAATACACCACATCGCCAGGTTTGTAAAAAACATGATCTGTCTGTACATAGATTTTTTCCTTTTCATAGGTTTCTTCTACACGCTGTGCAAACAGAAAAGAGCTCAGAAAAACTGAAAAAAGAAGACAATATTTAAAAAAAACGCTGTTCATTTTGCTAAAAATCATAAGAAACTCCTACTGAATATCCGGTAAAGCCGGGAAGATTGAAAAAATCCAGACCCTGTCCGTTTTCTGTATCAAAAAATGTATTCTGTACATCCACACCTTTGTATTTTCTCCACAGATAAATATTGGAAACTGTTCCCGTGAGTTTGAGCGTTCTTCTATAATTAGGATCTGTTCTCAGGTTTACAGAAAGTGAAATACCGTTTAGCCGAACAAAATCCCCATCATGAATATACTCGTCCGCCACACCGTCTGCACCGTATCTTGCCCATCGGTTCTCATAAACATCGAGATTTGAATCATAAAAATTCACCGGTATACTGTTCGGGTTTCCGTTGGCATCAACTCCTTCAAAAATGAAATCTGAAACATTTCTCAATTCTGCAGAACTGGCAGATCTGCCATAAAAATCCAGGAAAGCCTGCGTTCCGTTCCAGATCTGTCCTCCTTTTCTCCATTCCCAGTCGAGGCTAAGACTTACATTCTTAAAGGTAATTTCATTATTTATTTTCACGGTGAAATCCGGATTAGGATTGCCAATAATTTTTACACTGTTCTCTTTAATCGGAAAACCGTCGGCGCCGACAATGAGATTTCCGCCATTATCTCTTTTAAAATGCGTTCCTGCAATGCTTCCCAGCTGTTCTCCCACAGAAAGCGTTTTGTAAACGGTGCTGAAACCGATAATGTTATGATTATGATAATTACCGTGAACGCGGGTTACAATATCTTTTGCCTTGTAAAAACTGATTCCATAATTAAGATATGAATCTTGTCCTAAGAAAATCCTTTGATGGTTAAAACTGAAATCGAATCCTTCCACAGTGTGATCTGCAATGTTTTTCAAGTATATTTTTCCGTTTTCCATTACAGGAAAAATTTCATTAACAGTTTCTCTGTTAAAATATTCTGCATTAAAACCGATTCGGTTATATCCTAACCAAACATTAAGTCCCGCTTTCCATTCTGTCTTGTCAATATTATTCAGTCCGTGTATGGTTTCCAGTTCCTTTACAGGAAAATATGAAAAGGAATTCTGAGGTGAAAACTGCGTCAGTTCATACTGGTGATATGAGCTGCTGAATTTTGCTTCTTCTGTTGATTTCGTAATACCGCCAAACAGTTTAACGTCAACATTTCCCCAAACTTCCTGAAAGTCCACTGCCAAAAACAATTTCGGCAGCCAGTTGTACGGTTTCACAGATGTATTGGAGCTATAAAAGCTGTTGGACAGCTCCAATTCGATCTCAGCAAAATCAATATCGATTCTCGGATTTCCACCAATTATAAATTCATTTGTCGTTCTTTGAAAACGGTAGTTTTTCTGCGTTGAAGAATGGGTGATGTATGAAGAAGATCTGTTGTTGAGATAGCGCGCATAAGCACTTCCCATAAGAAAACCACTGTACGTATAGTTGAGTCCACCGACGGCTGATTGCATTTCATTCTGCTGATTACGCTCATTATAAATGCCGTTTGCAAAAAAGGCAATAGAAGGCCGATAGCGATCACGATTGAAAAAATCTGATCTTTCGTAGGAATAAAACGCATTTGCAGAGAGATTGCTAATAACCTTTTTATCTAACGAACCACTAAATATTTTGCTTCTGTTTTTGAAGTTAAATTTCTGCGGGCTATCCAACAAAAATCCCGGGTTATCAAAATTCTGATGAAAACTGCGCTGAGAACCGTTACTAAGATAATTTCCCTGTTTGTTTTGAAAAGTTACCGGTGTCACCAGACTGTTTTGAAAAATCCGGTTAAACAGACCAATTCTGTTCGAATTAGTGGCATTAATATCGGAAACACTGTAATTCAAACTTGTTTTAAAACCTAAAACCGTAAAGCCCAGCTGCGAGCCAAAAGCGTTTTCGCGTGAAAACTGATCGTTAAAATAAAACGGCTCACGTACTGTTCCGAATTTCAGTTTTAAAGATGCTTTTTCCCCACCATCAACACTGTAAAGCGAATGAAGATTCAGAAAATTGGAATGCTTAATCTGAGGTTTCAGTAAGCTGTTATCGTACACTAATGCAGGTTTTCCACTGTTTTGAAGCGGAACCAGTCTTCCGTTACTGTCGTATTCGTACGGAAAACCGTCAAAACCCAAACTGGAAACCGAAGGACCAAAACTGAAAAAGCTGTAATTTCCGCCCAGTTCCGGACTTGCCCAAACAAGACTACCGTTCTGTGAAAAGCCCTGTGCAAACTGATTTTGCGTTTCAGGAACTCTGTTAACGGCTTCCACATTGAACTGCGATGAAAAATTCCCTCCGAAACTTAGACTTCGGGACTTCAGTCTTTTAAAGATATAAACAGAATCATTTATCTTTTTTATGTTAATGAGCGCGTTGTCATAAGGATTAAGATCTGATTCCGGAGACGATTGCAGTGCAGGGTTTTCAGCATCGTCGTCTTCAGCTGAATTCTCTTTTCTTTTGACAGTTTTAAGGTAATCATCCGAAAGGATCTCCTTAGTCTCTGTATTCTCTATCCTTGACTGTAAAATGGTTTTGAGTTCCTGTAATAAACCTCTGCTGACCACAACCTGATTTGCACCGTTATTCCAGACCAATGTATCTTTTTCTTTTGCGGAAATCATCGCAAAGCCTGTTTCGTCGGTAAACTCGTAGATTCCGGAAGTCCTGTTAACAACTGTCAGGAAGTTCTCTGGTTTCTGTTTCCGGTTGAAAAAATAAGCACCATAATACAACTGAGAGTCCTGCGTAAACCCAAAAGCGAAAAAGAAGAGAGAGAGAAAACAGAAGTACTTCATTCAATAATTTCAGCCGGAAGTTAACGATTTTAGCAATAAAAAATGCCAGTTTTTTTTCAAATCTGGCATCTTAAAAATTTTTATATGACTGTTTTAAATCTTCGGAAATTTCTGCGGATTGTTTTCGTGGAACATTCCGTAAATTTTTTCCACAATATCATCGGCAGAAGGCTTACTGAAATAATCGCCGTCGCTTGCATAAGCCGGTCTGTGATCGTGCGCCGCAATTGTCATCGGATCACTATCAAGATATCTGAATGCTTTCTGTTTTTCCAGAATCTGCTGAAGAATAAACGCTGAAGTTCCGCCTTCCACATCTTCATCAATTACGACAAGACGGTTGGTTTTCTTCACGCTTTCAGCAATTTCATGCGTTAAATCAAATGGAATTAATGACTGAACATCAATCACTTCTGCTGAGATTCCAATTTTTTCAAGTTCCAGAGCGGCTTCAGTAACCACTCTCCATGTGGAACCATAAGTTACCAAAGTAACATCTTTTCCTTCTTTCGTAACTTCAATTTTTCCGACAGGAACAGTGAATTCACCTAAATTATCCGGTTGTTTTTCTTTCAGTCGATAACCGTTCAGACATTCAACAATTACGGCTGGTTCGTCGCTTTGAAGCATTGTGTTGTAAAATCCGGCTGCTTTTGTAAGGTTTCTCGGAACCAGAATATTGATACCTTTTGAAAGATTCAGAATTCCCGCCATTGGAGAACCTGAATGCCAAATTCCTTCCAGTCTGTGACCACGAGTTCTGATGATTACCGGTGCTTTCTGTCCGCCTTTCGTTCTGTATTGAACCGTCGCCAAATCGTCGCTCATTCCCTGAAGACAGTATAAAATATAATCCAGATACTGGATTTCGGCAATCGGTCTTAAACCTCGCATCGCCATTCCGATTCCCTGACCAAGAATGGTTGCTTCACGGATTCCAGTGTCTGCAACGCGGAGTTCACCGTATTTTTCCTGCATTCCTTCCAATCCCTGGTTTACGTCACCGATATTTCCGGCGTCTTCACCAAAAACCAAAGTTTCAGGATATTTTTCAAAAATTTTATCGAAATTGTTACGAACCACTACTCTTCCGTCCACTTCTTCCGAGTTTTCAGAAAAAACCGGCGCAATTTCTTTTACGTTTGTAGCTTTCCATTCGGAATCGGAATACAGGTGCGATGAATAATTGTCTTTTTCAATTTTTGCAACTTCTTCGTATTTGTTCTGAAGCCACTGTCTTTCGGTGGAATCCGTTCCTCTTGTCAGCAGCAAGGTTTTTCTCGCCAAATGGAAAATATCTTTTTTCGCAACAGAAATCAGTTTGTTGAATTTATTGAGTTCTTCGGCAACTTCTGCGTTTGAATTCAGTTTTTCAACCAAAGGAAGAATCTTGTTTTTCAGTTCGTTAATCGCTCCCTGATAATTTTCCCACGCTTTTTTCTGGCCGTCTTTCACGGTTTTCTTCGCTTCCGAATCAATCGCGTCAAGTTCTTCCGATGTTGCCAGAATTTCTTCGTTTCCTTCAATTTCTATGGAATAATTCAGAATCCATTCACGGAATTTAACCAAACCGTCATATTCGCCTTCCCAGGAAAGTCTTTCCTGATTCTTATATCTTTCGTGCGAACCGGAAGTTGAATGTCCTTGCGGCTGCGTAACTTCAATAACATGAACCACAACCGGAACACTTTCCGTTCTGGCAAAATGTTCGGCTCTTGCGTATGCATCCAGAAGTGCAGGATAATCCCACGCTTTTACCTGAATAATTTCGCAACCCTGATTTTCGCCTTCTTTCCTTTGAAAACCGGAAAGCATTTCAGAAATATCCACTTTCGCTCTCTGATTGTGTGTTGGAACCGAAATTCCGTAACCGTCGTCCCAAATGGAAACAATCATCGGAACCTGAAGCGCACAGGCCGCATTCAGCGTTTCCCAGAAATGTCCTTCCGCTGTGGAAGCATCACCAATCGTTCCGAAAGCCACTTCATTACCGTTATTGGAGAATTTTTCTGAACCTTCAAATTTCACACTTTTAAAAACCTTGGAAGCCTGCGCCAAACCTAATAAACGCGGCATCTGTCCTGCGGTTGGTGAAATATCGGGAGAAATATTTTTGATTTTGGTTAAATCTTTCCAGCTTCCGTCCTCGTTCAAGCTTCTTGTTGCGTAATGTCCGTTCATCTGGCGTCCGCCTGAAGCCGGTTCACGCTCAACATTGGTATCTGCGTAAAGCTGCGCATAGAAACTCTCTACCGTTAAAGCATCCACTGCCATTGCAAAAGTCTGGTCGCGGTAATAACCTGAACGCCAGTCGCCATTACGGAATACCTTTGCCATTGCCAGTTGCGGAAGTTCCTTACCGTCGCCAAAAATCCCGAATTTTGCTTTTCCTGTCAGTACTTCACGTCTTCCCAAAAGAGACATCTCACGCGAAATTCTGCCAAGTTTATAATCATTAAGAACCGATTTTTTGAAATCCTGAAAAGAGACTTCCTGAGTTTCTATATAAGTGGTTTGCATAAAATTTAGGTTTTTACAAAGATAATGAT
>JAEXBA010000032.1 GCA_023457935.1 Bacteroidota bacterium | reverse complement strand
GGAATGCGCTACGGAAGCAAGGAAGCGGTAGATTTTTCTGTGGAAGTTCACAAAACTCTGGCTTTGGCTGCGTACCGTTCCTCGGTTGAAATGGCAAAAGAAAGAGGCGCTTTCGAAGTGTACGATACCAAAAAAGAAGCTAAAAATCCGTTCATTCTACGTTTGAAAAAAGAAGATCCCGAACTTTATAAATTGATGTCGAAACACGGCAGAAGAAATATTGCGCTTTTGACGATTGCGCCTACAGGAAGTACTTCGCTGCTTTCGCAAACTACTTCCGGAATTGAGCCGGTTTTCCTTCCGGTGTACAAAAGAAGACGGAAAGTAAATCCAAACGACAAGGATGTACGTGTGGATTTCGTTGATGAAGTCGGAGATTCGTGGGAAGAATATATCGTGTTTCACCACCATTTCAAAACGTGGATGGAAGCGAATGGTTACGATACAACGAAAAATTATTCTCAGGAAGAAATCAACGGATTAATTGAAAAATCACCTTATCACAAAGCGACTTCCAATGATGTGGATTGGCTGAGCAAAGTGCAGATGCAGGGCGCGATTCAGAAATGGGTGGATCACTCGATTTCTGTAACCATCAACATTCCGAATGATGCGACAGAAGATTTGGTGAACGAACTGTATCTGAAAGCGTGGGAAGTTGGCTGTAAAGGAGTTACGGTTTACCGCGACGGTTCTCGTTCCGGAGTTTTGATTTCCGCTGATGAAAAGAAAGAGGAACAACCGGAAACGCATTTGCAGAGTCCGTTCCCGACAAAACGTCCGCAGATTTTGGAAGCTGATGTCGTGAGATTCCAAAACAATAAAGAAAAATGGATTGCCTTTGTTGGTTTGATTGACGGTCGTCCGTACGAAATTTTCACCGGTTTGGCTGATGATGAGGAAGGAATTTTGCTTCCGCGATGGGTAAATGAAGGTGTGATTATCAAAAGCCGCCACGAAGACGGAAAATCCCGATATGATTTCCAATTTAAAAATCTGAGAGGCTATAAAACCACTATTGAAGGACTTTCTCATAAATTTGATCCTGAATTCTGGAACTACGCAAAACTGATTTCCGGAACGTTAAGACACGGAATGCCATTAGAAAGCGTAGTAGAACTGATTAACCGAATGGAACTGAACCTTGAATCCATCAACAACTGGAAAGCCGGAGTTGCACGTGCTCTGAAGCGCTATATTCCTGATGGAACGGAAGTGAGTGGACAGAAATGTTCGAGCTGCGGATCCAATGAAGTCATGTATCAGGAAGGTTGTTTAACCTGCAAAAGTTGCGGAAGCTCAAAATGCGGGTAATTCCAGTTGAAAATTGAAAGTTGAGAATTGAAAATTTGTTTGGACTCTATTGTGAATGTAGTCATTGCGAGCGGAACGAAGTGGAGCGCGGCAATCTCAATGACAAAACTTCATTGATCATTGGAAGTGTTTTTATTGAGATTGTCTTCATTTCGCTGCGCTGCATTCCTGCAATGACTACATCCTCAAAATGTAAACAATAATCAAATAATGAAACCCGGTTTTGTCTATATCGTTACCAACAAGTTTAATTCAACCTTGTACATCGGTGTGACCTCAAATTTGCCGCAACGGATTATTGAACACAAAGAAAAGCGATACGAAAACAGCTTTACTGCAAAATACAATCTCAATAAATTGGTTTATTGGGAATCGTTTCAGGAAATTGGAGATGCAATTGGACGGGAAAAACAACTGAAAGCAGGTTCGCGACAGAAAAAGATGGACTTAATTAACAAAATGAATCCTGATTGGGAAGATTTCTATGAAAGTATTCAGGATATTATGAATCCTTTTTAACACTTCGTCATTGCGAGCGGAACGAAGTGGAGCGCGGCAATCTCAATGATAAAATTTCAATAATCATTTAGAAGTTTTTTTTATTGAGATTGCTTCGTCGTCGTTCCTCCTCCTCGCAATGACAAAACGTACCTAGCCCTGATTGAACGGCATGTTTGAGCTCTTTTTGGTGGCTGAGCGAAGCCGAAGCCGCCAAAAAAGCGAGTGGTGAAAGCAGGTTCCCGGCTCCAAAAGATTCAAAATCCAAAAATTCATCATTCAAAATCCTCGTCATCACTGCAGAATTTCGTAATTTTGTGATTCTTAAGAAATCATTCAAATAATTCTAAAAAAATAATAATGAGTCAATTCGATGTTACCGTTATCGGTTCCGGTCCAGGTGGTTATGTTGCGGCAATCAGAGCAGCGCAGCTGGGTTTCAAAACTGCAATTATCGAGAAATATCCAACAATGGGCGGAACTTGTCTGAACGTTGGATGTATTCCTTCCAAAGCACTTCTGGACAGTTCTGAACACTTTCATAACGCTGTTCATAATTTTGCCAACCACGGAATTTCTGTTGAATCTCCGAAAGCAGATATCGCAAGAATGGTGGAGCGTAAAAACGAGGTGGTGGATCAAACAACTAAAGGAATTCAGTTCCTGATGGACAAAAACAAAATTACTGTTTTTCAGGGTGTTGGAAGTTTTGAAGATGCGACTCACGTAAAAGTAACAAAAGAAGACGGTTCTTCTGAAGTTTTAGAATCGAAAAATATCATCATTGCAACTGGTTCCAAACCGTCTTCTTTGCCGTTCATCAATATCGACAAGGAAAGAATCATCACTTCTACGGAAGCGTTAAACTTGAAGGAAATTCCGAAACATCTTGTCGTAATCGGCGGTGGAGTTATCGGTCTGGAACTGGGTTCAGTTTGCAGAAGACTGGGTTCTGAAGTAACAGTTGTGGAATACATGGACAAAATTATTCCTGGAATGGACGGTGCTTTGTCGAAGGAACTTCAGAAAGTTCTGAAAAAACAGGGCGTGAAATTCATGCTTTCTACAGCGGTTGAGGCGGTGGAAAGAAACGGCGATACCGTAAAAGTAAGTGGAAAAGATAAAAAAGGAGCGGAAGTTTCTGTTGAAGGAGATTACGTTTTGGTTTCTGTGGGAAGAAGACCTTACACCGATGGTTTGGCTGTTGAAAAAGCCGGCGTTGAGCTGGACGAAAGAGGAAGAGTGAAAGTAAACGAGCATCTTCAAACCAATGTTTCCAATATTTACGCAATCGGTGATGTTATTCAGGGTGCTATGTTGGCTCACAAAGCGTCTGAAGAAGGTGTTTTGGTAGCAGAACAATTGGCCGGACAAAAACCACACATCAATTATAATTTAATTCCTGGCGTGGTTTACACGTGGCCGGAAGTTGCCGGAGTTGGAAAAACCGAAGAGCAACTGAAAGAAGAAGGAAAAGCGATTAAAGTAGGGAATTTCCCGATGAGAGCGTTGGGAAGAAGCCGTGCTTCAGGAGATATCGATGGTTTCATCAAAATTATTGCTGATGAAAAAACTGACGAAGTTTTAGGTGTTCACATGATCGGTGCAAGAGCTGCAGATATGATTGCCGCTGCTGTTACTGCAATGGAATTCCGTGCAAGTGCAGAAGATATTGCAAGAATGTCTCATGCGCACCCAACTTTTGCAGAAGCCATTAAGGAGGCAGCGTTGGATGCAACAGGAAAGATTGCGATTCATATGTAAAAAAATGATGAGTCGTAAAGTCGTAAAGATGTTTTGAATAGAAGACTAACAACTTTACGGCTCAGCAGCTTAACAAAAAAGAGAAGTTTTGGCTTCTCTTTTTTTGTCATTAATTCGAAATATTAGAATAGTATTTTAATATTTGTTAGATTAATCTAACTTTTATATCTTGCTGCAAAATTATCAGTATGATTATATGCAGAAAGATTTTAGTTCTGTTTTTGATGTTTTATGTTGTAGTGCTTCATGCTCAAAATTTAAAAGTGGAAGCATCTGAAAGTGAAGATGTTGGCACTGAAAAAGATACCGCTGAAATAAAAAATACATTTAAATCTGATATCGATGAAGTGGTAATTTCCGGAACAATGAAGGCGGTTCGCCGTTTGGAAACTCCGGTTCCGGTGGAAGTTTATAGTCCCACTTTTCTCAAAAAAAATCCAACTCCCAATGTTTTTGAAGCGCTACAGAATATCAACGGAGTCCGTCCGCAGATCAACTGCAGTGTCTGTAATACCGGAGACATTCACATCAATGGTTTGGAAGGTTCCTACACGATGGTAATGATCGACGGAATGCCGATGGTGAGTTCTTTGGGGACTGTTTATGGTCTTTCCGGAATTCCCAACTCGCTTATCGAAAGAATTGAAATCGTAAAAGGTCCGGCTTCCTCATTGTATGGAAGTGAAGCAGTGGGCGGCTTAATTAATATCATTACCAAAAGAGCACATGCGGCTCCCAGAATCAGTGCAGATGTTTTTTCGACCAGTTGGGGAGAATACAATACGGACTTGGGCTTTAAATTCAGTGTCGGAAAAAAGGCAGACGTTCTTACGGGAATTAATTATTTTAACTATCAGAATCCAATTGATTTGAATAATGACGGATTCACTGATCTCACGCTGCAGGACCGAATTTCTGTATTTCAAAAATGGAACTTCAATCGCCCGGAAAACCGTATTTTCAGTATTGCAGGTAGATTGATGTATGAAGAC
>JAEXBA010000031.1 GCA_023457935.1 Bacteroidota bacterium | reverse complement strand
TACCAAACTCAGCATCTCCGGATGTTGGGTTTGGTTTTAATTTCAAAAAAATGCCAAAAATAAAAGCAAACGGAATCGAAATCAATTATCAGTTTATCGACAATGGTAAACCTGAAACTTTGGTTTTCTCCAATTCTTTGGGAACGAATTTTTCAATGTGGAATAAACAGATTGAAGCCGTTTCCAAACATTTCAATATTCTGTTGAGCGATACGCGCGGACACGGAGAAACCGAGGTTACTGAAGACGAATATTCAGCTGAACTTCTTGGAAAAGACGTTCTGGAACTCACAAAAAATCTTGGTATTGAAACTTTCCATTTCTGTGGACTATCCATGGGCGGACTGATCGGTCAATGGTTGGGTTTGAATGGTGAAAACCGCGTTCAGAACATTGTTCTGTGTAATACCGCAGCAAAAATCGGTTCAGAAGATTCCTGGAATGACCGTATTGATTTGGTAAATAAAGAAGGTCTGGAACCGGTTGCAGCCGGAACGCCTTCAAAATGGTTCACTGATGATTTCATTGAAAATGAAAAAAATGAAGTGGAAGGAATCATCGAAAATTTCAAGAAAAATTCTCCGGAAGGTTATGCGGCAAACTGCGCCATGGTGCGTGATGCAGATTTTCGGGAAGAACTAAAAAATATCAAAAATCCGGTGCTGATTATAGCCGGAGAACAGGATCCTGTAACCACCGTGGAAGACGGAAAATGGATGCAGAACGAGATCCCAAACTCAGAACTAAAAACCATAGATGCACGTCATCTCTCCGCTTTTGAAAAACCAACTGAATTCAACGAAATACTGATTCAGTTTCTAAATAAGAAATAAATTAAAAAAACCGTGGACTCCGTTGAAAACTCCGTGAGCTCCGTGTTTAAACAAATAAAAAAGTTAGAATGAAAACAGTTCCAATCATTACCGCACAGGAAGCCGCAGCCAAAGTAAAAGACGGCGATACGCTTCTGCAGGGCGGTTTCGGGATGACCGGAAATCCGGTTCACCTGATGCATGCGCTGGCTGAAACAGGCACAAAAAATATTACATTCATCGGAAACAACGTTGGTGAAGCCGGACTTGGCGGCGGCCGACTTTTAAGAAACGGACAGATCAAAAAAATGATCGGTTCTTTCTTCACTTCCAATCCTGAAGCGGTGAAAGCTGCGCAGGACGGCGATGTTGAGTATGAACTGATTCCGCAGGGAACTCTGGCTGAAGCTGTTCGTGCAGGTGGCGCAGGAATCGGTGGATTTTATACCGTAACTGCAGCCGGAACCGACATCACGAAAAATCACGAAACGAAAGTCATCAACGGAAAGGAAATGGTTTTCATTCCTTCGATTCGTGGAAATGTGGCATTCGTTCGTGCATGGAAAGCTGATACCGCCGGAAATCTTCAGTACAGAATGACGGAACAGAATTTCAACAAAGCTTTTGCAACAGCTGCAGATTTGGTGATTGCCGAAGCGGAACACATCGTTCCTGTCGGAGAAATTGAGCCGGAAAATGTGCACACGCAGGGTTGTTTTGTCGACTTTTTGGTAGAAGCGCATACAACGGTTGAAGAACTGGGAAGTTCAGGTTCTGTAAGTTCAAGCAAAGTGGTTTCTGAACGCAGAATGAATATGGCAAAACGTGCTTTGGCTGAATTAAACAGCGGTGAAGTTGTGAATTTAGGAATCGGAATTCCGACTTTGGTTGCAGATTTAATTACACCTGAACACGGCATTATTCTTCACACCGAAAACGGAATGTTGGGTGTTGGTCCGGTTCCTGCAGACGGTGGCGGAGCGATGGATTATCCGGTGAATGCAGGAAAAATTCCGGTGACGGCGCTGGAAGGAAGTTCGTATTTTGATTCTGCAGATTCTTTTGCAATGATTCGTGGCGGACATATCGATACGGCTGTAATGGGCGGACTTCAGGTGGATGAACATGCGAACCTGGCAAACTGGGCAGTTCCGGGACAACCACTTTTGGGTGTTGGCGGCGCGATGGATTTGGCTTCAGGCGCGAAAAAACTCATCATTACGATGATGCACACCGAGAAAAACGGTGATCCGAAAATTGTTCCGACCTGTGATTTACCATTGACGACAAAAAATTCTGTGGATATGATCATCACCGATTTGGCTGTTTTCAAATTCATCGACGGAAAACTGACGCTGACTGAACTTCTGAACGGAGCAACTTTAGAGGAAGTCCGTGAGAAAACTTCAGCGAAATTCGACGAACAACTTACTGTAACAGCATAATTTCAACATCAAAAAGTAATTTTGCAGCGCTGAAAATTGCTGCAAAATTTACTTTTCAAAATGGATAAAACGCAAACCATATCAGGATTTCGGGGATTCATCTTCTCCCCGATTTTTATTTACATCTGCCGGTGTTTAATCGGTTTTTCAATCGGATATTTTCTGATGAAAGCCGTTCCTCAATACGATTTGTTTTGGGCACTGATCTCCATTTTATTAGTGATTTCTCCCGAAGCAAGCGACAGCAGAAAACTTTCGATAGAGCGTGTAAAAGCGAATTTCGTAGGAGCCGCGTCAGGTTTTGCAGCGGTTTTTCTTCCGGTGGATATGTATCTGAAAGTGATGGCAGGAATTATTTTGGCGGCTTTGCTCTGTAAAGGCTTCAATCTTTTGAAAGTAGCCCGAACTGCGATTGTAGCCGTTATCATTATCCTGATTGAAAAACCCGACGAAGGTTATCTGGCGCCAATTGAAAGATTCATTTCAGTTTTGGCGGGCTGTATCATCGGACTTTCGGTGATTTTGGTTACCGCGTATCCAATCCGTTATTTTCACCGTAAAGCCCTTCAAATAGAACATAAACTAAGAGACTAGGATTTTCTCAACCCACGAAAAAGCCCTATTTTTAAACAAATTTTTAATATGAGTAAAAACGCATACATAATCGACGGAACCCGTTCTGCCATCGGGAATTTCAAAGGTCAGCTCGCTCCGGTGAGAACCGATGATTTAATGGCTTCTGTAATTAAAAGTCTGATTGAAAAAAATCCGGAATTACCGACCGACAAAATTGACGATGTAATTATCGGATGTGCCAATCAGGCAGGAGAAGACAACCGGAATGTAGCGAGAATGTCGCTGCTTCTGGCCGGACTTCCCGTAACTGTTCCGGGCGAAACGGTAAACCGTTTGTGTGCTTCAGGAATGAGTGCCATTGCACAGGCTTCAAGAGCGATAAAATCTGATGAAGGGGATCTTTTCATTGCAGGAGGTGTTGAAGGAATGACACGCGGTCCTTACGCAATTTCCAAAGGAGAAAGTGGTTTCGATACGACTCAGAAAATGTATGATTCCAGTTTCGGGTGGCGTTTCATCAATCCTCAAATGGAGAAAATGTACGGCACCGAAGCAATGGGAAAAACAGCTGAGAATCTGGCTGAAATGTATTCCATTTCGCGTGAAGAACAGGATGAATTTGCATTGAATTCACAAATGAAAGCCAAAAAAGCGCAGGAAAGCGGCCGTTTGGCGGAAGAAATTTCGGACATCGTCATTCCGCAAAGGAAAGCAGATCCAATCACTGTAAATAAAGATGAATTCATAAAACCGAATACTTCCATGGAAGTTTTGGGGAAACTGAGAGCCGCATTTGTAAAGGAAAACGGAACGGTAACTGCTGGAAATGCATCAGGTTTGAATGACGGAGCTGCCGCTGTGATCGTCGCTTCAGACGAAGCCGTTGAAAAATACAACCTGATACCTTTGGCAAAAATCGTGACATCCGCAGTAACAGGAACTGAGCCGAGAATTATGGGAATCGGTCCGGTTGAAGCCACGAAACTAGCGTTGAAAAGAGCCAACCTGACTTTGGATCAAATCGATATTATTGAACTGAATGAAGCGTTTGCCGCACAAAGTATCGCTTGTTTAAAAGAACTGGGAATTGCCAACGACGATCCGCGTGTGAATGTCAACGGCGGCGCGATTGCTTTGGGACATCCACTTGGAATGAGCGGAACAAGGATCACATATTCTGCCGCACTTGAACTTCAGAAAACCGGAAAAAAATATGCTTTGTGCACGATGTGTATCGGTGTCGGACAGGGTTACGCGGTAATTCTGGAGAATGCGAATGCTTAAAAATTTCGTAAATTGCTGATTATCAAATGAAACGTTAATAATTTCAGAAACGTTTAAATAAGCGTTTGAATTTTCATATTTTATTCTATATTTGTTAACCACTGAAAACTAATACTTTAAAAACTAAAGTGAATTATTTCAGGGAAAACAAAAAGAGTACATATGAAGAGTAAAGAGTTCCGTTCATTATGCCCTTTAGCAAGAAGTCTCGACATTTTCGGCGACAAGTGGACTCTCCTGATTTTGCGCGATGTTTCGATGTTTGGAAAAACAACTTTTAAGGAACTTTCGCAAATGCAGGAAGGTATTGCAACCAACACACTTGCCGACCGACTTGAAAAACTTACTTCTGAAGGATTGCTCACCAAAACAAAAAGCACCAGAAACAAACTGGTTTTTCATTACAACATCACCGAAAAAGGTATGGATCTTCTTCCGATTATCCGTGCAGTTTTCGACTGGTCTTCCAAGTATCTGTACAAGGAGGATGAAAAACAGGGTTTCGAAGAGCTTATGTCTACGGTGAACATGAATTAAAAAAGAAAAACCTGCTGAAATTCAGCAGGTTTTTTTATCCCCATTTTCTTTTGGTTTCTTCCAAAGAGGCCACTAAAAGCTCCTCCAGAATTTCGGTATCCAAATCGTCCATTTTCTTAAAGTAAATGCAACCGCCGTTCGCAACATCAACTTTCCCAAGTTTTTCCAACAGCGGCTTCATGCTTTCGTGATCTTTGTGAAGAACATACAGCGAAAACTTGCCTTTTCTGGGTGAAAACCCCAAACGCGGTGCATCTCCTTCCCTTCCACTTTCGTATTTGTAATGGTAATTTCCGAAACCGACGATGGACGGTCCCCACATATAGGCTTTTTCGCCGGAAACTTTTTCCATCATTTCCACGAGTTTAAAACTGTCTTCGATTTTCTTCGGGTCTGAACTTCTGATGAATTCTTCAACACTTTCACCGGTTGGTTTTGTTTTGTTTTCTGCCATATTCTGAAATAATGATTTTTAAAAATACGAAATCTGTACTGAATCCTGTGAAAAGAAGCAACTGCCCGGAATTATAGCCCCGGTTGAAGTGGTTATCCTTTTGGTTGCGGCGGCTCCGCCGCCGCAACCAAAAGATAGTAACGGAAAACGGGACCGCTCTTCTGAGAAATCCCGCTGTTGTTGCTCCTAAAAAAAGAAAAATTTAATGTTGAGGCATTTTTGCCGGATCGTCGTAATTCACCATCCAGTTAATCCCGAATTTGTCCGTCCACATTCCGAAATAAGCGCCCCAAAACGTGTCTGTAAGCGGCATTGTAACCTTTCCACCTTCGGAAAGTCCGTTGAAAAGGCGTTCTGCTTCTTCGCGGGAATCGGTATTCAGCGAAAGTGCGATATTGTTTCCGGCGTTGTGGTTGGAAGCGTATTCGCCGCCCGTGTCGCTGCCCATGAGAACCGTTTCCGGAGAAATCGGCAGGGAAACGTGCATAATTCTGTTTTTTTCTTCTTCGGAAACCTGTTTACCGTCTTCAGATGGCGGCATATCGCCAAAACGACCGATGTAAGGAAATTCTCCGCCGAAAACGGATTTGTAAAAGTTGAACGCTTCTTCGCAGTTACCGTTGAAGGTGATGTAAGGGTTTACCTGTGCCATTTTTTTTGAGTTATGAGTTATGAATTATGAGTTATGATTGTTCGTTCAAGGGTCAAGGTTTTCTTGATTCTTGGTTCTTGATTCTGGATTCTTGATTCTTGATTCTTGTTCTGAGTTTTTTGCCTCGGAAATACAGTGTCCGCAGGCATTCCACATTCAGGTTTTTGAAATCCTCGCGGAATTCCGGTTTGATCTCTACAATTTCGATGTTCATTTACCTGTGCTGATCGATTAGAATTACATTTCCATCCGGATCTTTCAGCATGATATGTTCAATTCCGGTGGTGGTTTCATCAGCTTCTTTGTCAAGCTGAATTCCGTTGGCTTTCAGATGTTTCTGAATATCTCGCACATCGGTGAATTCTTCGAGATTCTGCGCATTTCCGTCCCAACCGGGATTGAAAGTGAGCCAGTTTCCTTCAAACATTCCCTGAAAAAGCCCGATTACTGCGGCTCCGTTTTTCAGAATAACCCAGTTTTGATCGATATTTCCGCC
>JAEXBA010000030.1 GCA_023457935.1 Bacteroidota bacterium | reverse complement strand
CGGAAGCCAAAAGCCGTACGCAAACAGAAGAAATTATGAGTCAGAAACAATATACAGCAAGTAATATTCAGGCGCTCGAAGGAATGGAGCACGTTCGTTTGCGTCCTTCCATGTACATCGGTGATGTTGGAGTTCGCGGTCTTCACCATTTGGTTTATGAAGTGGTGGACAACTCCATTGACGAGGCTTTAGCCGGACATTGCGATACAATTGATGTTACGATACATGAAGGAGACGGAGTTTCCGTAAAAGATAACGGACGTGGTATTCCGGTTGATTTCCACGAAAAGGAGCAGAAATCGGCTCTGGAAGTGGTAATGACGAAGATTGGAGCCGGAGGTAAATTCGATAAAGATTCCTATAAGGTTTCCGGTGGTCTTCACGGAGTCGGGGTTTCCTGTGTGAATGCACTGTCTAATTCTTTAGTTGCCAATGTTTACCGCGACGGGAAAGTTTACGAACAGCAGTACTCAAAAGGTGTTGCCCTGGCTGATGTAAAAGAAGTAGGAACCACTTCTGAAAGAGGAACAAAAGTATTCTTCCAGCCGGATGATACGATTTTCCAGGAACTGGTGTACAACTACGATACTTTGGCGGCACGTTTACGTGAGCTTGCTTTTCTGAACAAAGGAATTACGATTACATTGACTGATGAACGCCAGAAAAACGAAGATGGAACTTTCAAAACTGAAGTTTTCTATTCCGAAGGCGGTCTGAAAGAATTTGTTGAATATATCGACGGTAACCGTGAAGCTATTATGGAACATGTGATTTTCATGGAAGGCGAGCGCGACAGTATTCCGGTTGAGGTTGCGATGCGTTACAATACGTCATTCAACGAAAATCTTCACTCTTACGTTAATAACATCAATACTCACGAAGGAGGAACACATTTGGCAGGTTTCAGAAGAGCTTTAACAAGAACTTTGAAGAAATTTGCTGATGAACTTGGGCTTCCTGCAAAAGAAAAAGTGGAAGTTACTGGTGACGATTTCCGTGAAGGTTTAACTGCCGTGATTTCCGTAAAGGTAATGGAACCTCAGTTTGAAGGTCAAACCAAAACCAAACTCGGGAACTCCGAAGTTTCCGGTGCGGTGGATAAAATTGTTGGCGAAATGCTGACCAATTTCCTTGAAGAAAATCCTAACGAAGCCAAACAGATTGTTCAGAAAGTGGTTCTGGCTGCAAAAGCAAGACAGGCCGCGAAAAAAGCAAGAGAACTGGTTCAGAGAAAATCGCCGATGGGCGGTTCCGGACTTCCGGGAAAACTGTCCGACTGTTCTTCCAAAGATCCAGCAGAATCGGAAATTTTCCTTGTTGAGGGAGATTCCGCAGGCGGAACTGCAAAACAGGGTCGCGACCGTCATTTTCAGGCCATTCTTCCCTTGAGAGGTAAAATTCTTAACGTTGAAAAATCAATGCTTCATAAGGTTTACGACAACGAAGAAATCAAAAATATTTATACGGCACTTGGTGTTTCCGTAGGAACGGAAGAAGATTCCAAAGCGCTGAATCTTGCCAAACTGAGATATCACAAAATCGTAATTATGACCGATGCTGATATCGACGGTTCCCACATTTCTACACTGATTCTTACATTCTTCTTCCGATATATGAAAGAACTTATTGAGCAGGGTTATATTTATATTGCCTCTCCGCCGCTGTATTTACTGAAGAAAGGGAATAAGAAGATTTACGCCTGGAACGAGAAGGAACGCGAGGAAAAAACACTCGAAATGTCTGCGGACGGAAAAGGTGTGGAAGTTCAGCGTTACAAAGGTCTTGGTGAAATGAATCCTGAACAGCTTTGGGAAACAACACTGAATCCGGAAAACAGAATCCTTAAACAGGTTACCATCGAAAGTTTGGCTGAAGCCGATAATGTTTTCTCAATGCTGATGGGAGATGAGGTTCCGCCGCGCCGGGAATTCATCGAGAAGAATGCAATTTATGCGAATATTGATGCGTAATTAGCCGTACTAAAGATAAAAACCGTCCGAATAGAGCGGTTTTTTTTTGAGCAGATGTGATTTTTAACATTTTTTTAAGAAAATTATGCCAAAAGTTTTATCATTTCTACAAAGAATCATATTTTGGACTGTTTTAAAATAAATAATGAGAAAAATTTATATTCTGTTTGCTGCAACAGCCATTACTGCAGTGTACGCACAGAATTATTCGTCAGCCAGCATTCCTGCGGAACTGAAAAAAAATGCCAATACGGTTATCCGTGAACAGAGTTCAGTTCTTAATATTTCGAAAGTGGATGCAATGTCCATGGATATCCGGACGGTAATGACCGTTCTTAACAAAGAAGGAACCAGTTATGCGACACCTGTGGTATCGTATGAAAAAGGTGACAAAGTCTCGAATGTAAAAGTCACAGTATACGATGGAAACGGTAATAAGCTGAAAACATACGGAAAATCGGACTTTAAGGATTACGCCAATAATTCGGGCGGTACGTTCCACAGCGATAACCGCATAATGGTTTTTCCTTATTCCGCTACAGATTATCCGTATACTATAGAGTTTACCTATTCCTACGATACCGAGAATACTGTTTTTATACCAGATTATACGCCTTTCAGTACTGAAAATGTTTCGCTTCAGAAAAGCAGTTTTACCATCAACAATACATCAGGTATTGATCTGAGGTCGAAAGTTTATCCTTCACCGTACAACTTTGCCAAAGTAAATGCTGCAGATAGCGGAAGCAGTAAAACGTATACGTACGAAAATGTTCCGGCTTTAAAAGACGAGCCGTATGCGCCGGTTCCCGAAAAAGTTTTGCCGAAAGTAAGCTTTGCGCTTTCCTCCTTCAACCTTGAAGGTCAGAAAGGCGGTTTGCATACATGGGAAGATTTTGGTTCGTGGTACTACAACAATCTTATTGCGCCTGTTTCAACCGTTACTCCCGAAATTAAAGCAGAAGTTGCGGCGCTGAATCTTCAGGGAAGTACCGAAGACAAAGTGAAGAAGCTTTTTCAGTTTATGCAGAACAAGACGCGTTATATTTTTGTTGCGCTCGGAATTGGCGGATGGCAGCCGATGACAGCGGATGAAGTTCAGAAAAAAGGCTACGGCGACTGTAAGGCATTAACCAACTATATGAAAACTTTGCTGGATGCAGCGGGAATTCCGTCTTACTACAGCATTATTACTTCAGCCAGTTCTCCGGTTTCTTTTGACACCGATTTTCCAAAGATGGGCGGAAATCACGTTGTATTAGTGGTTCCGACAGAAAAAGGAAATATCTGGCTGGAAAATACCAGTCAGACGATTGCTTTCAATCACATGGGAATTTCCACCACGGGAAGAAATGTTCTGGCCGTGAAACCCGACGGTATCGATATCCTGCAGACACCGGTATATTCTGCTGAGCAAAGCAAGGAAGTTTTAACGATGAATCTCAAGCTTAACGAAGACAATTCCGTTAATTCCGATGCAGCGGTTAAACTTTCGGGAAGTCAGTACGATTTTGGAATGCCTTTAATCGGTCTGGATTCCAAGCAGCGGACAGATTATCTGAAAGCGCAGTGGAATACTTTGAGCATGGAAAATCTCAGTTTTAAAAATCTTGTGAACGATAAAGACAAAGCCGAAATCAGTTTCGCTTCCGATTTGAAGGCGGTGAACTACGCCAAGTCTGTTGGTTCCGACAAAATTTTCCGCGCAGTTCCGGTTTTTGCCAATTTGAGCCTGCTTTCCGATGAAGAAAGAATGCTTCCGCTGGAAATTTTTCTGGATACGCAGGACGAATATCAGTTCAATTTTACAGTGCCGCCTGGCTATACGATTTCCGAAATTCCTTCTGATGTAAATCTTTCCACAGAGTTCGGTAACTATTCACTGAAAATTAAAAAGAAAGATGATTCCCATCTTTTGGTTGAACGCGTTCTGAAGCTTAAAAAAGGAATTCATCCAAAGGAAAAATACAACGATTATATTGCTTTCCGCAAAAAAATCATGAGTAACGACAACGCAAAAATACTGATCACAAAAAATTAATATGAAAAAATTATCCCTGTTGTGTCTGGCTTTCTTCAGTTGCCTGATGATGGCTCAGCATAAGTTTCTTTCGCCTCCGGATTTCTCCGATGATTACCTCACAAAATCGGCATCTGCAATTGATCCGAAAGCACCTGCCGAAATCCTGTACCGCGCCATTCATTTCCGCATCGATACACAGTCCGGAACCTTGGAAAGAAATTACCATTACCGGATTAAGGTTTACGACAAAGATAAAGTGGAAGACATGCTGAATCTGGAAATTCCGCTCAGAAGTTCCAAAGACCGCAGAGTGGAAAAAATTATCGGACTGAAAGGTTTCACGCACAATCTTGATAACGGCAAAAAAGTGTCGACCAAGGTAGAAAACAGTTCCAAATACAAATCAAAGGAAGATAAGTATGTTACGGTAAACAAATTTGCATTTCCGAATGTTAAAAACGGTTCCGTAATCGAATATTCGTACACGGTTTCGTCGCCTTTCATCTACGCAATTCCGGAGATTACGATCGAACTGGATGTGCCTTCTGTTTATACCGAGTATGTTTTTGAAAGTCCTGAACATATTTCATACGGCATCAATTACACCGGAAACCTGATTCCACAACACCGCGAAGTGAATAAAACCTCGATATATTCGCAGATGTACAGAACCTACCGTTTCGGATTTGAAAATGTAAAAGCATTCAGAAATGAAAGCTTTGTGAAAAATTCAGACAATTACAGAACAAAAGTGAAGGGCGAACTTCATTCCACACTTTTCAACAATACAGTAACATCGTATTCTGCAAGCTGGAAAGAAATCGGCGAAAGACTGATGAAGGATGAAGAATTCGGTCAGGAACTTGGAAAACAGAAGATTGTAAAGGATCTTATGCCCGCAGAACTTGCGTCCACACTAATAAGAACGGACAAGGCAGATCTGATCTTCAGAACAGTTCAGAAGATGTTTACGTGGGACGGAACCGGTGGAATTTATACCGATAACGGGTTCAGAAAGCTGATTGATACCAAAGTAGGAAATGCGGCGGATATTAATCTTTTTCTTGTAGCAATGCTGAGAGAAGCCGGTTTGGATGCCAATCCGCTTTTGATTTCCACCGTCGACAACGGAGCGCTGAATGTTACTTCACCAAGTGTTGCCAGTCTGGATTTTGTTTTGGTAAGCGTTGAAGAAAGAGGGAAATTTTATCTCTACGATGCAACTTCCAAACAGTCTACTGCAAACAATCTTCCGCCGAGAGACTGGAATGATGTAGGAATTCTGGTGAAGGAAAAGGATGCAGTTCCGATTGTGCTTGTCAACTCAACCCCAAGCGTGAATACGCTGACTCTTGCTGCTGCCATTGATGCAGACGGAATGGTTACGGGAACCTATAAAGACCGCGATTCGGGAGCTTTTGCGATGCGCGCTAAGGAAAGTTACGATGCGAACAGCGAGAAATACAAAAAATCCTATCCTGACAATTTCGGAATTAATTTTACCAATATCAGCTCTGAAATTAAGGAAAACGGGGATTTTGAAAGTTCCATGAAGTTTGAATCCAACAGTTTTGTTGATAAAGTTGGACAGAAACTGATCATCAATCCGATGCTTTTCCTGGGAAAAACCAAGAATGAATTCAGCCAGACGGATGCGCGGCTGTATCAGATTGATCTTATTTCGCCTTTCGTGCGCGAAAAGAAAGTAACCATCACTATTCCGGAAGGTTATACGATTCAGGAACTGCCGAAAGCAAGAAAAATTTCTACTGAAGACAAGGAAATTTCCTATTCCTATACCGCTTCGCAGAAAGGAAACATGCTGGAAGTAATCAGTAAAGTGGAAGTTGCAAGTGCAGATTATCCCAAAGAATATTATGCTGCATTCAAACAGGTTTGGGCAACAATTCTTAAATCGGAAAACCAGGCCATCAGTTTGGTGAAAAAATAAACTGAGTTTTATAAAATTAAATGCTTCTAGTTTTGGGAGCATTTTTTATTTGCATTGATATGTTTGGAATTCAATTTGTATCCTATGCAGCGAATTATAAAAAAAACTATGAAAAAAGCATTGATTCTTACTGCAGCGCTTTCGTTGATTGCCTTTTCCTGCAAGGAAGTAAAAACAGAAAACCATACTACAACTATCGATAATTCTGTTCAGGACAGTTTAAAAACCGGAAAAGTGATGATTGATTCTGTTCGCGTTCAGGATTCTTTGGTGCTTTCAGAAACTCTGACTTTGGATTACCGCAACAAATTTCTGCTGTTTTCAGGTTTGGAAAAACCTCTGCTCGACAGTCTGTACAGCAAGGAACTTCCGGAAAAAAATGTATTTCCTGCCGATTATTCCAAAGAAACGGTTAACAGTTTGATGAAGAAGGATATGCAGAATTTTTTCAGTGAAATGAATATGGATTCCAACGAGTATATGCCGACTCATAAGCAGATTTGGGATCAGGTTTCTGAAATGAAAGTCCATTCGGAGCAGAACGGATTTCTTACCGTAAATTATTCCGGATATGGCTATACAGGCGGTGCTCATGGTTATGCGTACGAAAATTATAAAGTTGTCGATACAAAGAGTCAGAAAATCGTTCATCTTGAAGATATTGTGGATGTTTCAAAAGTCAACTGGAACGAAGTTTTATTAAGCAGAATTGAAGGTGGAAAAGACATGATTTTTGAGCCTGAAAAACTGACTTACAACCAGAATTTCTATTTCGATCAGGAGAAAATTACTTTCGTTTATGGACAGTATGAAATCGCGGCTTATGCAGCAGGAATTATTCCTGTAGAAGTTCCGTTTTCGGCAATTTCATCCGCATTGAAGCCGGAGTTTAAAGAACGAATGTCAATTAAATAAAATTTAATGCTTCCCAACCGGAAGCATTTTCTATTTTTGAGCCGTGAAAAATGTAGCTTTTATCATCAATCCGAATTCTGCGAAAGGAAATTACGCACCGGTTCTTAATCAGATTAAGAAAAAGGTCGAGAATCCGAATTTCTATATTTCAGAATCGTTCGATGGAACAGAAAATTTTATTGATGAAAATTTTGAACAGACTGAAATTTTCGTGGCCATTGGTGGTGACGGAACAATCTCCTCTGTCGCACAAAAGCTGATCAACACTGAGAAAATTCTTGCCATTTTTCCTGCAGGTTCCGGAAACGGATTTTCCAATGAAACCAATTTTCACAAAAACCTTGCTGAACTTTTAGAGAAAATCAAAGCCAAAAAAACCAGACAGATTGATACTTTCCTCGTTAATAATCATCTTTCTATCAATGTTTCAGGAACCGGTTTCGATGGAAAAGTGGTGAAGGAATTCGAAAAAACTTCGCGCGGTTTCAAAAACTACATCAAAGTTTCGGTGCAGACTTTTTTCAGTTACAAACCGATTAAGGTAAAATTTTCTGATGAAAAACTCAAAATTCACAACGGAAGATATCTCATGCTGAATATCGCAAACACGCGTCAGTTCGGGAACAACGCTTACATTGCGCCGCATGCGAGTAAAAGCGACGGTTTGATGGAAGTGGTTTTGGTGAAAAAATTTCCGCTGTATTATTCGCTGCTTTTTGCGTTGAAAATGTTCACGAAAAAACTGAAAGACGACGATTATCTCACGTATTTATCCGTTCCGGAAATTGATTTTGAAGTGAATACCAAAAACTGGCATATCGACGGTGATTTCAAGAAAATCGAATCACCGATTCATGCTAAAGTTCTTCCAAAAAGTCTTAAAATTTTAGTCTGATTATTCTGTCGCTACAGAATCGTCGCCGCGTCCGTCAGCAACTCCGGTAATGGTTCCGTTTTCGTCAATCAGAATCATTTCTGTTCTTCCAATCGCGGAAATTCTGTTGATTTTATAATTCATTTTTTCAAGATCCGAAAT
>JAEXBA010000029.1 GCA_023457935.1 Bacteroidota bacterium | reverse complement strand
CGCCATGACGGAAATTATCCCCGCCCTGGTTGTTCGTCATTCCGGGCATAATGTCGGAGCCCATTAAAACTTGGTCTCCAATGTTGATTCCGACGTGCATCACGCGGTTTTTTACCTCATCGGGAATTGTCATGCCTTCCTGTGGCGGAATGTCGCCGAAACGCATGATTCCGTACTGATTGAACTCTGTCTGAAAAACTTTTTTGTAAAAGTTGAATGCTTCTTCGCAGTTGCCATCGAAGTTTAGGTAGGGATTTAGTTTCATAATAAATGATTTGAAATTTGAGATTTGAGATTTGAAATTTTAGTGATAATTTCTTACATGTCTTTTTCGAGGAGAAGGAAATTCCATTTGTGACCGTCGGGATCGGCGAAAGTGCTTCCGAAATAACCGTCGTAACGCGCAGGTTTTGCGATGACTTTTCCGCCTGCTTTTTCCACTTTGGCGGCTATTTTTTCGATTTCCTTTTTGGTTTTGGAACCGATGGTGATAATTACTTCGTTGGATTTTGCAGTGTTGGTCGCTTTTGAACTGACGAATTTTTCAAAAATTTTCTGTCTGAAAAAATGGACTATCAGTTTATTCGTTCCTGCAACGAAACTTACGAGTTCTTCGTTTTTATACTTCTTGCCGTTCGGTTTGAAACCGATTGCTTTGTAAAACTGATCTGTTTTATCGAGATCTTTCACGGGAAGATTGAGCCAGACATTTTCCATTGTTTAATTATTTGAATTGGTGTGAAACATCCAGATAACGCCAAACTGATCAATTAACCGTCCATACATACCGAAAGGTTGTGCAGCGAGTTCATCAGTAATTTTTCCGTTTTTCGAAAGAAGTTCAAAAATTTTTTGTGTGTTCTCTGCGCTGTTTCCGGCAACATACAGACAATTCATATTTCCGCGTTCCGGCTTTTCTGAAGGTAACATCCAGTCTGAAGCACTTAGATTTAGATTTTCTCCGACAATACTTCCGTTGATAATTCTTTGGTGCATTTCTTCAGGAAACTGTGTTGCCATCGGAGATTCGCCTGCAGACTGCATTCTGATTTCGCCTCCGAAGATTTCGTGGTAAAACTGCAAAGCCTGTTTACAGGTTCCGTCAAACAACAGATACGTTGAGACTTGCTTTTCCATTATTCCTGATTTTTATTTCCCTGATCCACAACCATATAAGATTTCAGGTTCGTGATTTTTCCATTCTGTACCGTGTAAATATCCGCGAAATGCGATTTTTCCACTTTGCCGTTGCGTTCTGTGATGATGAATCCGTCACCAATTACAGTTTCGTTTTCTGCGATAAAATTGGCAACTTTCTGCTCGATTACTTTATCCGGACCGTTCTCATCGAAAAAAGTCCGAAGCGTTTCTTTGCCTACAAGATCTTCCATCCCGAAACCCGGCCAACTTGCGCGGATATCGTCTGAAACTACTTCGTAGGCTTTATCGTTATCAATAAAAAGGTTATCAAGAAACTGTTTTACAATTTGTTTATTTTCCATAATGATGATTTTGTAATCTTTAAAATTAGAGATTTCCGGCACTGAATTCTGTTAAGAAAAATCCAATTAAGAATTATTTAACGCACAATTATTTAATGGCGCCTTCTTTTCCTAAAAGCCGTCTGATGTATCCGAGTTGACCGGCGTGATAAATCTCGTGAAGCATTAAAGCCGAAAGATCGCTGATATTTTTCGGATTGATTTCTACCGAACTTTTGAAAATTCGGTTCAGTTCGTTTTCGGAATCTTTGTAATAAGATTTGAGGGTTTCAAAATCGGTGAAACTGTCCTTGTGTTGTTCCGGATTTTCTCCGCGTTTATAAACGGAAAATTCGTCATCATTAAAAACAGGTTTTCCACCGAGAATTGCGATCATTGAATTCCGGACCAAAATCAGATGACCAAAAATCAAGTTCAAAGGATTAGCTCCGTTTTGATGAAACATTTGTGATTCTTCGTTGGTAATTGCGGCAATGTTCTTCGAAATAACATCGCTGTTGAAATCAAACTGTATTTTCAGAAATTCAAGTGCTGTTGCTTCCATAATTTTGCTTTAAATCTTTGATTCAAAGTTAAATGATTTCTGAAACGGCAACACTTGCCATAGGACAAGAAAATTATCCTTTGATCATCGTGAGCAGCATTTTGTATTTTTCCACCGCCAATAAAGCGTGCGGAACAGTTGCCGGCAAAATAACAGACTGTCCTTCTGAAAGCGTGGATTTTACGCCACCAATCGTGATCTCGACGGTTCCTTCCAATACCTCCACCAACGCATCGTGAGGTGTGGAATGTTCAGAAAGTCCTTCTCCTTTGTCGAATGAGAAAAGAGTGATGTTTCCGGCTTCGTTTTTCAGAACCTGTTTGCTAACAACACCGCCGTCGGCATAATCAATCAGTTCTTTGAAACTGAAAACGGTTGCTTTGTCGAATGTTTTTGCCATGATTTTAATTTTTAAAAATTACCTGTTTCACCAATGAAATCAAACACTTCAATTTTTTGCTGAATATCTTCGCAACTCTCATCGCGCTGCTTCAGAAAATTCAGAAATGAAGGTACATTCAAAAGTTCCTGCTGAATTTTTTCATCGGCATATTTCGAAATATGAACAAATGAATGATCCCCTTTTTTCTGTAAAATTCTGTACTGAAATTTTGAAGAATCAAGTTTTTCGAAATCTTTTAGAAACGCTGAAATATTTGCCAGATTTTTCTCAACAAAACTTTCAGGAACGGTATAGGAAACGATTACATTGATCATGGTTCTGATTTTAAATTTCTCTTCTGATGCGGCTTAACGAAGTATCGGTAATCCCGAGATAAGAAGCAATCTGTTTTAAAGGAGCAAATCTGATGATCTGCGGTTTTTCTTTCATCAGTTTCAAATAACGTTCGGATGCGGTTTTGGTAATAACGTTAAGAGAACGCTGTTTCATGGAGAAAACCTGGTACGAAAACCACATTCTTCCCCACTCGCGGAAACCTTCGATTTCGTGAAACAAATGCTGAAAGTCATCGTACTGAATCTTTAGCAGTTGACAGTCGGTTACTGCCTGAAGATTTTCTTCGGACGGATTTTTCTGAAAAAGCGAGGACGGAATAATCACGATGTCTTTTTCCACAAAAAACTCAGTTGTGATTTCGTTGTTATCATAATCGTGAACAAACGCCCGAACCAAACCTTCCGTCAAAATATAATATTCATCCGCAACTTCGCCTTCCTTCATCAGGAATTCATTTTTTCTGAACTGAACCGGATGATGAAATGCTGAAATTTTTTCCAGTTCACTTTCGGAAATTAACGGATGTTGATAGACGAATTTCAGCGCATCATTCATCTTACTAAATTACTAAATATTTCACCGTTCAGTATACATTTTGGATGAATTAATCTTTGTAAAACACCTGGCTTCAATACGTAAAATAGTTTAGTTAATAGTATATCAGGCAAAATCAGCATTAAAAAATTGCTGGAAAGACAAAATGTAAAAGTTTCATTATCAAACCAATAAAAAACGAAAACAAAATTGATCTATCCTCTTTAAAAACAGGGCTTTATCTTCTTAAAACAGAGGAAGGTGCATTGAAAGTGATCAGAAAATAACAGATTTTTCAGATTCATATAAAATTTCCCCGGAAGGCAAAAGCCTTCCGGGTATTTTGTTTCTTGTGTGAATTGCACAAAAAAACGCGGATTTCTCCGCGCTCTTACTCATCTGTTACCGAAAATTATTTTGCTGCGTTCAGCGCTGCTTCATAATTCGGCTCATCTGTAATTTCAGGAACCTGCTCTGTATACACTACAATATTGTTTTCGTCCGTAACAATTACCGCTCTGGAAAGCAATCCTTTCATTGCAGAATCGGCGATAACCATTCCGTAATCATCTCCGAACGTTCCGCGGAAATCGGAAAGTGTTTCTACATTGTCCAGACCCTCTGCCGCACAGAATCTTCCGAGTGCAAACGGCAGGTCTTTAGAAATATTGATCACCACTGTATTACTGAGCGCTCCTGCCCTTTCGTTAAATTTTCTTGCCGCTGCAGCACAAACGCCTGTGTCAATACTTGGAAAAATACTGAGGATTTTTTTCTTGCCGTCGTAGTCCGAAAGCAGTTTCACTTCAAGTTTGTCATTCACCAGCGCGAACTCCTTCAACTGCGTGCCGATTTCGGGCAGATCGGAGAAAGTTGTTACCGGATTTCCTTTTAAAGTAATATTTGCCATAATCTAAATTTTTTAATGATTTTCTCAAATCTAATCAAAAACCAGGCGAAAACGAAGCAAATAAAGGCATTTAATACTTTTTTAACTTTTTCAGAATTTCTTCAGAAGACGGTTGAAGAAACCTTCAGATTCTTTCTTTTCGAATTCATCCAGATACCGTTTGGCAGATTTCCGGCCTTCCTCAATCAGCATTTCATATTTCAGAAAATCGAGCATTCCTGCAGTTTTACGCGGAATGTTGATCAGCAGATCGGGTGGATTTTTGGAAACTGAAGTCAAAGCCGTCTGCTCAATCATAATACTTATGGTTCTGTCGAGCATCCAGCGGTAAGTTACGGCCGCATCATGCTTCAGAATTTTAGCGGTTTTATCCGGCGTAGTAATCTCGTTTTCGTGCATTTCTTCCGCAGATTTTTCTACATCTTCAGAGCCAACTGCGATCTCTTCTTCGAATTTTCTGGAATTTACATCTACCGCAATCATCCGCATTCCCCATTTTTTCTTTACGTGATTAACGGGCAGATTATTGTACACACCGCCGTCCACCAGGACCATTCCGTCTCTCTGCACCGGCGTAAAAAGTGTAGGTATTGAAGTTGAGGCACGAAGCGCTTCATGAAGACTGCCTTCACGGAAAACCACTTCTTTTCTGCCCAAAATATCGGAAGCAACGGCGGAAAATGTAATCGGCAGTTCCGCAATATCAATATCAGGAATAAATTCGCCGAGGGATTTCATGATTCTCTCACCCTTAATTAAACCCTTATTACGGAATGAAATATCCATCAGCCGGAACATCCGGTAACGGTTAAGATTGGAGATCCAGCCCTTGAATTCCTCAATTTTTCCACACGCATAAATGCCGCCAATTAAAGCACCCATCGAAGTTCCACAAATCTGTGTAATGGTGTATCCGCGCGCATCAAGCTCTTCCAAAACGCCAATGTGCGCCAAACCGCGGGCACCGCCGCCGGATAGAATCAGAGATATTTTTTTGTTCGGCATAATGAATTCTGAACCTTAAAAATAGGAAAATATTCCCGCTTTATTCCAGTATTGAACGATTTTTGAATGCATATCGTATGCCTTCCAACGTAATTTCGAAATATGAATACTTCGCCGAAACGGAAACGCTGAGGATTTTCTTCAATTCCGGTTTGGTGTACGATTATCTGAAAGTTCCGCCGGAAATCTTTGAGGAATTCCGTGCTTATTTCGGAAAAGGAATTTATCTGAACCGCTTCATCAAAGGAAGATTTGAATTCAGGAAAATCCAGCCTTGATTTATTGGAAACGGTAAACTTCAACGCCGCTCCGCAATAGGGATAGCAGCGGAAATCCTTTTTTGTGAGAGGATATGCCGAACAGAAAAGATTGCAGCGGATAGCCCGGCCCGCACAAATTTCTGAGGGAACAGCAGCGGGAAAATCTTGTGCGGGATTGCCCATAAAACCCAAATTTTAACTAAATTTGTATTCCTTAAAATTTCATTAAAAAAATAAACAATAATAATGTCACAAGCGAAAATCTATTACACATTAACGGACGAGGCGCCGATGCTGGCAACGCATTCCTTTTTGCCGATGGTAAAAGCGTTTACCAAAACTGCAGATATCGAAATCGCAGTTCCGGATATTTCTTTGGCGGGAAGAATTTTAGCGAATTTCCCTGATGCTTTAACTGAAGAGCAGAGAATTCCGGATTATCTGGCTGAACTGGGAAAACTGGCTACTCAACCGGAAGCCAACATCATTAAACTTCCGAATATTTCGGCATCTGTTCCGCAGCTGGAAGAAGCGATTGCTGAACTTCAGAAACAGGGCTACAACCTTCCGAATTATCCGGCTGAACCGAAGAACGACGAAGAAACCGCCATCAATAAAAAATACGCGAAAGTATTGGGTTCTGCAGTGAATCCGGTGTTGAGAGAAGGAAATTCTGACCGCCGCGCTCCGAAATCCGTAAAAGATTATGCAAAGGCAAATCCGCACAGAATGGGCGAATGGAAATCCGATTCCAAAACTTCTGTGGCACACATGAATGAAGGCGATTTCTACGGTACTGAAACTTCCACAACGGTTGACGACGCAGGAACTTTCAAAATTATTTTATACGGAAACGACGGTTCTGAAAAGGTTCTGAAAGACGCTTCTCCGCTTAAAGCCGGTGAAGTAATTGATTCTTCAGTAATGAATCTGAATGCGTTGAAATCTTTCGTGCAAACTGCAATTGAACAAGCTAAAGAAAAAGACGTTTTACTTTCTGTGCATTTGAAAGCAACGATGATGAAGGTTTCTGACCCAATTATTTTCGGCGCAATTGTGGAAACGTATTTTAAAGATGTTTTTGCGAAATATAAAGACACTTTTGCGGAACTGGATATCAATCCGAACTTCGGTTTGGCGACTTTATTCGAAAAAATTGCCGGAACTCCGAAAGAAGCAGAAATCAAAGCTGATATCGATGCTGCGATTGCCAACGGACCGAGAATCGCAATGGTAAATTCTGATCAGGGAATTACCAATTTCCACGTTTCTTCAGACGTTATTGTAGATGCTTCCATGGCGGCGTTAGTTCGTGGCGGCGGAAAAATGTGGAACAAAGAAGGTAAAGAGGAAGACACGGTTTGCATTATTCCGGACAGAACTTATGCCGGTTTCTACGACGCTATTGTTCAGGATATGAAAGAGAACGGTGCGATTGATCCGAAGACTTTCGGTTCAGTTCCGAATGTTGGTTTGATGGCTCAGAAAGCTGAAGAATACGGTTCTCATGACAAAACTTTCCAAATGTCTGCAGACGGAAGTGTGAAAGTTCTGGATGAAAACGGAAATACTTTACTGGAACAGAAGGTTCAGAAGGACGATATTTTCAGAATGTGCCAAACGAAAGATGCGCCGATTCAGGATTGGGTGAAACTGGCCGTAAACAGAGCGAGATTGTCCAACACGACAGCGATTTTCTGGCTGGATAAATCAAGAGCGCACGACAGAGAAATCATCAAGAAAGTTGAAAAATATCTTCAGGATCACGATACAGCAGGACTTGACATCAGAATTATGGATGTGAAAGATGCGATGCTGGAAACTTTGAAAAGAGGCCGTGAAGGAAAAGACACGATTTCGGTTTCCGGAAACGTTCTGAGAGATTATTTAACCGATATGTTCCCGATTCTGGAATTGGGAACTTCTGCAAAAATGCTTTCCATTGTTCCGTTGATGAACGGTGGTGGTTTGTTTGAAACCGGAGCGGGAGGTTCTGCACCGAAACACATCGAACAGTTTATCAAAGAAGGTTATCTTCGTTGGGATTCTTTAGGTGAATTCCTTGCGCTGCAGGCATCTTTGGAACATTTGGCACAAACTCAGGACAATAAAAAAGCGCAGGTTCTTTCAGATGCTTTGGATGAAGCAAATGCGAAATTCCTGGCTACAGATAAATCTCCGGCAAGAAAACTGGGCGGAATTGACAACCGAGGTTCTCATTTCTATTTGGCGATGTATTGGGCGGAAGCTTTGGCAAACCAGACTGCAGATGCAGATTTGGCTGCGAAATTCAAGCCCGTTGCAGAAGCAATGAATTCGAATGAAGCTAAAATTAACGAAGAATTGATCGGAGCTCAAGGAAAGGCGCAGGAAATTGGCGGTTATTATCACGCAGATTTCAGCAAAACTGACGCTGCAATGAGACCGAGTGCAACTTTGAACGGAATTGTGGATTCGATATAGAAATCAGACACGAGATTTCAGATTTGAGATTTCAGATATTATTAATAAAAATACCTTCCACAATCGGAAGGTATTTTTTTATTTTTAAGTCACTACTTCTAAAAGATTCATTCAAAAAAACAGAAATTATGGATTTATGACAGCAAAAAGAAATCCGATAACAAAGCCCAACAAAGAGAATCCAAGCAATAAAAACGCAATCCAAATCACAATATTAACGATCTTTCCGGCTACTCCGATTTTCGATTCTAAAAAATCCTGCATTTTCATGAAAACTGATTTCTTCCTGTAATCACCGAAAATATTTTTACCGAAATTATAACCGATATCTCCGTTCCCCATTTCCCTTGAAAGTTGTGAAATCTGCGAAATATATTTTCCGTAAAATTCATTAAACCACCATCTTCCCATCACATAAACCAGGTACAGCGCTAAGCCCACCGATCCAGTAAACAGCACGATTAAACTTGTAGCTGAAATCTTTTCATAAATCGGGGAATACTCAAAAGTGAGAATATATCCCGCTACAAAAAACGGCACAAAAGCCAGATAATAGGAAACGTAATATTGCCGGTTCAGTTCTAGATTAAAGAGCATGTCTTTCAGGCTGTCTTTAGTGTTCAGCGACGTATCCGTAAGGTTTTTATACAGCAAATAAAATCTTGAAAAATAAAACGCCGTTACCAAAGCCATCGCCAAAAGCAGCATAATGAGGTAAATGCGCAACTTCACATTTTCAATAAAGAAAGCTGCCGCAATAAATAGAACAATGGTGAATGCACTGCTCCAGAATTCCATACGCATATTCTTGCGGATGCGCTGCAGCGGCATACTGAGCTCGTTCTTATGTTGTGTGGAAATCTCCGGTGTTTCCGAAATTTTTTCTTCTTTCCACGTATTTTTCAAATGATCTAAATTCATCTTGCAGATTTTGTTAAGTTAATAGCTGTTTCAGTTTATCCTTTGCGCGGTTCAGTTTCACGCGGCAGTTTCCTTCGGTAAGTCCGAGCTGTTCTGCCATTTCCTTTCCGGAATAATCTTCCAGATAGTAGAAAATCAATGCTTTATCAATGGCGTTTAACTGATGGATGGCGTCGTACATTTTTTTCAGATTTTCTTCTTCTTCGAAATTGTAATCTTCCTGCAGAACCTTCAAATTCACCGTTTCGCTGTTTTGGATGAAACTTTTTTTCTTTTGTGATTTCAAAAACATAATGGCGGTGTTCAGCGCGATCCGGTAAAGCCAGGTTGAAAATTCGCTTCTTCCTTCAAACTTCGGATACGCTTTCCACGTCTGAAAAGTAATTTCCTGGAAAAGATCTTTCTGGTCCTCATAATCGTCCATATACATCTTCGAAATTTTGAAAATCACTGCTTTGTGTTTTTCTAATTTCTCCAAAAATTCCTTTTCAAGGTTTCGCATCTTTTGCATTTCTGTAGAGTTAGTAGAAATAGAGATCATTTGTTACATCCGCTTAACGAGAATTTTTAAGAACATACTTAACTTAATGAAAATCAATAATATATGAGAAAATTTAAAAGTTTATATAAATTTAAATCTAAAGCGCAGGAAATTGGCGGTTATTATCACGCAGATTTCAGCAAAAACAGACGCTGCAATGAGACCAAGTGCTACTTTGAATGGAATTGTGGATTCGATTAAGATTTCAGATGGGAGATTTGAGATTTGGGAAATTTCAAAGGTTTTCTTGATATTTCAAAGGTTTTCTTGATATTCTCGCTGTTTCCGGAAACAATGGTGACTATTTTTAAATTAATGCTACAGAAATATTTCTCCGTGGAAGAAGAATGGCTTTGTTTTGCTGAGTAAATAATGAGGAATAAACGAAGAAAAGAAATGAAGAAAATGTCCTTTTAAAAGTGTTTTTATCAGTTTGTATTTTTAAAACAGTTTGTTTCAATCGTCCAGTTCAATCCACACCGGCGCATGATCGCTGCTTTTTTCCCAACCACGGACATGTTTATCCACTTTCGCTTCTTTCAGTTTTCCTTTCAGTTCGGGGGAAAGCAGAAAGTGATCAATTCGCAGACCCGCATTCCGTTCATACGCTTTTCTGAAATAATCCCAGAAAGTATAAATGATTTCATCGCGATAAAGTTCACGGATTGCGTCGGTCCAACCCTGATTCAGCAATTCAAAAAAAGCATCCCGTACTTCGGTTCGGAAGAGCGCATCATTCACCCATTTTTCAGGTTTGTACACGTCTTTTTCTGTTGGCATTACGTTAAAATCTCCAACTAAAACCGTAGGCTTTTCCGAAGAAATCAACAATTCTGCTCTGGCTTTCAATCTTTCAAACCACTTCAGTTTGTAATCGAATTTCGGTCCCGGATACGGATTTCCATTCGGTAAATAAATACACGCAATAATCAGTCCGCCAACCTGCGCTTCCAGATAACGGCTCTGTTCATCTTCGTCATTTCCGTCAAGTATTCGGGTTCTTTCTGCGGGAATTTCATTCTTTGAGAGAATGGCAACACCGTTCCAGGATTTCTGACCTTTCCACAATGCGTGATATCCGGCATTTTCAATTTCCTTAATGGGAAATTTTTCCTGTGGCGCTTTCAGTTCCTGCAGAGAAACGATATCCGGTTTTGTTTCCTCAAGCCATCTCAACAGAACCGGAAGCCGCCCGTTAACACCGTTGACATTATAGGTCGCAATCTTCATACACACATGATTTTATACAAATTTAGTGAGATTGTGTTAAACAGCTCATTAATTACTTTTATAAATTTAGCCAACAAAATCTGTGATTTATGAGAGCAATCTGGAACGGCGCCATTGGTTTTGGCCTTGTTAATATTCCCATCAAATTATATTCTGCTTCGGAAGAATCGAAACTCGATCTGGACATGCTGGACAGCAAGGATTTCAGCAATATCAAATTCAAGCGCGTCAACGAAAAAACGGGAAAAGAAGTCGCTTACGAAAACATCGTGAAAGGCTATAAAATGGAGGACAAATATATCGTTCTTGAAAAGGAAGATTTTGAAGCTGTAAGTCCCGAAAAAAATAAAATTCTCTCCATCAAACAGTTTGTGAAACATGACGAAATAGATCCCGCTTATTTTGAAACACCCTATTTTCTGGAACCACAAAAAAACGGTGAAGAAGCCTACAAACTGCTTCTCAAAGCATTAATGAAAACCAAAATGGCCGGAATCGGAACTTTCATCCTGCGCGAAAAAGAAATTCTATGTCTGGTGCGTCCTTTTGAAGATAAAATTCTGATGGTAAACCGAATGCGTTTTCCTGAAGAAATCCGCAGTTTTGAAGAGTTGAAACTTCCCACGAAAAAAGCGCCGAAAGCCGATGAACTGAAAATGGCAGAATCACTGATTTCTCAGCTTGCAACCGACTTCGAGCCGGAAAAATATAAAGACACTTATCACGATGATCTCATGAAAATCATCAAACAGAAATCCAAAGGAAAAGCAGTGAAAATCACCGAAGAAAAAGAAGAGGAAAGCACTGCAACCGATTTGATGGCTCAACTGAAAGCAAGTCTGGAAGCCGGAAAAAAGAAAACAGGATAATCAATTGAAAATGGAGAATTGAAAGTTGAAAGTGAGCCGCATTTTCAATTTTCAATTTTCAACTTTCCATTAAATGAATTTAGAGGAATACAATAAAAAACGTGATTTCAAGCAGACTTCCGAACCCAAGGGAAAATCCAGGGAAAGTTCGGAAAAACTGCAGTTCGTGGTTCAGCGGCACGCGGCAACGCATCTTCATTACGATTTACGTCTGGAAATGGACGGCGTTCTGAAAAGCTGGGCAATTCCGAAAGGTCCGTCGCTGAATCCTTCTGACAAGCGTTTGGCGATGATGACCGAAGATCATCCGTTTGAATACAAAGATTTTGAAGGCAGCATTCCGAAAGGAAATTACGGTGCAGGCGAAATGGAAATCTGGGATTCCGGAACGTACGAGCCGCTGGAAAAAGTTAAAGGAAAAAGTAACGATTTGGCAATGAGAGCAGACCTTCACAAAGGTTCGCTGAAATTTATTCTGAAAGGAAAAAAACTGAAAGGTGAATTCGCTTTGGTGAAAATCAAGAATGCTGAAAAAGGTAACGAATGGCTGCTTATCAAACATAAAGATGAATTTTCCACCACAGAAAATTACGATGCTGAAGAACAGACGGAAGCCAACTCAAAAGTCACGGCTTATCTCAATCAGAAAAAATCCAAAAAAGAATCAGTAAAGGTTTATAAAAACTACGCTCCTGCCCTTTCCGGTGAGAAAAAGCTGAAAAAATTCATCGTTCCGATGCTCTGCAAAAGTGTAGAAAAACCTTTTGACGGCGACGAATGGGCATTCGAAATAAAATGGGACGGTTACCGCGCCATTGCCGATCTGCGCGATGAACCGCAACTGTATTCGCGGAACGGACTGGATTTTTCGCAGAAATTCAAAAAAGTGTTCAACCAGCTGAAACTTCAGGATTTTCCGATGGTGATTGACGGTGAACTTGTCGCTTATGATTCATCAGGAAAACCGAATTTTCAGCTGTTGCAGCAGATTGGCGACAAACCGAATCTGACCGTCATTTTTCAGGTTTTTGACTTGCTTTGGCTGAACGGACATTCAACCGAAAAACTGAGCTATCTTCAGCGAAAAGAACTGTTGAAAGATGCTTTGAAGGAGAGCGATTACGTCAAATATCACGATCATGTTCTGGAAAAAGGCAAGGATTTTTTCCGGCTTGTTGAAAACATGGGCTTGGAAGGAATGATTGCCAAGAAAACGGAAAGTTCTTACAAAAAAGGCGTCCGAAGTTCCGAATGGCTCAAAATTAAAACGCAGCAAACCGACGACGTTCTGATATGTGGATTTACTGCTCCAAAAGGTTCAAGAAAACATTTCGGATCGCTGATTTTAGGCAGATTCGAAGGTGAAAAACCGGTTTTTTGCGGACATATCGGAACAGGATTTTCAGACAAAATTTTGAAATCGGTTCATGAAAAAATGAAACCTTTAATTACCGATGACTCTCCGTTTGAAAAAATCCCGAAAACCAACGACAAACCAACCTGGCTGAAACCTGAACTGGTTGCTGAAATTAAATTTACTGAAATCACAAAAGACGGAATTTACCGTCATCCCGTGTTTCTGCAGCTTCGCGAAGATAAATCTGCTGAAGATTTAAAGGAAAATGATGTTCAGGAAAATGATGAGAATGAAACCGAAAACTTGGATAAAAACAGCTCAAAACCTGTAAAAAAATCAGTGGTTCAGAGGGAAAATGAACAGAAAACAAAAATCGGAAAACAGGAAGTTAAACTGACCAATCAGAATAAAATTTACTGGCCGAAAGACGGTATCTCAAAAGGCGATATGGTGGCTTATTATCAGAGTGTTGCTGAGTTTATTCTTCCACATTTAAAAGACCGGCCGCAAAGTTTAAACCGCTTTCCAAACGGAATTGACGGCATGAGTTTTTATCAGAAAGACGCTGCAGATTCAACGCCGGATTGGGTTCAGACTGAAGAAATTTTCTCCGAAAGCAACGAGAAAAATATCAATTACATCATCTGCAACGATGGGGCAACTTTGGCTTATCTGAATAATCTCGGCGCCATTGAAATGAACGTCTGGACGAGCCGGATTACAAATCTTGAAAATCCCGATTATCTGGTTCTGGACCTTGATCCTTCCGACAACAATACTTTTGAAGACGTTATTGAAACTGCTTTAATGGTGAAAACTGTCCTGGACAAAGCTAAAATTGAAGGTTATCCAAAAACTTCGGGAAGTTCAGGAATTCATGTTTATATTCAGATGGGCGCGAAATATTCTTTTGATCAGGTGAAAAATTTCGGGCATATTCTGATGCAGATGGTTCAGAAAGAGCTGCCTGATTTAACGACTCTGGAACGCAGTTTACAAAAGCGCGATAAGAATAAAATCTACCTCGATTATCTTCAGAACCGTCGCGGACAGACGTTGGCGAGTGTTTACAGTTTGCGCCCAAAAAACGGAGCGCCTGTTTCAATGCCTTTGGAATGGAAAGAAGTAAAATCAGGACTCCAACCAACCGACTGGAATATTGAAAACGCATTGGCCAGAATTCAGAAAAAAGGCGATATCTTCCAACCGACGCTCGGAAAAGGAATCAATATGCTGAAAGCGATTGAGAAACTTTCAACGTAAATTAAAAAACTTAATTTTTACAGTTCTACCGCGAGAAAATCTTCCAGAGAAACCGTTTTCTGATCACCGCTTTCCAGATTTTTCACTGTCACCGTATAATTTTTCATTTCCTCTTCACCTACAAAAATCAGGTTTGGAATGCCTTTCTTTTCTGCGTATGTAAACTGCTTTTTCAGTTTTGAACTTTCGGGATACAGTTCCGCAGCGATTCCTTTCTGACGCAGAGAAGCTATGATTTTCTGTGCCGCCAAAGCTTCCTGATCACCGTAATTGGCAAACAGAAATTCGGTTTTGCTGTTGGAATTTTCAGGGAAAAGCCCGAGTTCTTCCATCACGAGGTAAATACGGTCCAGTCCGAAAGAAATACCGATACCGGGAACATTTTTCACGCCGAAAACTTCAGTGAGATTGTCATATCTTCCACCGCCGCCAATGGAACCGATCTCCACATTCAGCGCTTTCACTTCGAAAATTGCACCGGTGTAATAATCCAGTCCGCGCGCTAAAGTAGTATCAAAAACAAGATCTTCAATTCCCAATTTCCGGCAGTTTTCAAGAACAAATTCCAGTTCCTCAACGCCGGCTTTACCGGTCTCATTGTTTTCAAAATTCTGTTTCAGGATTTGTATGACTTCATCCTGCGGCTTATTTTCAAACAGGAAAGTCAGTTTCGAAATGGCATCATCAGAAATATTTTTTTCTTTAAGTTCTTTTACAACACCGTCCTTCCCTATTTTGTCAAGTTTGTCAAGCGCAATGGTAAAATCAATCAGCTGGTCAGAAATATCCGCAAATTCTGCCAAACCGGAAAGAATTTTTCTGTTATTGATATGAATTTTCACCGGAACTTTCAGTTCATCAAAAGAAGTTAAATACAACTGTACGAGTTCCACTTCCTGCCATAGCGAAGTACTTCCGACAACGTCTGCATCACACTGATAAAACTCTCTGAAACGGCCTTTCTGCGGACGGTCTGCTCTCCAAACCGGCTGAATCTGGTATCTTTTAAACGGGAAGTTTAGCTGTCCGTGATTCATTGCTACAAAACGTGCAAACGGAACGGTAAGATCATAACGGAGTGCTTTTTCAGAAATCTTCGGCGTCAGTGCAGCGACATTTTTCAAACCCAGTTCTTCATCAGAAATTTTATCAAGATAATTTCCCGAATTCAGGATTTTGAAAATCAAACGGTCGCCTTCTTCACCGTATTTTCCGGTTAAAGTGGAGAGATTTTCAAAACTTGGCGTTTCCAGCGGCTGAAAACCGAAAAGTTCAAAATTCTTCTGTAAAGTACTGATGATAAAACGTCTTTTCACCACTTCATCAGCGGCAAAATCCCGGGTTCCTTTTGCTAAACTTGGCTTCATTTAATGGACAGTTGAAAATTGAAAATTGAAAGTGAAAATCTTAAGCTTTCAATTATAGTTGTGCAAAAATACCAATAAAATTCAAGACTATAACGGAGATGGACGCTTAATTCTTTGACTGAACTGCACTAAAAAAGTTTCAGAAACTGCTCTTTGTACGAGTTTGAAACTTCGATTTCTGTTCCGTCATTCAGAACAATTTCGCCGTTTTTATGGTAAGATTTCACGAAATTGAAATTCACGATATGCGACCGGTGAACACGAACCAACGGAAAATCAAGCAGTTCATCGAAAAATTTAAGGAATCGGCAAACCATTTTCCTGGAGCCGTCCTGAAGAAAAATCTGTGTAAAATTTCCGTCGGCCTGTAAACGTACGATTTCATCGATTTTAACAACGTCAAAACCCTGAACAGTCGGTAAAATAATCTGCTGTTTTTCTGGTTTTTTCTGAAGATTTTCGAGCAGAATACGGTTTCGGTTCAGCTCTTCCTTTTTCTCAAGCGTCTCCGCAACTCTATTAACCGCCGTAATGAGTTCCTGAATGTCGATAGGTTTCAGAATGTAATAGGAAGCGCTCATATTCAGCGCTTTAAGTGAATATTCCGAAAATGCGGTGATAAAAATGGTTTCGTACTGGTGATCTTTTGTGGCTTCAAGAACGTCGAAAGCGTTTCCGAACGGCATTTCAACATCCAGAAAAACCAACTGTGGCTGCACATTTTCGATTAAAGGAACAGCTTCTTTAATGTTTTCGGCTTCACCTAAAATTTCAACCTGCGGACAGTATTTTGTGAGATAATTCCGGAGAACATTCCTCGCAATCTGTTCATCGTCAACAATTACAGCTTTAATTTTCATGATTTTCAGATTTTCATTTTAAGGTGTACAACCGTTCCTTCACCATCAGGTTTGTCCTTTGCTTCACATTCAATTTCCTTTCCGTAAAGTTCGTTGAGCAGGGAAATCCTTTCTAAAGTATTCTTCATTCCACGGCCGTTTCGCTGTTTCTGGTGAACGGTTTTCTGGGCTTCACTCTGCTTCATTCCGATACCGTTGTCTTCAATTTTTACCAGAAGTCTGTCGTTTTCCCTCTCAAAACTAAGTTGCAGAAATCCTTTGTCAGACTTATAGTGCAGTCCGTGCCAGATTGAATTTTCCAGAAACGGCTGAATAAGCATTCCCGGAATTTTAAGGTGATTGCTCTGAAGATTATCAGAAACTGAGATTTCGTAATCGAATTTATCATGAAAACGGCTTTTCTCCAGAGACAGATAATTTTTAAGCAAATCCAGCTCATCATTGAACGCAATAAAATCCTCTTTAGAGTTTTCCATAACGCCGCGCATAAGCTTGGAAAATTTTGTAAGATACTGGTTCGCTTCCAGTTCATTGTTCTCTGCAATGAACTGATTTACAGAATTTAAACTGTTAAAAATAAAATGAGGATTCATCTCGCGCCGAAGCGACTGCAGCTCAATTTTTTTGTTCTGCCTTTTGAGTTTTTTCTGTGCGAAAAGAGCAAAAGCGATGAAACCCAAAGCCAGCAAAAGTCCAGCAATCAGAAGATAGTTGAACATGCTTGTCCGCTGAATCAGTTCATCTTTCAGAACCTTTTCTTTTTCGAGCTGTTTGATGCGTTCTTCGGTTTCCTTCATCAGCTTTCCGGTAACCAAAGACGAATCTTGCTCAAGCATTGCCGGCAGTTTTGAAAGAAAGTCTTTGTAAAGAGTGATGCTTTCAGCAGTTTTTCCTTCAGCAGTATTGAGAGAATCCAGTTTCAGCAAACTGTTTCGCGCTTCGTTGGTATGGCTGTTTTCCAGCGCAATACGGTAAGAGTTTTCCAAAAGTTCCCGTGCTTTTTCAGCATCGTTACTTTTAAGATAAATTTCTGCGAGTTCCTGAATCTGAACAACTTTCTGTGCAGAATTTTCCTGAACAAAATCTTCTTCCAAAACCTCTTTTTTCTTTTCGATGGCTTTGTCGAACTGCTTCTGTTCCACCAGCAAATCCACCGTTTTCTGATTGATTTCCAGTGCCTTGTCCGGTTCTTTCTCCTTGCTGAGTTCGTAGGCATTTTCCAGATTTTTAGTCGCGGCCGGTATATTGTTCTGCTGAACATTAATTTCCGCCATATTTTCGTAATCTTTGGAAAGTTCACCGGTATTTCTTACTGCAGAATTTACGCGAATATTCTGTTGAACTGCCTTTTCTTTGCTTTCAATATCGGAAGTCTTAAGCCGTGAAGCATCATTGGTGTTGACAGATTTTTCATACGTCGTCATACTTGCACTGGAAGCCGCTTCGTAATTTCTTGCCGCTGCAGAAACTTTTTTCTGCCTTTCCTGAGACTGCGCAAGTTTTCGGGTAACAATAGCCAGGTTTTTCTCATCTTTCAGTCTGGAATAAATCTGCTGCGACTTCTGATAGAATTCTTCGCTTTTCACAAAATTACTTTGATTGAAGTAAGAATCGCCCAAATTCATATACGCTTCTGCCTGCTGGTTTTCGTCGCCGGAATTAAAAGCTTTTTCCAGTTTTTTCTGCGGAACCTGAACACTTCTGACATCGCCTTTGCTCTGAGCATAAAAAAATACACCCAGAAGCAAAAAAATTATGGACAAAACAGATTTCATCTTCACTTAACAAAGGTAACATATTGCGGACGATGCAGAAAAATGATTCACCAAGTGAAAACCCACCTTCACCAAGTTTTAACGCAATACAGGTTAGGAAGCGGTTAAGTTTGCCTTGATAATTTAAAACTGAATACAATGAAAAAACTGATTTTCACCATTACTGTAGCTTCATCGTTTATGATCAAAGCACAAATATCAGGAAACATCAACTATGAAAACCAGCGGAATTTTCCTGAAAACTTTCTTACAATACCGAAACCTAACTCAGACGAAACACTTTTCAGCGTGAAAGGCCTTGCCAACATAAAAGCGGATTCTTATGTGGCGGTTTTCAGTGTTACGCAGGTTGGAAAAAGTCAGGAAGAAGCAAACGGACTGATTGACGAGCGGATTTCTTCTGCCCTTACTTGGATAAAAAAAGGTAAAAATATTGAGACGTATGTGGATGTAATTTCCTTTGTTCCCACATATGAATATGAAGTGGAGAAGAAAATCTTCAGCAAAAAAACCTACAATGAAGTTCCGGCCGGGTTCGAAATCAAGAAGAATATTCACATCAAATTTAATGAAGCAGCCATGCTTGAAGAATTCATGAAAGTTCTTTCAGCAAACGAAATATACGATCTGGTGAGAGTTGATTATTATGCTTCGGCTCTGGAAAACATCAGAAAAGAGCTGGAAACAAAGGCACGGATTCAGATTCAGGAAAAAATTAAAAACTATGAACAGCTGATTGGGAAACCGTTTGAAAACAATGAAAAATCGGTGTCCGACGGCTTTTTAGTAAAAATTCCGGTTGAAATGTACCGTTCCTACGAAGCTTCCAGAAGCTCAACGCTGAATTTGAGGAAATCGGCTAACGTAAATCAGTCAGATAAAACAACTACCATTTTTTATCATCCTGTTATGAATAAGGAATTTGATTTTGTAATTAATCCAATAGTTGTAGAACCGGTGATTCAGGTGATGTATGAAATTAAGGTTCTGATTTCAAAAAGTGATCAGAAAAACCAGAAAGAATTTATGATTGTTACGCCAAACGGCGAACTAAAAAACCTCAACATAAAACCATAAATACAATTCACCCAGTGAAACACCACTTTCACCAAGTTTGAAAAATTCCTGACGGTTTTGAAACTAATTTTACTTCAGAAAACAACTAAATCCTACAATAATGAAAACAAAAACCCTTATTACAACAACTCTACTTAGCGGTGGAGTTCTGGCATTTGCCCTATCCAAATCCGACTTCAAAACAAGAACCGCTGCAGTGTACGAAGAACCGAAAATCGAAACCGTCGTGGAAAAACCGCAGAATTTTTCCGCAGACAATACCATTCAGGTTGCGCTGCTTCTGGATACTTCCAACTCGATGGACGGACTCATTGAACAGGCAAAATCGCGGCTCTGGAATATCGTAAACACGCTTTCAACCCTGAAATATGAAGGCCAGACGCCACGAATAGAAATTGCACTGTACGAATACGGCAATGACGGTTTAAGCGATAAAAACTGGGTGAGAAAAGTGACACCTTTAACTCAGGATCTGGATCTGATTTCAGAAAAACTGTTTTCATTAAGAACCAACGGCGGAACCGAATATTGCGGAGCCGTGATTAAAGATGCGGTTTCCCAGCTGGAATGGAACGGCAACTCAAAATCGATGAAACTGATTTATATTGCAGGAAATGAAGCATTTAACCAGCAAGGCGTAAACTATAAGGAAGCCATTTCCGATGCAAGAAAAGGAAATATTTATGTAAACACCATTTTTTGTGGCGACCGTTCCGAAGGAATCAACACCTATTGGCAGGACGGCGCAGTTTTGGGCGGCGGAAAATATTTTAATATCGACAGCAATCAGCGCGTGATTTTTATTGAAACACCTTATGATGTCAGGATTTCAGAATGCAACACAAGACTGAACGATACTTACATAGGTTACGGCAGCCGCGGTTACGAAAAAAAAGCAGCACAGTCCACTCAGGATGCGAATGCGGCTTCACTTTCGCGTGCCAATGCGGTGGAAAGAACCGTTTCAAAATCGAAGAAAGAAGCTTACAGAGCGGATTCCTGGGATATGGTTGACAAGGCGGAAAGCGACAAAGAATTCATAAAAAATGTTCGTCAGGACGAACTTCCGTCTGAACTTAAAGGTAAAACGAAAGCTGAAATTGAAAAATTTGTTGCCGAAAAATCCAAAGAAAGAGCGCGGCTTCAAAAGGAAATTTCTGAACTGGCAGTAAAACGCCAGCAGTACATTGACAGCGAAATGCAGAAGCGCGCAAACAGCACTTCCGACGACTTAGGAAAAGCCATAGAAAAATCCATCCAGGAACTGGCGAAGAAAAACGGCTTTAATTGAGGAAATTGAGTCACAAAACCTAAAAAACAGAAAGTCCGGCTTTGGCCGGACTTTCCACATTGCATTAAACACAGATTCTTCTTAAACCATTTTCCAAGAGCCATTACACACTTTCTAAAATCTCAATGATTTCCTCGCCGTAATTTTCGATCTTGTGTTTTCCAAAACCTTTAATTTCCTGCAGTTCTTCTTTCTTTGCCGGTTTAAACTTCGCGAGGGAAGTCAGTTCTTTGTTTGTGGCGATGAAATAAGTCGGCAAATTCTGTTCGCGGGCTTTTTCGGAGCGCCATATTTTCAGACAGTCGAGAATTTTAATTTCGTCCGGATTCAGCGGTTCGTCTTCAGCGGAATATTTTTCGCGTTTGTTTTCTTTTACCTCAGTTTTTGTTTCGTTGAAATAGACAATGACGCTCCAGAACTGTTCGTCTGCGCTTACAAAAGCGGATTCGTATTTCAGGATTTCGTTGCTGTGAAGAAAATCATCAAGCTTTTTCTGATCTTTGGTGATAAGCTCGTTATCCAGTCTTACTTTGAAAATTTTTACATTCATGATTTGTGTTTTTAGAATTAAAAAAAACCGGCGAAACGGAAGTTCCACCGGTTGCGGCATCCATTATTTGCTTCCCAAAAGAACAAGTTCGTCTACGCGGATTTCAGTAAGATAACGCTTCACACCTTCCCTGTCTTCATAACTTCTGTACGTAATCTTCCCTTCCACAGCGATTTCTTTTCCTTTATCGACATACTTTTCCATAATGTCCGCCGTTTTCCCGTGGCAAACCAGATTGTGCCACTGCGTTTCTTCCACTTTTTCACCTTTTCCGTTGGTGTAATAATCGGTTGTTGCAAGACTCACTTTTGCAATTTTTCCGTTTTCGAAGTTTACCGTTTCAACTTCTTTTCCTGTTCTACCTACAAGGGTAACTCTGTTTCTTAGTGACATAATAATAAATTTTAATTGTTAAACATTCAGACTTGAACCGTCGTCACTGATTTCTTCAAATCTCTGCTGCAAAGATTCAGCGGTTTGGAAAAATTATTCGGTAAAGAAATATTTAGAGTCGTTTGTAGTCGTTTGTAATTGTTTTTATTATTGACAATCAACACTTTAAATCCATGTTATTACATGGAATTATTTTGATAAATTTGAAAGTTAGCTACAATATTATGACGACACCACTACACACAATTTATTGCGCTTTAGTTCTGACACTTTTTAGTTGCAATAGGAATAATAATAAAACAAACAATGTGGCAACGCAGAGTTTGCCGAGAGATACAGTAGCAACACAACCTAAAATTTCGTTCAATAAAACAGATGATGACTTACTAGTTTCTACTGACCTAAATATAATTTCATCTTTGAACGTAAATCAAAAAACAGAATTCTTTGAAAATGGGAAACAACTTACAAAATATATTACTTTAGAGCTAATAGATAAGGCCTTATTTGACAGCAAGAAAAATACTTCTATAAATTTTCTTTTAGCTGATACAACCGCTGTAAAAAAGAAAAATGGAATTACAGAATTGAAATGTAAAAATAAGACTGTAACGTTTATTGACAAGCCACAAGATAATGACGGAATGCAAATATTTACTTACGTAGGACAAATGGATTTCATAAACAAATATCTAATTGCCGGCTCTTATTATGAAGGTGGTGATTATATATTCGTTGACAAAACAAGCGGAGACAGAACGAATACTTTTATAGATTATCCATACATTTCGCCTGACAAAAAAAATATTATTTGTATAAATTCAAATGGTTACGAAACTACAGCAGATTTAGAACTTTACGAAATCTCTGATAATGAGGTCAATCAAAAAATGAGTGCAAGTTTCAAAAAATGGATGCCATTATTAGAAAATAATGAAATGTTTTGGAATAGAGATGGGTATTTGTATTTGACGGTTCACAATGTAAAATCATTTTGGAATGAAAAAGGATTGTATAATAATAAATATCAATACATAAGAATAAAAATACTGTAGCTAACAGTGTATTTGCAAAAGGCGGGGGTTGAATACATTCTATAAGAATTCAGTTAGCAGTATCCGCAAAATATTTTCCACTTCCTTTATTTTTGTAATTTAGTCAGTGGAAAAAATATTTTGCTCAAAGTGGTTTTCCTTTCGATCTTTTGTTCAAAATAGCCCGCCCTTCGCAAATACTTTTTCCGTTAGCTGTAATTTTTAATAAATGAGTCGTATAAAAAGAATTCTCAGATTTTTTTCAGTTTTTGCTTTAACATTAAATTGTTCAAATAATAAAGCTCAAAAACAAAATACTATAAATTTTCTTGAATTGGAGGAAAAAAAATCAACTGAAAATTTTCTTCCCGTTCTAAATAGTAGCTTTATTGAAAAAATAGAGCAAAAATATGCTGGAGAAGAATATAAACAATATCCAAATGTATATTCTGATTTAATAGAGAAATTATGCAATGATGTTTATGATAAAATGGACAAAAATGAAAATCATTCAGAATTTTTAAGACAATTAACAAAGGAACAAAGAGTTCTATTTACTCTTGTTAATTTTGAAGCTCAAGTTAATAACGGTGGTGTTTATCAATTCCTTTTCAATTACCCCGAACTTTCTATAATTGCTTTAGAATCTATGGAGGAAGCAAAAATGGCAAAATTAGCAGCTGACTATCGCAAAGTTTTAGAAGAATTTTTTGGTAAATTTAAAACAATGCAAGAATTGAATAATAAATTTCAAGATCAAAGTTCAAACTGGGAAAAAAGATGGAATTCATTTGTGGATGGTTACAAAGAATTAAAATCAACTGAAATTATTGAATCATATTTCTATAATGAAGATTTTGTTAAACAGTTTCAAAATGATATGATAAATTATATAAAAGCAAATAAGTTGAAGTTGTATAAAATCAAATAAAAAACTACAGCTAACAGTGTATTTGCAAAAGGCGGGGTTGAATATATTCTGTGAGAATTCAGTTGCAGTTAGTAGCAACTTGCTTTTCATATTGCATTTTTCCTTAATTTATCAATCTGAAAAAGCAATTTACCAACTATCGAAAATAGAATGTATACTTTAAAAAATTGTGATTTAGAAGATATCAATTTTACTTTTTTAGTGAAAAAATTATCTACAAAAAATCTTATCGATGAGATTTGGGGTTGGAATGAAGATTTTCAAATCGGATATCATAATAAAAATTTTAGTCCTCAAAAAACAAAAATAATATACATTGAAAATGTAAAAATTGGATTTATAGTTATAGAGAAGTGTCAGGATAGGGCCCTTATTGAGAATATAATGTTACTGCCTGAATATCAAAACCGTGGGATTGGCACTAAAATTATACTTGATTTAATTGAAAATACGGAAGCAAAAGTAAAGCATGTGGAATTGCAGGTTCTTAAAAAAAATGTAAACGCAAAAAGACTTTATAAAAAAATTGGTTTTGTACCATATGCTGAAACAGAAACACATTTTAAAATGAAATTTGATATAAATTAAAAACTGCGGCTAACAGTGTATTTGCAAAAGTCAGGGTTGAAAATATTCAATGAGAATTCAGTTGCAGTATCGACAAAATATTTTTTCCTCTGAGTTTTATTTTTTATGGAATCGGAGAATCTATGATTTCCGCTTCCTTTATTTTCATAATTTAGTCAGTGGAAAAAATATTTGCTCAAGACGGTTTTCTTTCCGACTTTTTATTCAAAGCAGCACCCTTCGCAAATAATTTTTCCTTTGTGCGACATCGTTGATAATCGACAAAAACAGAAAATATGAAATTCATTTATTACAACCTGCTGTTTATAGTTTTAACATGGACAAGTTGCTCAAATGCATCACAACCAAAAGATCCAATTCCTGAACACGAAACTTTTAAAATTCAATCTAAACACGTTGCCGAAGAAAGAGTAATTAACGTTTGGACACCGGAAAATTATAAAGCAAGTAAAGACTCTTTGCCCGTAATGTATATGGCCGATGGTGGAATAAAAGAAGACTTTCCTCACATTGCAAATACACTGGCTAAACTGATTAAAGAAAAGAAAATAAAACCTTTAATACTTGTTGGAATTGAAAACACCCAACGGAGACGAGATCTGACAGGTTTTACAGAAGTTGCAAAAGACAAAGAAATTGCACCGGTGGTTGGTGGCTCAGAAAAATTCAGAGCCTTTATACAGGAAGAACTTTTCCCTGAAATTAATAAACGATACAGAACAACGGCTGAAAAAAGTATAATTGGAGAATCTGCATCAGGACTTTTTGTGATCGAAACATTTTTACTGAAACCTGAAATGTTTGACCATTACATCGCTTTTGATCCTTCATTATGGTGGAATAATCATTATTTGGTAAGAACAGCAAATCAACATTTAGCAAAATTTCCATCTGCTGACAAACGGATTTGGTTTGCTTCTTCAAATGCAGAAGATATTTCACCTTTTACAAAACAATTAGCAGAGATTTTGAAGTCTGAAAACCTAACAAACATTCAATGGAAATTTTCTGACGAACCAAAAGAAAAGCATACAACAATTTTTAGAGCAACAAAGGAAAAAGCAATAATTTGGACATTAAACAAAACCGAGTAGTGGCCGGACGCACAGCATCGTAATTGCAAAAGACGGCGTTGAAACCTAACGGAAACCCTCTTGTTTTATTATTATAACAGAATCAGAAACTCTATGATTTCCGCTTCCTTTATTTTCGTATTTTAGTCAGTGGAAAAATATTTTTGCTTTCCGAATTTTGGTTAAAGTGCCGCCCTTCACCAATACTTTTCCCGTTAGCGGCAACCTTGCCAAAACAAGGCTGAATGAAAACGCATAAAAAAATATACTACGCAGGTGGAATGATCAGCTTAATTTTCGTTCCGATTATTTTTTGGATGTATGCGAAACCCGCTTATGACAATTTGAATTTGCGTGTTCTTGATTTAGGACTTCCCGCCAAAGCAAAAAAAGGACAGAAGCCACCGGAATATGCAGTAATTCCAATTGACGGATATAAATATGATGTTGTGAATGTTCCTACAAATTTCAGTGAAGAAATTGAAAAGAAATATTTTACAATGATTGAGAATATAGAAAACAAAAATATTGACAGAACTGGAATAAAATTTCAGTTTTCAGATGAAAACTCCTATGGTGATGTGGTAAAACTAGTTAATTTAATGGAAAAAGCCAATCAAGACCGGTTTGGACTGGATACAGGAAAAACAAACGCGTTTTATCTCGTTCACAGAAAAACTGAAAATAATGCTGAAAATAAAATTTCGGTATGTGGTGGTGTAATTGGCCGGGAATATCTTGACAAAAACGACTTCGACTATCAACATTCTAATTTTTTCGAAAAAATTTTAAAATATTCCCCAACCGAAACCTATTACTTAATTTCAGGATATTTAATTTTAGCTTATTTCTCTTTAAGGAAGCTGCTGATTTTCAACAAGAAAACACTGCAGGTTAGATAAAATTCGCAAACGGCTTTACAAAGCTGTTTGGCAAGGCCAATATTCTGTGAGAATTCATTCGCAGTATCTTAAATATTATTTTCCTCTTGTTATTTCGTATTTTGGTCCGTAGAAAAAATTTTTGCTAAAGGTGGTTTCTTTCCAATTTTTTGTTGAAAGCAGCCCGCCCCTCATACAGATTATCATGATGAAAAAGTATGTTAATATATTATTTATCTTCTTCTCAACTTTTTTCCTCTGTCAAAAAATAACAGTTGCAGATACTTTAGATAAAACACCAATACCTTATGCTGAAGTAATTGTTAATGGGAATTCATACTTTTCAGATTCTTTGGGAATTATTCAATTGAAACATCAAAATGAAACTTCTATAAGGATAAAAAAAACAGGTTATATTGATAAAAATATTAGCAGTTTTGACAGTATTGCATACCTCAATCCAAAAGTAATTGACATAAGAGAAGTTATCATAAAAGAGAAAAAAGATATTGAATATAACGACAGATATCTAAAACAAAATGCTACCAATCTTCCAAATGATCTGACGATAGGGTTCATTATTGAAGGCGAAAAGAAAAAGATTGGAAAAATTAAAGAAATTTCAATACCGATAAAAAGAATATATAACAACGAAACTCTGTTAAAAATTGATTTCTATGATAATACTGACGACGGCATAAGTAAAGAACCACTAAATACAGAAGCTATCATATTGAATGTTAACGATTTAATTAAAAAAAGTAATAATAAAATCGATCTTAAGGATTTTAATATTCCATTCGACGAAAGTGTATTAGTAAGTTTAAGAATTATCGACCAAACAGGCACAACTAAGAAAAAGTTTAAAGATCCCTCCATTCAATTTTATAATTCTAAATCAAAAGGGAAAATTTACTTCTACAATCAGTATTCAAACAAATGGCAAATCCTATCTCGAAATTTAAACTTGATAAGTATTTCATATGTTATTTCCTATTAAGAAAAAAGCTGTTCGGCGAATCCAATATCTTCGTTGAGAATTGATTTAGCAACTTTTTCCTTTTGTATTATTTTAGCGGAATCCGAGAACTAGCAATTCAACTACCCTGTTTTTTGTAATTTAGTCAGTGGAAAACCATTTGCTCAAAGCGGCTCGCGAATTCCATTTCCATTAACTGGCTTAAAAAAACACCAATGACCGAATTCCAAAAATATCTGAAAAATTATTTTGACGTAAACGAAGAAACGTTAAGCTTAATAAGCAACGAATTTGAACTAGAATTTTTCACTAAGAATGTTTTTTTTCTGAAGGAAAATGATTATTCGAATAAACTGGGATTTGTTCAGTCGGGTATTTTAAGGGAATTTTTTGTTGATGCTGACGGTAAAGAAATTACAAAATGGATTTCTACATCCGGATTTTTTGTTGTGGATATTGTTAGTTTCTATTTCAATAAACCAGCCCGCTGGAACATTCAGGCACTTTCGGACTGTGAAATATTCGTTATAGATCAGGCCAAATTGAGCTCAATGTCCCACCACATTAAGGATTGGAACAGATTAGAAAAGTTATTTATTGCAAAATGTTTCGGATATTTAGAGCAAAGAATTGTCAATCAAATTTCTTTAAATGCTGAACAGCGTTACAATCAACTTTTCGAGTTTAATAAGGAATTATTTAATACAGTTCCTTTACAGTATTTAGCTTCAATGATTGGGATGACACCTGAAACTTTCAGCAGAATAAGAAATCAACACGCAAAACGCTAATTCTTGATTAATATCAAGTGAGAACCAGTCGCTTTTATTGAAATTTGTGAAAAATATTTACAATGAAAGAAATAAATTCAAATGCAAAAGTAAAAGCGTTAAGAACTGTTGAGATTAATGCAGACATCAGGAAAGTTTGGCAACTGTTGGCTGATATTGATAATTGGAAAAACTGGAATTCAGGCATTACCAAATCAAGCTTTAACGGTACACCAAAAGCAGGAGATAAATTTCACTGGAAAACCGGTGGTACCAATTTACAATCAGAAATTCACACTTATGAACCATTTCGCAAATTTGGATGGACGGGAAAAGTTTTTGGCGTTTTTGCCATCCACAACTGGAAGTTAAATGAAAATAACGGTATAACCACGGTTATCGTAGAGGAAAGTATTGAAGGGTTTTTAACGAAAATATTACCTAATTTATTTCAGAAATCACTTGAAAAAGGAATGGATAGCTGGTTGCAGGATTTAAAGAAAGAAGCAGAAAAATAAAACGGCAGCCAAGTGAATCTGCAAAAAGCAGCATCAAGTATATAATAGAAGAGCCGCTGCATTTATTCTGTGACAATTCATTGGCAGTATCTGCAATTTTTTTTCCTCAGACTTTTTATTTTTTCAATGGAATCCTTGCTTAATTTGGGATAAATGAAAAAAGTGAAAAATAATTACGAATAAATTTGACTCTTACGTAACGTCATACCTTTACTTTGCATTGTCAGTTTAATTTTTATTAAATGAAAAAGTATTCAGCAAAGGGATTATCAAAATTAGCCGGAGTAAGTGTGCGCACCTTACACCATTATGATGAAATTGGGTTACTAAAACCAGCAATTCGTACCGAGGCCAGGTACCGGTTGTATGGAGAAAATGAATTGTTGAAGTTACAACAGATTCTTTTCTATAAAGAACTCGATTTTTCCCTTAAAGAGATTACTGACATTTTGGATGACCCTGATTTTGACTTAATAAAAGCGTTTGAAAGTCATAAGCAGGATCTCATTTCAAGACAGAACAGAATCTCACTGATGCTGAATACGATTGATAAAACAGTGTTAAATTTAAAAGGAAAAAAAATGATTACTAATGAAGAACTGTATGAAGGATTTTCTAGAGAAAAAGTCAAGAAAATTCGCAGTGAAGCCATTGAAAAGTATGGCGAACAAAAAGTAGAGAAAAGTGAAAGCTACTTAAAAAAGCTATCAAAAGAACAACTTGAGCAATTAAAAAATGAACAGAAAGAAATCGTTAAAAATTTGTTTGGCTTTTCTGATAAGGATCCAGAAAGTGAAATTGTTCAAATGGAAATAGCGAGGCATTATAAAAATACCAGAAAATTTTGGGGAACAGATGGTTCTTCTCTTTCTCAATGGAAAGAATACAAAGGCTTAGGTGAGCTTTATATTGCTGATGAACATTTTACAATGATTGTTGGGAAAACACAACCGGAATTTGCAATATTTCTTTCAAAAGCAATGACTTACTTTGCTAATACACAGTTAAAGTAATTTGAATTTTTGGAAGATATTATTTTTGGAATATCTTCCATTTTTTTAAATGATATATTGCCAGACACTCATATACCAAAAAACCAAGCTGCTTAGAAAACCTTAAAACCGCGGTAAACCTGAGTGCTTTCTTCCACCAGACGTGCAGTTGCCTGTCGGAAATCCAGCAGATGTTCCGAACCGCCATGCTGAAAATGATGTTCCTCCGACTCCCAAAGCTCAATCATGTAAAAAACGCCTTTATTGTCTTTGTCTTCAATTAAATCGTACTGAAGGCAGCCTTCCTCTTTCCGCGTTTCAACAACCAGCTTTTTAAGATGTTCAATGGCATCCATAAGATAATTTTCCTTAAAACGGAACAGCGCGATAATATAAAGGTTTTTCATTCGTAAAACTTTGTACGAAAATAGACAAATAGCGTAATCTGCAGCGGTATTTTACAGAGAAGTTATCAAGATTGTCTTATTTTTGACTGATTATGCAACCAACTGTAGATTTTCACCACAATTTCATACAGTTTTTAAACACATTAATATGTTCAGCAAAGAAGAAGCGGCCAAACTGAAAAAAGAATTCTGGATTGCCTTCGGAAAGAGTTTTCCGCGGAAATGGCTTCTTTATGACACCAAAATCAAGGATTTTTCCTTCAAATTTACTGCAGATAAACGCAAAGCGGAAGTTTCTCTTGATATTGAAATGAAAGACGAGCTGTTCCGCAATGCCTACTACGAAAAAATATGGTCGCTGGAAGATATGCTGAAAGACTATATCGGTGAATTTCAGAAAGACGAGTTCTACACGCTGGAAAACGGAAAAACGATTGCCAGAATCTGGGTCGAAAAAGAAGAGGTTTCAATATTCAACAAGGAATCCTGGCGCGAAATCTTTGAATTCTTTGTGGAAAAAATGGACGGTTTCGAACGTTTTTTCTATGACTTTGAGGATTTCATCAAAGATGTATGACAGCGCTTTTACAATGCCAGTCTGAAATACAATTAATTAAATTTCCTTTTTCTGAGCCAGAAAAACAGCGCTCCTAAACCACCGATGATTACCAAAGGCAACAGTAAATTCAGCCATTGCCATTTGGACTTTTCATCCATCACACGCTGACGGTCAAGAAGTCGTGCTGCAATGTTGCGGTTTCTCAGTTCCATTAAATTGGCATCATCCAGTAGATAATCCAAAGCATTTCTCAGAAACTGTTCGTTTCCGTACTGCTGATTGGTCAAAACATCAAATCCAAGCGGCAGCGTCTGCCCTTTTACGATCTGATTTCGGCCAACATCACCGTCTGCCACAACAATCATTCTGTTTTCCGGACTTTGTGCCTTGAATCCGGGATAAGCAGTTCTTTCGCTTCTGCTTGCGTAGGCCGATTTAAATTTTCCTTCAACAGAAACTGCGAAGATTTTGGGCGGTGTAGGTTTTTCAAACTCTGCAATGGAATCGGTTTTTACAATCTCAGAAAGGGAAACATAGTTCGGAACCGGTTTTACAGAAGTCCGGTTGCTGCTTTCAAAAAGAACGCGAGTTTTAATTCCCGGCCTTCCCAGAGTATCAATGGAAGTCGGAAACTCAAATTTTACCGGATTGATATTTCTGGTAACCGGATTTTCGTTTTCCGAAATTCCCAGCGGATAATACGGCCATAAAAAGCTGTTGAACTGTGGATTTCCGGCCACTTCTCCACCAACGATCCGAATTAATGCAGATTTCTGCATGTCTTTCACCAAACCGGAATTAACCCGGAGACCGTAATTGAAGAAAAAGTCCGTCATGTTCACATCAATCGGATAGGCCATGATTTTTTTTGCCTGAAAAAGCGTGTCCATCTCTGCATTCACACCGTCGAGCATCCAAAGCGTCTTTCCGCCGTTCATAATGAACTGGTCAAGAATCACTTTTTCTCCGTCTGTAAATGGTTTTCTTGGTTTCGCAATCACAAGAGCGTCCATCTGTTTCAGCTTTGGAAGGTCAGCCATTGTGATTTCTGAGCCGTTTTCCGGAACAATGGGACCGGCGTTATAATTTTCCAGCGTCATTTCAACAAATCCGCTGAATTCATCGGGACGGAGTTCATCCTGATTCACGAGGATTCCTACATTCCTGCGTTTGTCCTGAACAATTCCTTTGATATTCGAAATGAAACTGTATTCCAGGTTTTCGATGGATTTGTTCAGCTGTTCCTGCGGCTCGATGCCGCTTTGCTGAATAATCAGCGGTATGGAAGTTCCCTGCCTTTTGTGTTTTACAACGGCATACGGAAACATAATGATCTGTTTTATTTCGCCGTCTTTAACGTCCGAAAGCTGCGACGGCTGCATTCCCATTGCCATCAGCGTATCCTGAGACATTTTCGTCTTGATAGGATCAATAAATCTGAAGTCAATTTTCGGATTGATTTTGCGAAATTCCTCCAGCATAAACCTGGTTTCACTCTGAAGCTGCTTAAAACTTGCCGGGAAATCACCTTCAAGATAAACATCAACAGTCAGAGGATCTTTTACGGATTCGAGTATCTTAACCGAAGATTCTGAAAGTGTATAGCGTTTCTCTTTGGTAAGATCCAGCCGCCCGCCGAAAAAATAAAGCAGAAGAAAAACCGGCAGAATAATCAGCAGTGCTTTGATGTATGGATTTTTAAAATCAAACTTCTTCATAATTCTACTTCTTTTTGTTTACGAAATATACCGAAAGCAACAGACACAAACTGATGATCAGAAAAAAATAGGCAACATCTTTAAGATCTATCAAACCTCTTGTAAAAGCGATAAAATGCTGATAAAAACCGAGATTCTGCAGTACATAATCTGCGCCTCCCAAAAGTTTGTAGCTCGCGAGCTGTTCAATACCAAAATAGAAAATAAAGCAAAGAAAAACGCCCAGCAAATACGCCATAATCTGATTGGAAGACAGCGACGAAGCCAGAATTCCTACCGCAGCAAAAGCAGCAATTAAGAGTACCAGTCCGAAATAACTTCCCAAAGTCGCGCCCATATCGATATTTCCGGCCGGAACGCCCAAAACATATACTGTATAAAGATAAACCAGTGACGGAATAATGCAAAGAATTCCAACCAGCCAAACCGAAAGAAACTTTCCGCCTACGATTTCCGAAATCTTCACAGGTTGCGAAAAAAGCCAGCTGAGTGTTCCCGACTGCTGCTCTTCGGCAAAAGATTTCATAGAAAGGGCCGGAATAATGAACATCAGCAACCACGGACTCAGCGCAAAATAACTCTGCAGGGTTGCGGTACCGATATCAAAAATATTGGAGTCGTTTTCGAAGAAAAACAGAAAAAGAGTCCCGATTAAACTGAATGCACCGATAATCAGCCATGCGCTCCAGTTTCCAAAGTAACTCCAAAGTTCCTTTCTTAAAATTGCCAGCATATTTTCTTTAAAGTGTAATTGTTAAGATTGATTTTTATTTGATTTATTGGCGTTTACCCATTTCACAATCAGTGTAATGGTTATAACGAGAACGGCAAAACCGGTAATTAATTGCCACCAGTACTGGAAGAGTGTATCTTTCATAATGGCCGCAAAAACAACCAGAAACAACAGAAAAGTTGCAATTTCGTTGGCCTGCCGAAGCTTGATATTGGCATTCTGCAGCTCGCCGCCATTCAGATTCCTGATTTCAAGTACTTTTTTCCAGCACCAGTAATGATAAATGAAAAGCCCGATAAGAAATATCAGTTTCAGATAAAACCATCCGAATCTTTCACCCGGCAAAAGCGGATACAGCGGATAATAGTAAAAAATCATCCAGATACCGCTGAGAAGCATTATCACAAAAGCCGGAACCGTAATAATGTTCCAAAGCCGCCTTGCCATGAAAACATACTGTTCGCGCAGGATATTTTTCTTGGGTTCCGCAAATTCGTCCGTATCCTTATAGTACACGAATATTCTTACGAGGTAAAAAATACCTGCAAAATAACTGACCATAAAAATAATGTGAACTGCCTTTAAAATAAGGTAAAGCATGCCAAAAAATTAGCTGCAAAGATAAGGATTTGCAGCTAATTTTTTCAGAATTTATAAACCAGCTTAATATCAAGATCAAAATTAAAACCGTTTCCTTCCCTTGGAGAATTGCTGAAAGGCGGAAAACCGTCCGTTGGTGGTGAAGATTCCGATACATTTACAGAATCAGTGTAATTAATCTTCAGATTACGGATTCCGACACCAATTTTTGGCATAAATGCAATTCTGGATTTTTCACCATGCAGCAGAACACTGTAAGTAACATTCCCTCCGGTTTTCCTTCTGTTCATCGTTCCTGCATCAGCCCAGTAATAAAGGTTATTATCCCAGAAATGAAAATTGTCTTCCCTTTTTTCAGTTGAAATATGAAAAAATTCGGCACCTACAAAGTGTTTAACTCTGGATTCCGGAGCCAGACTGTAATAAAATGCAGGCCGGATTTCAAAAGATTGATAACTGATAACATCCTCGGTTAGCGGTAAAACCATTCCTTTCGCACCATAACCCACATCAGATCCAAGCCAGATATTATCAGTGATTTTATGCATGTAACCTACATTCCACCGCTGATTAAGAAAAGAACTGATTAAGCCGAATGTGGCCATAGAATTAGGATCACCATGCTGCGCAAAACCAAGAACAGAGCTGCAGAAAAGTAGCAGCATGACAAGTTTTTTTTCCATTGTTTAAATAATGTTTTTACGGTGATCATAGGTACAAAAAAATCCCGAAGTATTTTCGGGAATTTTTTATTTAATAAAACTCACAACTATTTTGATTATTCTCCTGATTATTATGCAATAAAATTAGATTCCCATTTCGATCTGGAAACGCAGGTACCAGTTGTCATCTTTTGTTCCGTTGAAAAATTGGTAATCATTTTTGCTGACTTCCATTTGGGCCTTAAACGCGTGTTCCCAGATATACTTTGTGATACCGAATGAATACTGTTGCTGTTTCGGTGTGAACTGGAAAATTTCCTTGTGCGGATTCAGTTTGGAATATCTGCCGATAAATTCCCAGTTGCTTGGCAAAGTGTAACTCAGCTGAGCATCAAAACCATTTCCGCTGTTTACATGGCGCAATTCGGTAATATCAAGCGGATTGTAGGTTATCGGTGTTTCTCCCGGCGTATTCCGGTTCATATATGCTGTCATGAATGAGAAACCGTTATATTTCATCATCGCATCCAGCAGAACTGAACTCATGGAACGCTGCTCAAAAAGGGTTGCTCCGGTTTGTCCGGCAGTTCTTCTGGCTTTATGATTATAATGATACGTTCCGCCCAAATAAAGTTTCGGAGTTTCCTCGCGCATCAGATCACCTTCAAAATATTCACCGCCTTTTTTAAAAGCGCCAAGAGGAAAAAGTTCCAGACGGCCGGTATAAGCCAAACCGTTGTCTTTTGTTTTGGTCCAGTTTCTTCCTTCACCTGTGGAAACAGCGGTTTTAATGTTGAAACCAAAATCATCTCTGCTGAGATTATTCAGATAGTAAGCATGCACACCGAAATCACGGTCAATATTAAAATTGGCATTGTTGATGGAGCGGTCTGTAAGCTGCAAAGCTCCCGAAGAGTTCACTCTCTGTCGGTTTCCGGGTAATTTTGTCTGCCCGAATCCGAAACTGAAATTTTTGTTCGGCTGGTAAAAAATCATCGCATCACGAATGATATTGAGATCGCCGTCGTCTTCAAGCGGACCGACGTCTTTAGGTGAAAATGAAAGCTGAATGGCATAAAGAAAACGCGGATCTCCAACATAACCGTCAAAACGGAGTCTGAGTCTTCGAATCATCGCCTCATAGGAAGTTTCACCGTCATCATTGAAGATTTCCAGGCGGTTCTGCATTCTGAAACGGATATTCATCTGAAACAGACTGTCGGGCGACGTCATTCCAACTCCTTTCCCGAAATTGTAATACGGAAGCGCATCAATCTTAATTTCATCGTCCTGGTCAATAATTACCGTATCTTTTTTTTGACTGAAAACAGAGACGGCCAGAAAAATAAAAAACAGTCCTAATATTCTTTTAAAGATCATCTCTTTATTTTATTACGCCTAACTCTTTTCCTACTTTTTCGAATGCATTGATGGCTTTATCCAGCTGTTCCCTTGTATGAGCTGCTGAAAGCTGAACGCGGATTCTTGCCTTTCCTTTCGGAACCACCGGATAAAAGAAACCGATAACGTAAATTCCTTCATCCATCAGTTTTTCTGCCATTTTCTGTGAAAGTGGCGCATCGTAAAGCATTACCGGAACAATAGCTGCATCCCCGTCAGGAATATCAAAACCTTTGGCTTTCATTTCTGTACGGAAATATTCGGCGTTTTCCATTACACGGTCGCGAAGTGTGGTGTCATCGGAAATCATGTCAAGAACTTTCATTGCTGCACCGACAATTCCCGGAGCGAGTGAGTTTGAGAAAAGATACGGTCTTGATCTTTGTCTCAGCATATCAATTATTTCTTTTTTTCCTGAAGTAAATCCGCCCAAAGCACCGCCCAAAGCTTTTCCTAAAGTTGAAGTAATGATATCAACTCTTCCCATAACTTCATTCGCTTCATGTGTTCCGCGTCCGGTTTTTCCGATAAATCCTGTCGCATGAGAATCGTCTACCATTACCAAAGCATCATATTTATCGGCAAGATCACAAACTCCTTTAAGATCGGCAACAATTCCGTCCATTGAGAAAACTCCGTCTGTTACAATAATTTTGAAACGGTGATTTTTTTCGGAAGCAGCTTTCAACTGCTCTTCCAAATCAGCCATATCGTTGTTTTTATAACGGTACCTTGCAGCTTTACAAAGACGGACTCCGTCAATAATTGAAGCATGGTTCAGTTCATCAGAAATAATAGCATCTTCATCGGTAAAAAGCGGTTCGAAAACGCCACCGTTCGCATCAAAACATGCTGCGTACAGAATGGTATCTTCCATCCCTAAAAATTTTGAAATTTTCGCTTCCAGTTCTTTATGAATATCCTGAGTTCCACAGATAAAACGTACCGAAGACATACCGTAGCCGTGGCTTTCAATCATATCCTGTGAAGCTTTCATTACTTCCGGATTGTTGGATAAACCGAGGTAATTGTTCGCACAGAAGTTCAGAAGTTTCTTTCCGTTGGCTTCAATTTCGGCAGACTGCTGCGACGTGATGATTCTTTCGGTTTTGAAAAGTCCGTCGTTTTTGATGTTCTGTAATTCGTTCTGTAGGTTTTCAAGATACTTTTGGGAGATCATAATAGATTTTTTTGCAGCACAAATTTAATAAAATTGGCTCAGTAAAGCCCTAAACAGCGCATGAAAATATTTCTTCATTTGCAGAATAAACATTTCCCCAAAGCTGAAGGTTTTACTTTACTTTTTATCGGTTTTAATTTCTGTAAACCGTCAAAATCCCGAAGGTGAACTACTTTTATTTGTCAGAAACGGTTGAGATCAGTCAACATGAAAAAAAGCCCACGTTTTGTGTGGACTTTTTATTATTCTTTGTTCTCTTTTATTTCTTAACAAACTTCAGATTCATTTCTTTTATATGAATAAAGTACACACCTGCAGGAAATTCTGAAATGCTGATGGATTCTTTCGGAATATATTTGCCTTTCTTTGCAAGCTTACCGTCTGCAGCATAAATCACGTAATCTGTTGGTTTGGTAATACCTTTTAGGAAAATTTCATTTCTGGCAGGAACAGGAAACAGCGCTATTTCTTCCGATGCCACTTCTGCCGTAGAAAGTGCGTTATCCATAATCACCGTGGAATTTCTTTCGAGCATTTGGTGTTCGTAATTAAACTGAACCGAAGCAATATCAAACCCTACAGGATACGTAAAATACTGATTGTTAAAGGTGTTCTCCGGTTTGAGATACAGAACCTGCCCTGCCGTACCGTTAACTTTAATCGGAAGCGGCATCTCGAAGAAGCTTACAGAACTGTGACTCTGAGTCTGAGATACTTTAAAAGTAATCGATTGGTTAGCAGTCTGTTTCCAGCGTATTTCGTATGTTGGATAACCCTGTCCGTACACCCAGTCATTAAAAAACTCGGTGAAATCTTTCCCGGTTGACAGCAGAAGTGAATTTTTCAGGTCGGCGGTTTTGGCATAACCGAAAGCCAGCTCCGGACGGTTGTGATAATCCTGAATTGCCTGATAGAAAACCGTGTCGCCTAATACCCATTTCATCATTCTAACGATAAATCCGCCCTTCGCATAAGTTAATCTTCCGCTGAAAATGGTATTGATGCTACCGAGGCCGCTGTCTGCAACATAAGTACTTCCGCCCGGACTTCCTGTAATGTAATTTTTCTGTCCGGCAAGATAATTCATGAATTCTGTATTCGTCATTATCAGCTGCTCAAATACAAGATGCTCACCAAAAACTGCAAATCCTTCATTAAGCCAGATGTCATTCCATGATCCGCAGGTTACTTTGTCACCAAACCATTGGTGGGCAAGTTCATGGGCAATTACACCTTTTCCCCAGGAACTCATTGAAGACATGGTTTGATGTTCCATACAGACGCCGTTGTAACCAAATTCCATATGTCCGTACTTTTCGAGGCGGAAAGGATAAGGTCCGAAATGGTTCTCAAATGTCGTCATGGCCTGTTTTGTCCACTGGATATTGTCCAGAACTGTTGGATTTGTGGCCGACGCTGCATAAATATAATTGATAAAAGGAAACTGAGGCGCATTTCCAATCGTATCCGTCATCTTAACAAAATCAGTAACCGAAATTGCAATCAGATAAGCCGCGGTTGGGTAATTGGTTTGCCAGAATGTGCGTTTTTTGTTATTCGGAAGCATTGTTTCGGAAAAAAGTTTTCCGTTGGCTGCAACACTGTACTGGCCTGGAGTTGTGATCTTGAAATCAAATTTCTCAATTTTGTCATTCAGACTTTGCTTTGTCGGAAACCAGTCCTGAGCTCCATACGGTTCTGAAAGTGTAAAAAGAGTCGGATTTCCGCTCTGCGAACCTATTGAGAACGCATCAAAACCGCCGCCGGGCGCCGCCGGAATTCCGGAGTAATTAACGGTAAGCGAATCCAGAACATTGGCAGAAAGAGCCGCCCGAAAATCAATTTTGATTTCCTTTGTCGCCAGCTGCTGAAAAGGCAGACTTGTGCCGTGATACTGAACAGATGAAACCGTCATATTATTGTTCAGATCGAGGTAAAAACTGCTCATTGCCGCATTCGGAATAAAATGTGAGGTTACCGATCCTGAAATGTATTTTACGGCCGGATCAATTTCCACATCCATTCTCTGGTAGCGAAGATCGTAATTCAGTGTATTGGGATTGATGTTCGGCACCGTCATTTTCAGCTGATGACTCTTTATTTCGCGGTTGATCAGCATCTGTTTGTCGAAATCCACCATTTGAGCGGATATCAGCGTACAGAACATTGTAAATAAAAGGAATACAGATTTTTTCATAGGTGGAAAATATCGTTAAAGGTATAAAAAAAACCTTCCATGGAATATGAAAGGTTTTGCTATTTTAAATAATCTCTTAAAGATTAAGTGTAGGCTCAAGAATCTTCTCCATTTTCTCCTTCACCATGCTTACTGAACCTGCATAATTATTCACAAGCAGCGAGAATACCAGCGTTTTTCCGGAATTTGTCTTAATGTAACCCGCAAGTGTTTTTACTTTGTTCAGGGTTCCGGTTTTTGCAAAAACCTGTCCGTAACCGCTTCCGGCGAAAGATTTTTTCAGTGTTCCTGTCTGGCCCGCAATCGGTAGCGAATCAAAATAGGTTTTGTAGTATTTCTGATTCATCAGAGACGTCAGATATTTCACCTGAGAAATCGGGGTTACTGCATTTGCACGCGATAGTCCGCTGCCGTCCGCATAATGCAGACCGTCCGTATCAAAGGAAACTTCTGTTAAGTGTTTTACCACTGCTTTTCTACCTGATTCCAGACTCTGGTCGCCGTATCTCTGGAAACCTACCATTCTCAGTGTAGCTTCTGCCAGAGCGTTATCGCTTCTCTGATTGGTATCGTAAACGATGTCTGCAAGAACTGGAGATTTATAAGAAGTAATCAGGAATCTTTTTTCAGGTTCAGGATCAGTTATTTTAGACTGCACTTTTCCAACAACCGGAATTCCGCTCTTAATTAAAGTGGCACGAAGTGTATTGGCCAGTGTGTAAGGCGCATCAGCAACTTTGGTAGTCAGTGCTCCGCCGTCAAACTTCTCCGCGTACACCATCTGATTGATGTATGGTGAAACATAGAAGAATGCTTTATCCTTCCCGAAACTGTTCGATTTCTTAGCGATCAGTCTTTCATTTGCAGGATTGATGTTTTCCGTAGTTCCTACCGGCAGATAATAGTTGTTGTTTTCGAGCCATACAATGCTTTCCGGAAGTCTTTCAATTTTGTTTTCCTTGAAAACCGCGGTCTGTATAAGAATGTCGCCGGCTACCTTTTTAATTCCTTTGTCGGCCATTGCCAATGTGAAATCCGAAACAATTTCGCGGTACGTCGCAGCGCCAGCTTTCCCTGTTCCTAAAGAAGGATCTCCACTTCCCACAATGTAGATATTTCCGTTCAGAACACCGTCATGATCGATTGTTCCTGAATATTCCAGCTGTGTAATCCACTTGAACTTTTCACCAAGAAGACTGAGCGCAGTTTCCGTAGTGAGAAGTTTCGTGGTAGAAGCAGGTATAAATGAAGAAGTTTCGTTGTAAGATGAAATTACTTTCTTAGTTTTAGGATCGTATACCACAAAACCCCAGTCTGCATTACGCAAAACAGGATCGTTCATCATGGCATTCAGGTTGATATCAACCAGTTCCTTTGCGGTTAGAAGTGCAGTTTTTTCAACTGCAGCGGTATTTGATGTAGGTAAATTGCTGATCTGATTTTCATACATCTGTGGAAGCTGCTTGGTTGAGCTTACGCCCTGAGCAAACACAAGAGATGAAAACATTACCGAGACTCCGGCGATACAGTTTTTGATTTTAACCATAATAATTCCTTTCTACTTTTTTATTTGATGATCCAAAATCGGTGATGTTAAATATCCGGCCAATAACGCAGCAGACTGAACACTTAACGGGTCAAATGTAGAAATTATTATTGAAAGTCAGGGTTTTAAGAGTTTTAAAAGTAGGAAAATTGTGTTAAAATTTGTTAAAAATCAACAAAAATGTGCTTTTTTATACTCTGATAGGCGGTAATTTCTTCAAATTCTTTTAAACTTTTCATTACAAGATTCTTGTAATCCTTATAATTTTTTCCACGCGGAAGTTTCAGCAGAACCTGATACTGATAGAGCAGATTAATTTTCCCAACCGGAGATTTTTCCGGTCCCAAAACACATTCCTGAGGCAGATATTTTCTGAGAACTGAACCCAAAAACTGCGAGGCCCGGTTTACTTTATCTTCCTTCCGGTGTTTCAGTTCAATAAGAATGGTTCTTGTGTAGGGCGGATAATGATATTTCCTGCGTTCTTCAAGAAAATAGTCATAAATTTTGGATGCATCCTGCTCTTTAATCAACTGAAAAACCGGATGCTGAGGATTAAAAGTCTGGATTATCACCTTCCCTTTTCCCGAAACCCGGCCTGCTCTTCCCGCCACCTGCGTAATCAGCTGATAAGCACGTTCTTCCGCACGGAAATCCTGAACATACATCATAGAGTCGGCTTTAGGAACAGCCACTATTTCAATATTTTCGAAATCAAGACCTTTGGAAATCATCTGGGTTCCGACAATAATATCCGTTTCACCGTCTTCGATTCTTTCGTAAAGCTGTTCGTAGGCAAATTTCCGGCGCATGCTGTCAACATCCATACGGTCGATTTCAGCGTCGGGAAAGATTTTCTGAATTTCCTCATGAATTTGCTCCACACCAACACCGCGCTCATTCAGATTTTCGGAAAAACATTTCGGGCAGTTTTTTGGTTTTGAAGCGCGCTGGCCGCAGTAATGGCACTTCAGCTCGTTGGAATATTTATGGTAAGTAAGAACCACATCGCAGTTGGAACAGTAATTTACATGTCCGCAGCTTTCACATTCAACTACGCTGGAGTAACCTCTTCGGTTGTGCAAAACCATGGCCTGTTTGCGGTCTTCCAGATTCTGTCTTAAAGCATCAATCAGCTTCATGGAAAAGTTACCACTGACTTTTTTTGAATCCTGAGCTTCTTTAAAATTAATCATTTCAAATGTGGGAAGTCTTACGTCGCCGAACCGTTCATTCAGCGTAACCAACTGTATTTTTTCGGTTTTTGCAAGCCAGTACGATTCCACCGAGGGCGTTGCTGAACCCAGAATTACCGGCGCTCCGAAGATTTTTCCCAAAACCAGAGCTGCATCCTTGGAATGAAAATACGGTGAAACTTCTCTTGGGCGGAAAGCAGCGTCGTGTTCTTCATCAACAATTATCAATCCCAAATCGTCAAACGGAAGGAAAAGCGAATTGCGCGTTCCGATGAGTACTTTGATTTCTTTATTTCTGATTTTTTTCCATACTTCTACTCTCTCAAAGTCCGTCAGTTTCTGATGGTAAAATCCAAGATTCTTTCCGTATTTCTTCTCGAGCCGTGCCGTAATCTGTTTTGTGAGTGAAACTTCGGGCAACAGAACCAAAGCTGTTTTTCCGGCCGAGACACAGTCTTCAATCTTTTCAAGATAAAGATGCGTTTTTCCGGAAGAAGTAACGCCGTGAAGCAGCACATTTTTCTCCTGTTCAAAAGCGGTATTGATTTCACGCAGAGCGTTTTGCTGAGCTTCCGAAAGTGCTTCAAGTTCTTCAGTTTCTCCTTCGTAGCTTGCCAGACGGTCTTTCTGCATTAAATATTCTTCCACAAAACCTTTCTGAATGAGCGGCTTCAGGTGTGACGATCCAAAATTGAACTCATCAAAAAAAGTTGATTTTCTTATGGGCGTTTCGGGGTTTTCGGTCTGTTTTTCAAGCAGATACAGCAAAAGTTCTTTCTGTCGCGGCGCTCTTTTCAAAGTCACCAGTATTTCCGGAAGATTTTCCGTAACAGCTTTAATATCAGTAATTTTCAGGTACGCAATTTCCCTGCTTCTGTATTTTTCGGCAATCTTTTCGTCCACTTCAATATACTGAAGATCGATAAGCGCATTGATTGTTTTTACAAGATCTTTCTTTGGAATAAAGGCCTCAATTTCGGTGAGACTGATCAGCTGCCGTACTTCCAACGCCTGAATCAGATACATTTCGTTGCTGTCCAGATGCTGAAAATCAACCTCTGCATTGGGTTTCATCTTCAGGTACGTTTCACTTTCGAGTTTCAGAGAACCGGGAAATGCGAAACGGTAAATCTCTCCGAGATTGCACAGATAATAATCAGAAAGCCAGTTCCAGAAAGCAATCTGCTCATTATTAAGTATCGGAAAATCATCAAGAATACTGATAATTTCTTTCGGAACAAAGTTTTCCGGCTTCTCGTTGTGAAGTTCAGCGACAATTCCAGTGTAGATTTTTCTGCCGCGGAAAGGAACCAAAACGCGCATTCCGACCTGAATTTCAGGCAAAAAAACATCGGGAACACTGTATGTGAAAGTTCCGGAAAGATTGAGAGGAAGAATAATCTGCGCGTAGTTCAATAGAAAAATCTGTCTTACAAAAATAGGTTTTCAGAATCTAAAAATCAAGAAGTGAATTCTGCTGACAAAAAAAGCGGCAAAACTGCCGCCTGAATTTATACAATTTCCGAAGTAAGCCCGCGCGAAAGCAGTTTTTCGTGCATCGGTTTCAGCTTTTCAATTCCGCCGGTTTTTACGGTGCATTTTCCTTTGAAATGAACCAGGATTGTGCACTGTTCGGCCTGTTCCAGGGTGTGGCCGCAGATTTCAATCAGACATTCGATTACGAAATCAAACGTATTCACATCATCGTTCCAAAGAACCAGTTTGTACACTTCGTCCTCGAGTTCCAGAACATCAACCTCTTCCTGATGCTCTCTTTTCGGATCTTCGTAGTTTCTTGATAAATATACTGTCTGATTCATCTTAAATTTCTCCTATTTCTTCAACAATATCATCCGCAATGCTCGGCTGTTCGTACACCAACTCTACCATTTCCACACTTTTGTTGTTCATTTTCAGAATCTTGAAATGATAATTATCGATATCAAACTCCTGGTTTTCTTCCGGAATTTCTTCCAGAGCATGTAAAATAAATCCGGCCAGGGAGTTGTATTCTCCTTCTTCAGAAAGTTTCTCCGGCAAATGCTCGTTGATTTCTTCCAATGGCTGTGTCGCCTGAATCCAGTAAGTGTTATCGCTCACCTGATCTACAATTTTCTCTTCATCATCTTCTTCATCCTGAATTTCTCCTACCAGTTCTTCCAAAATATCTTCTAGTGTAATAATACCTTCCGTTCCGCCAAATTCATCAATTACAACCGCCAAATGCTGTTTTTTCACCTGGAAAACATTCAGAAGGTCGGATATTTTCTTGCTTCCTACCACGAAAAATGCTTCACGCAGAAAGTTCCGAAGTTCAAAATCTTTATTCTTGATGTATTCGCGCATGATTTCTTTGGTATAGAAAATACCGATGACATTGTCGATGGAGTTTTCGTACACGGGAAGACGCGAATAACCGCTTTCCATAATCTGAGAGATGATTTCTTCTTTTGGATCTTCAATATCGATGGAAACAATATTCTGACGCGGAACCATTACCTGTTTTGCCGTATGATCTGTAAAATCAAATGCATTTTTGATGATTTCGTAGTTTTCCTCTTCAATTTCACCGGAATCGGCACTCTGTTTTACCAAAAGCTGAAGCTCTTCGGTGGAGTGAATTTCATGATCTGAAGCCGGCTGCATACCGATCATTCTCAGGAATCCGTTTGAAATGGCGTTCATCGACCAGATAAACGGTTTGAAAACATTGTAAAAGAATCTGAGCGGCGCAGCAATAAACATCGTTGTGGGCTCGGATTTCCGGATCGCGATGGATTTCGGCACAAGTTCACCAAAAACAATATGCATTACGGTAATAATCAGGAAGCTTAACACAAGCGAAATCGTGGTGATGGTGGCCTGTGCGACTTCAGCGTTAAAATAATGAAATATGCCTTCAATAACGTGATGAAGAGCACTTTCTCCAACCCAACCCAAAGCAAGTGAAGCCAGCGTGATTCCGAGCTGCGTTGCGGAGAGGTAAGCGTCCAGGTTTTTGATGATGTGTTCAGCCTGCTTTGCCATGGCATTGCCTTCGGCAGCTTTCAGCTGAATCTGTGAGTAACGTACTTTAACAATTGAAAATTCGGCGGCTACAAAAAAGCCATTGAGAAGCACCAGAAGCAGTGCGATTAAGAGTTTGACGAGACTGTCGGGATCCATTTATTTTTTAATAATCTAATTTGCAAATATATAGAAATTTTTGATTAGATTTTTTTACAGAATTCCGTGTTTTTATTCGAGTGTTTTGGTAGCTTTTCCAATCAGCATCACGCCGTTTGGTGTCTGTTCGTATACTTCCAGCAGATAATCTCCTTTCGTAAAATCTTCGCCGTCCCATTCGAAACTCACCGTTTTTTCTTCACCTTTCACATAGTTAAGCGATACACGGTCTGAAAAAGTGAGTCTTTTACCTTCAAAAGTAAAATTTCCCGACGGCTTGCCGCTAAAAACAGTCAGTTTTCCGTCCGGATCATAAACCGAAATCAAAAGCTGTTTCTGTCCGGATGGCGCAATGCGGTTTTCTGTTACATCAAAGCTCATTCTGATTCTGTCTATTCTGGCAGCGCGGTCGGTTTCCACTTCTCTGCCGCTGTTCTTTACACGGATTCCTTTCAGCACAAAATTGGAAATGCTTATTTTGGATGCGTAAGTAAGTAGATTGTCTTTCCGCAGTGATGCCTGTCTTTCCGTTTCGTATTTGCTGGTAATCTGACGGTTGGAACTTTCAAGTTTTTTGATTTTTGCTGTAAGTGAAGCGATTTCCCGTTCTTCTTCTTCACGTGTTGTCACAAGACTGGCTTTCTCGGTTTCCAGACTGGAAACTCTGCGGTGATATTCATCAAGAACACTCTGCGAAATCTCGCCCATGAGTTTTTTTGCCTCAAACAGTTCTTCTTCGGTAATTGAATTTTTCTTCAGAAGAGTTTCAATCTTGTTTTTCTGAATATCGATGATTCTGTTGGAAATATTAAGCGTATTAACCTTGTTTTCCAGATCGCGCTGCAGAACTTCATAATCGGTTTTCAGATCTTTAAACTGAGTCTGAACCTGTGCATGGCTCATTTCACCTGAATTCAGACTGTTATAAAACAGATATCCCGCCAGGCCGAGGACGAGCGCTGATAAAGCGATGATAATCTTATTCTGCATCTGTTTTTTTGTCAAAATTAATGAAAAATACGGTTCCGAATTCCGGCTGGCTTTCGAACCAGATTTTACCGCCGTAATTTTCTACGATTTTTTTCACCATGGAAAGTCCGATCCCCATTCCGTCCTCTTTTGTGGAAAAATTATGTTCGAAAACGCGGTCTTTATCTTCATCTGAAATACCTTTTCCATTATCGGATACTGAAATAAGGAATCTTGTGGATTCATCCTTCAGGTTTACTTCGATTTTTTTTTCGCGGTCATCCGGAATGGCCTGAAGTCCGTTCTTTACGATATTTGTGATAATTCTGGAAAGATAAAGACCATCAATTCTGAACATTACACTTTCGGAACTGGAAGTAAAGCTGACGGTTTCATCCGGAAAAATACTGAGCGTTCTTCGGATATTGTCTACGACATCAATTTCTTCAGCATCTTCAACCGGCATTTTGGCAAAATCTGCAAATGTCTTGGTAATTCCGCTAATAATATCGATCTGATGTACAACCGTGTTCGTAAGATTTTTTACTTTCTCTGAATTGTTGCTGTCCTCAGGACTGTATTTCCTCTGGAAATTCTGGACTGTAAGCCGAAGCGGAGTTAACGGATTGTTGATTTCGTGCACCATCTGCCTCGCCATTTCTTTCCATGCTTCGGAACGCTCGCTTTTCTGAAGCTGTGCCTTCTGTTTCCTTATTTCTTCCTGCATCTCGTTGTAGGAGTTCACCAGCGGCCGGATTTCATCTTCAGAAGTGTACTGCAGCGGTTCATTTTCAGCGTTGATATCCGTGGATTTCAGTTTGCTCGAAATGGATGCCAGTTTCTGCGTGAGATTTTTGGAAATCAGCCAGGAAATCAGTGCGCTCAGCAATATGAAGAAAATCATCAGAAAAATATACTGCTTTACTAAAACTGCGGTTTGTGCAGAAGCGGCATCCGGATGTTCGGTTTTCTGAAGGCTGAGAACAGCAACGGGAACATTGCGGTCCCGCAGATAACTGAAAGACTGGTAACGTGTTTTGCCTCCATGTGCAACAGTATCTTTCAGAACAAAATCTTCTTTCCTTAGCTGCTGAAGAACGGGGCCTGGCACAGCATTTCCTCCATCCGAATTACCTTCAATCAATTTTCCGTCCAGACTGTATACATTGATTCTGGTATTATAAATATTGGAAAATTCCAGGATTTTTGAAAGCAGAACATCACTTTCTCTCATTGCCTCGCCCGAATTCACCTGATAACTGATGTTATCTTTGATGAGCGCATCTGTCCGCATGAGTTCAGATGAATTCCGTTGTGTAAAATTTTTAGAATTCTGGTAATAGCTGATGACTGCCATAAGTGAAAGCAGCAGAAAATTAGACAGTACCAATGCCAGAAAAATTCGATGGCGAAAAAGCAGATTACGGAACAAGACAATATTTAACAGGCGCAAAAATAACGAATATCATTCAGAAAAAGAATTACTTGATTTTCTAAGGAAGAAAAACCGGCTGCAGGTAATGAACCTACAGCCGGCACCTGTTATATGAAATGTGTTATTCAGAAAGTATATTTGGCACCAATGCCAGCCACATCCCAGTTGAAAGCACCGGTTTCGTATTCCGGCACATAAATGTAGGTGGGCATCCAGTCTGCACTTACAGCAAGAGGAATATTTTTGAATTTATATTCTGCTCCGCCAATAGGCCCGCCACCAATCCGGAATATCGACTCGCTTCCGGTATAGTCGTTTTTTGAACTCACGAAGCCTGCCGTTGGGCCTGCTCCCGCATACCAGCGCAGTTCTTTAAGACTCTCATTAAAGTAACCGTGGTACTGATAAAAAAGATGAAGCGTAACTGCACTGCTGCTCACACCGTAACCTCTGTAGCCATCGTAAGAGATATTGGCTTCCACAGCAGAATTAGGGCTGATAAAAAATTTTCCTGAAAGTGCCGGCAATGCATCATCATTCCCTACTATTGCCTTCAGCCCGATTGCTGCTTTATAAGATGCGTCGGAAGTTTGTGTTTTTGGTGACTGCTTTGTTTTCTGGGCATCCATTTGTGAGAATGCCGTGGTAGCAAGCAAAACCAATAATAGATTAATTCCTGTTTTTTTCATGTTATTGTTTTTGATATTTAACGTGTTGGCAAATTTACTGTTGAAGCGCTCCTTCTGCAAAATGCAACTTCCAGCTGTGCAGTGTTCCTAATACTAACTCGTCATGGTCTGTAATTATCAGTTTCCAGGTACCATTCACCTGCTTCCCATTAAAAGAACTGAAAATTGATTCGATTGGAACAGCAGGATAAAGAGAACCTTTGGATTCCTTATAATTTCCAGCAGCAATATCTTCAACAGTGCCCTCAGGAAATGTGCTTGTAAAGGTATTATTGAATCTGTACAAATTGGCTGCAATATAATTACCGTTAGAACCTGCACGATATATAAAATCCTTTTTTGTGCCGTCTGGAGCCTGCAGTGCAAAGCTTAGATCTCTTGCAAAGGAACAAGTTACATTCATCTCCAGTGTCATTTTACTTAAATCCTTAATTGTTCCTGATGCATTCACAACAACTGCCGATTCAGTACTAACAGGCGTATGAACACCTCCGGAATATACTGCATCTGCTATTGGTATAATTGTACTATTTGTTGCTTCAACAACGGGTGATACTTTTGGTTCATCGTCGTCTTTACGACAGCCTGTAGCAGCTAAAAGCCCAATTGTGGCGACCACTGCAGCAGCATTTCTGAAATTAATGATTCTCGGGGTGTTGATTTTTGATTTCATAATAAAAGTTTTAATGGTTAATTATGGAGCAAATGTAGAACAGGTTTACAATGCTTTGCACAGGAAAAACACCCAAAAGAAAGGAGGAAAAACACCCAAAATTATACAGGAAAAACACCCTGCAAACAAAAAAGCACCGGAAAATCCGATGCTTTTACTATTTTTATGTAAAACTTTTAGCTGTTCTTCAAAGCTTCCGCTCCGGAAACAATCTCAAGAATTTCGTTTGTAATTGCGGCCTGGCGGGCTTTGTTATACGTAATAACCAGTTCGCTCTTCAATGCCTGCGCGTTATCTGTCGCCTTGTGCATTGCAGTCATCCTTGCACCGTGTTCCGAAGCAACAGAATCCAGAATCGCCTTATAAACCTGAGTCTTGATTGACTTCGGAATAAGATTTTCAAGAATTTCTCTTGCACTCGGCTCGAAAAGGTAATCAATATTTACGTTATCGGTTTTTGCCGGAATTGATATTGGAAGAACCTGCTCAGTTTTCACTTCCTGAGTGGCAGCATTGATAAATTTGTTGTAAACAACATATACTTTATCAAATTTTCCTTCGGCATAATCCTTCATCACCTGTTCTGTGAAAGAAGCTACTTTCTCGAAGCTCAAATGATCATACATTGCGCTCTGATTATCATAAACCGTTCTCGATCTTCTTACTGCATCGTAAGCTTTCTTACCAACAGTAAGAATTTCAGTTTCATAAGACGAACTGTGTAAATGATGGTTCAGTTCCTTCACTACCGAAGAGTTAAAAGCACCGGCAAGACCTCTGTTGGACGTTACCATGGTATACAGTACTTTCTTCACTTCTCTTTCTGCAGTAAAAGTGGAAACTTCTTCCAGCTCAGTTCCTGCACTTACGTTTTCGATAAGCTCGGTAAGTTTTTCAGAATAAGGACGAAGCATTACAATTGCATCCTGAGCTTTCTTAAGCTTTGCAGCAGCCACCATTTTCATTGCGCTGGTAATCTGCATTGTGGATCCAATTGAAGTAATTCTTCCGCGTATTTCCTTTAAGTTTGCCATTAAATTCGGTTCAAAGTTTAAGGTTTAAAATTCCGGGTTCAAAAAATACTTATTTCTGAACCCTGAACTTTGAATTTTCTAGTTATATTTCCCGGAAAGGTCAGCAGCTGCTGTTTTCAGAACGTCGGTAATATTATTGTCAATCTTACCGGACTTAATTGCTGCCATTGTTTCAGGATGCTTGCTTCTCAGGAAATCTACATATTCTTTCATGAAAGTTTTCACTTTCGCTTTCGGTACATTTCTCAAAAGGTTTTCTGTTCCCGCGTAAACCATTGCAACCTGATCTTCCACACGAAGCGGAGAGTTTACCGGCTGCTTCAGGATTTCCACGTTTTTCTCACCTTTAGAGATTACGTTAAGCGTTGCAGCATCAAGATCGGATCCGAATTTTGCAAATGCCTCAAGTTCTTTGTACTGCGCCTGGTCAAGCTTCAAAGTACCGGAAACTTTCTTCATGGATTTGATCTGAGCATTACCACCAACCCTTGATACAGAAATACCTACGTTAATTGCAGGACGAACCCCTGAGTTGAAAAGATCCGATTCAAGGAAAATCTGTCCGTCGGTAATGGAAATTACGTTCGTTGGAATATATGCGGAAACGTCACCTGCCTGAGTTTCGATAATTGGAAGTGCCGTAAGGGAACCTCCACCTTTTACAAATGGTCTCAAAGAATCAGGAAGGTCATTCATTTGTGATGCAATGTTATCATCAGCGATGATTTTTGCGGCTCTCTCCAATAATCTTGAGTGAAGGTAGAAAACGTCTCCAGGATAAGCTTCACGTCCCGGTGGTCTTCTCAAAAGCAGAGAAAGCTCACGGTAAGCAACGGCCTGTTTCGACAAATCGTCATAAATAATCAAAGCCGGACGTCCTGTATCACGGAAATATTCTCCGATTGAAGCTCCTGCCATTGCCGAATACACCTGCATAGGAACCGGATCGGAAGCGTTGGCAGCAACAATTACCGTATAGGCCATTGCGCCTCTGTCTTCCAAAGTATGAACGATTTGTGCTACGGTTGAAGCTTTCTGCCCGATTGCTACATATATACAGAATACAGGCTGACCTGCATCATAAAATTCTTTCTGATTAAGGATCGTATCGATTGCTACGGTGGTTTTACCGGTTTGACGGTCACCAATGATAAGCTCTCTCTGTCCTCTTCCAACCGGAATCATGGAGTCGATAGAAACAATACCCGTTTGAAGCGGCTCGTTTACCGGCTGTCTGAAGATTACTCCAGGAGCTTTTCTTTCAAGCGGCATTTCGTAAAGTTCTCCGGTGATCGGGCCTTTACCGTCGATTGGGTTACCCAAAGTATCCACAACTCTACCCAACATACCTTCACCAACTCTGATGGATGAAATTCTGTTGGTTCTGTTTACAGTGTCACCTTCTTTTACCAATTTAGATTCACCCAAAAGTGCTACACCTACGTTGTCTTCTTCAAGGTTCAAAACGATTCCTTCAATACCGCTCTGGAATTTTACCAGTTCACCGTACTGAACGTTCTCCAAACCGTAAACACGGGCGATACCGTCACCAATCTGAAGTACTGTTCCTACTTCTTCAACGTTGGACTGTGTATCGAAATTTGCTAACTGTTGCTTCAGTATCGCTGATACTTCTGCCGGATTTATTTCTGCCATTGTATGGTTGTTTTTGTCTTAGTTTAACTGAAAATCTTTTTTAAGTCTGTTGAGTTTGGTTCGCATGGATGCATCCACCTGCTGATCGCCAACTCTAAGGATATAACCGCCGATTAGATCTTGATCGATATTGGTGGTAAGGTCGAAACCTTTGTTTACATCAACCAGATTGCTGGATCTGATGATCTGCTCTACATTCTGCTGAGAAAGCGGCGCTGCCGAAGTTAGCGTTAAACGCTGAATTCCCTGCATATCTTCCACTTTGTTGATGTATTCCTGAGCAATATCTTTCAGATGTGTTTCTCTTCCCTGACGGATTACAAGGTTCACGATGTTTTTGGAAGTTACAGAAAAACTCTTGAAAATTTCTCCTGCTGCAGCCATTTTCTTCTTTGAATCAATGAAAGGTGTTGCGAAAAAAGAATTCAGTTCTTTGGATTCTTTCATCAGCTTTACAATATCTTTCATTTCAGAAAATACAGCGGCAGTGCTTCCGGATTCCTGCGTGAAATCCAACAAACCCTGTGCGTATCTTTTTGCTACTTTAGAGGTAAGCATATTAGTTCAAGTTTGATTTGTTCAAAATATTTTCAACAAGCGCATTCTGAGCATCACCGTTATCCAGTTTCTGCTTCATCAGATTTTCTGCGATGTTTACAGAAAGAGCTCCAATCTGAGTTTTGATATCTGCCATTGCTGCAGATTTTTCAGCATTGATAGACTGTCTTGCCTGCTCAATCATCTTGTCGCCTTCTGTTTTTGCAGCTTCTTTTGCTTCAGCAACAATTCTGTCCTTAATATCTCTTGCTTCCTTCAGAATGTTGTCTCTTTCGATTTTAGCTTCACGGATGATGTGCTCGTTTTCAGATTTAAGGTTTTTCACCTCATCTCTTGCCAACTTTGCCTGATTCAGTGCATCATGGATGGAAACTTCTCTTTCGTTAATCGCATTCAGAATCGGTTTCCAAGCAAATTTTGCCAAAACAAAAAGAAGAACAAGGAAAATAAGCGACTGGATAATGAATAGTCCTGATGAAAAATTTTCAAGTAATCCCATAAGAATTGTATAAGTTTTTGTCTAAATTATTTAGAATTTAATTTTTTTAAAATCATCTGCCGTAACCAACCGTTCCCGGCAGATGATAATTTTTAGGTAGTTCTGCTATTAAACTGCGAACAAAGCAGCAAATGCAAGACCTTCCACAAGTGCAGCAGCAATAAGCATTGCAGTCTGAAGCTTACCAGCCTGCTCTGGCTGACGAGCCATACCTTCTAGAGCAGCAGCACCGATTTTACCGATACCAATACCAGCTCCGATTACTACTAGACCTGCACCAACTAATTTTGGAATGTATTCCGTCATGATATAAAAATTTAAAAAAATTAAGTTTCTGTTTGTTTATTTTTTTGATCTCAGATAAAATGAATCATCATTTACCCTTCATCATTTATTTTTTAGTGATGCGCCACTCCTTCTTCGTGGTGATGCTCTTCATTTGCCATACCGAAGTATACCGCAGAAAGCATTGTGAAGATATAGGCCTGTAGGAACGCCACCAAAATTTCAAGTAAATACAGTACGAATGTAAGGAACGGAAACGCAATACCGCCAATTACATTCTTAAACACATAAATCATTGCGATTAGTGACATGATTACGATGTGTCCCGCCGTCATGTTCGCAAAGAGACGTATTAAAAGCGCAAACGGCTTAATGAACATCCCGATTAATTCGATAGGAATCATCACCAACTTCATAATCCAAGGCAAGCCCGGCATCCAGAAAATATGCTTCCAGTACTCTTTGTTTGCGGTAAACTGTGTAATAATAAAAGTGAAGATTGCCAAAGCAGCCGTTACTGCCAACTGACCTGTCACGTTAATACCGAACGGCATCAAACCGAAGATATTCAGAATCAGAATAAAGAAGAAAATCGTAAGAAGATAACCTACATATTTCTTGTATTTTGCACCGATGTTCGGTTTTGCAATTTCGTCTCTGATGAAGATTACAATCGGCTCCAGAATTCTGGCAGCTCCTGTTGGAACAGCAGATTTTTTGTAACCTCTCGCCATGGAAGTAAACAGCCAGATCATCAGTAAAGAAGTAACGATAATCATCAGAACGCTTTTCGTGATGGAGAAATCGATCATTTTCTTGTTGGTTGGATGACCGTGATCGTCATATGCAAATGCACCGTTGGCGTCTGTTTTGTAGATTTTTTCGTGGTAAAGAGCGTACTTAGAACCTTTGCTCTCGATTACCTGATATTTTTTTCCGTGATTGTCCAGCATTGTGGTTCCATGGTGAAACTCAGAACTCATCATCGTATGAAGACCGTTATCCTGATCGTAGAAAATTACAGGAAGTGGGAAACCAATGTGCTTTTCCGTACCGTCCGCATTTTTCTTCACCATAATATCGAAGCTGTGAGCGTCCATAATGTGATGATCGATGAAATCTTTGTTTGTCTGCTTTTCAATATCAGCAGCAGATGAAGGAGCGGCAGTTTCGGTAGCGTGTACCGGCGCGGCTGCATTTACTTCGTGCTGAGCCAAAGACAGTGAAAATGTGGACAAAAAACTAACGAATAGGATAACTCTTTTCAGCATTGATCTCTGTTATTTTAAAGTTTTGCAAAAATAGAACAAAAAAACCATTAACCAAAGTATGAATTACTGATTTTTTTCATCTTTTGAAACATCCTTCAGAAGTCCCACAGCAAACAGCGTTTCGAGCACCAAAGCAAGCAGATACGGAATAATGAAATGCAGCTTGAAATTCGGAACCTCATCGATGTTAAGTTTACTGCGGATGATGAAAAACATCGCAAGCTTAAACATGGTTAAGGCCATAAACACAAAGCCGAGATACTCAGGATAAATTCTTTTCGCTATCGAAAGTATTGTGAGAACCATGATAAACAGTATTGAAAGGAACAGATAATATCTGATGAACGTCTGCGGAAATGCCTGAACAAAAAAGTACCAGATTCCGAAATGCAAAAATGCAATTACATAAAAAAGTAAGGTATAAAGTGTTGCAGGTTTCAGCTTCATATTTTGCTAAAATTTTTCGTTTTTATTAATTCTTTCCAGCTGTTTCACGGTATTGTAAAGCGCAAGAGCAAGTCCGAGCAGTCCAAGCCCTACCGTCAGCAGTTTGCCTTCAATTTCAAAATAATCGCTCAGCTTTTTTCCGCCCCAGAAACCCAGCGCAATAATGGCCATCATCTGAAAAACGACCGATGAATACACACCGTACTTACGGAAACCGCTGTTCCGGAATTTCTTCTCGTCCTCCGGACTGAAACCGTTTTCACCTGAATGATCTTCTGACACGTTCTCGAAAATTTTCGTGCAAATTTACGCATTTTAAACCGTCTGCGAAACCTCAGCAATGAAGCCGAAGCGGTTTGTAAAGTTCTATTTTTATAACACTCATTTTTTCCTTATTTTTGCAGACCTTAAATAAAACAGCAAAAAATGTTCAACAGTTTACAGGATAAATTAGACAAGGCATTACACAATATTTCCGGCCGTGGAAAAATTACCGAAATCAACGTTGCGGAAACCGTGAAGGAAATCCGCCGTGCTTTGGTAGACGCTGACGTTAACTATAAAGTTGCAAAAGACCTTACCAAAAGAGTTCAGGATAAAGCTTTAGGCCAGAACGTTCTCACTTCCCTTACGCCGGGACAGCTCATGACAAAAATTGTTCATGACGAACTTGTAGATTTAATGGGTGGAACTCAGGAAGGAATCGACCTTTCGGGAAAACCTTCGGTAATCCTTATTGCAGGTCTTCAGGGTTCCGGTAAAACCACTTTTTCCGGAAAACTGGCGCATTATCTTAAACAGAAAAGAAGCAAAAAACCTTTGCTGGTTGCCTGTGACGTTTACCGTCCTGCAGCCATTGACCAGCTGAAAGTTTTGGGTTCTCAGGTTGATGTTCCTGTTTATACCGAAGAAGGTGCAACCAATCCTTCTGCTATTGCTGAAAACGCTGTTAATTATGCAAAAGCAAACGGTTTCGATACCGTAATCGTCGATACAGCCGGACGTTTGGCAGTTGATGAGCAGATGATGAACGAAATCAAGTCGGTTCATTATTTCATTAAACCGAATGAAACGCTTTTTGTGGTAGATTCCATGACAGGTCAGGATGCCGTGAATACTGCAAAATCCTTCAATGATGCACTGAATTTTGATGGTGTTGTTCTTACTAAATTAGACGGTGATACTCGTGGTGGAGCCGCTTTAACCATACGTTCTGTAGTTGAAAAGCCAATCAAGTTTATTTCCACCGGAGAAAAAATGGAGGCGCTGGATCTTTTCTATCCTGAAAGGATGGCCGACAGAATTCTCGGAATGGGAGACGTTGTTTCCCTTGTGGAAAGAGCTCAGGAACAGTTTGACGAAGAAGAAGCCAAAAAACTTCATAAAAAAATCGCGAAGAATGAATTCGGTTTCGATGATTTCCTTCAGCAGATCAACCAGATTAAGAAAATGGGTAACATGAAGGATCTGATGGGCATGCTTCCGGGCGTTGGAAAAGCGATTAAAGATGTGGATATCAACGATGACGCATTCAAACATATTGAAGCCATCATCCACAGTATGACACCTGAAGAAAGAAGAAGACCTTCCATCATCAACACGCAGAGAAAAAACCGTATTGCCAGAGGCGCAGGAAGAAAAATTGAGGATGTAAACCAGCTGATGAAGCAGTTTGAGCAAATGGGAAAAATGATGAAGATGATGCAGGGACCACAGGGAAAGCAGATGATGGAAATGATGAGCAAAGGAATGCCGAAGATGCCGGGAATGGGCGGAAATCTTTTCGGAAAGTAAAAATTATCTCATATAAAAACAAAAACTGCTGCCTCTTGCGAGACAGCAGTTTTTTTATAGTGACAGAAACTGAGGATTAGTTCCCAGTCTGCATGTTGTTTGCGTTCTTTGTTTTTCCGAGGAAAATCGTGAAACCTGCGTTTACACCAAGGTTTCCTGTTGAAAAATCAACATCGTAATTCTCAACATTCGTGTTGTAAACATTCTGTCCGTAACCAAGACCTAGATCTACAGCAACGTTTTTGTTAAGCAACCAGGCAATTCCGCCTTTCAGTTTCCAAGCGTAACCGTTCATTTTTTCGCTCATGTTTTCTCCTTCCAGGTCTACATTTACTTTTGCAGTTGCAAGTCCGAAACCACCGCTTACGTATGGAATAATATTTCCTTCGTTGTAAAAATAATAACGAACAGTAGGCATAATGCTGAACGTGTTTGCGTTCATATCAACATCATATTCATCAATTTGATCAAATTTAACTCCAACAGCTGCAACGGTAGCGTCAAGACCTACAGCCAAATTATCTGCAACGAAATACGCAGCCGATGGTGTAAGTGTAAACGCCGTGAATTTTGGACCGTCAACATTTCCTTCGCCCTGTACTTTTACATTTGTTGTAAAGTTGTTAACACCAAGAGTTGTAGTACCGCCAAACTGCCATGTTCCTTTCTGCATCTGTGCGTTTACTGCTCCGAAAGCTGCAAAGGCAGCAACCAATAATAATTTTTTCATATTCAAAATTTAAAGTGCGCAAAGGTATTCTAAGCATACTTCCCAACCAATACCGAAAAAATGATTTTTGTCATAAAAAAATCTGCCCTGAAATATCAGGACAGACAAGTACTCTTTATATATAAGGTATTAAAACTTATACGAAATACCGAATTTTCCGCCATTGAATAAACTTCCGGCGTTAGCTTCAGCATTCAGACCGAAGTTGTCTGTAAAATAATATCTTGCACCTACCTGCGCGGAAACTCCAACTCCGGCATCATGCGGATCGGCCCAACCGTTATTCCAGCCATTGTCGTATTTGTAATTAAAGGAGTTATGCCCAACAGTAATTCCGGCGTATACATCATATTTATTAGGAATATCCAGTAAATTATTGAAGTGATAGTTGCCGTTTACACCAAATCCAAACCATCTTGCATCATAATTTACACCGTCTCTTCTTCCGTCGTCACCGCCAAATCTTGCCTCAGCTCCGATGGTGATATCAGGATGGATTCCGTAATCCAAGCCGGCATAAAAAGCCACACTGTTTGCATATCTGTCTGCAGCGATACCTGCATTTAACTGTACATCACCTTTCTGGACTCTCTGCCCAAACGCTGCAGCTGAAACAACTACTGCGGCACCTAATAATAACTTTTTCATATTGTCTGTTTAATAGTTTACTACAGAGCAAATATAAAAGATTTATACTTTTTCACATCCTATCCACATCCCAAACGGATAATTTTATAAAAATGCTTTGATAAAGTATAAACCGACAAACCGGAAGCTTAATGTGAATATGTGGAAAACTATTCTTCGCGCTGTCTCTTCTCTTCGGTACTGTAGGCGTTGATGATTTTTCTTACAACCGGATGGCGAACAACGTCTTCTTCAGTTAAATGCACAAAACCAATCTCTTTAACGTCTTTCAGAATGCGCATCGCTTCTTTCAGTCCGGATTTCTGTTTCAGTGGCAAATCCACCTGGCTTGGATCGCCGGTAATAATGAATTTGGCATTCATACCCATTCTTGTCAGAAACATTTTCATCTGCGAATGCGTAGTATTCTGCGCTTCATCAAGGATTACGAAAGCTTCATCAAGCGTTCGTCCTCTCATAAATGCAAGCGGCGCCACTTCAATTACTTTCTTTTCAATAAAACCTTCAAGCTTTTCATGCGGAATCATATCACGCAAGGCATCGTACAGCGGCTGTAAATACGGATCCATCTTTTCTTTCAGGTCTCCTGGAAGAAATCCCAGACTCTCTCCTGCTTCAACGGCGGGCCTGGTAAGAATAATTCTCTTCACTTCTTTATCGCGCAGCGCTCTTGCAGCCAACGCAACCGAAGTATAGGTTTTCCCTGTTCCGGCCGGACCGATAGCAAAAACCATATCTTTCTTCTCCGTTTCCTTTACGAGCTTCTTCAGGTTGGTAGTTTTGGCCTTTATGACTTTGCCGTTAACGCCTTTCACAATAATATCCTGATCAAAAACAAGCTGTTTTTCAGTTTCATCCTTGATATTCAGAATATTTTCAATGTCTTTCAGGGTGATACTGTGGTTTTTCGAGAAAAAAGATACAATATCATCCAGTTTTTTCCTGAAAACGTCCAGCGTTTCCTGGTTGCCCATTGCGAATATGTGAGAATCGCGACCGGTAATCTTCAGGGTAGGAAAAGTAGATTTTATTAAATTGAAAAATTGATTGTTGACTCCGTAGAAAGATTTTACATCAATGCCCTCCAGCTCATAATTCAGTTCAAACATTCAGTTGTATTTATTGGTGTGTTAGATTTTCTAAATTTAAAATTTATTTTCAGAACTCAAAACAATTGTTATCCACAACCATCAGAAAAAGCCGCTAATTTTCTTACTTTTGTGAAACTTAATTTTTCTGCAAATTCCCGCGATGTCCATTATAACCCTTACTTCAGATTTCGGAACTACAGATCACAGAGTGGCTGCCATAAAAGGTAAAATACTCTCGCTGAATCAGGATGCGAAGATTGTGGACATTACACACGAAATACACGCTTATAATCTCGGCCAGACTGCTTATACCTTAGGAAACTGCTATCATTTTTTTCCTGAAGGCAGTGTGCATATTATTTCGGTGGACAGTTTTTTCAGAAAAGACCGGAAATGCATTCTCTACAAAGCGGACGGACATTATTTTATTGCGGCAGACAACGGAGTGCTCAGCCTGATTTTTAGTGAAATCAAACCGGAAGCGGTGTACGAAATAACATTCAACAACCGTTTTGACGACGAAGTTCTTTTTACTTCCGTTGATGTCTTTGCTCCGGCTGCCGTACATCTTATTAACGGCGGTCTTCCGGAAGTAATTGGCCGCAAAACAAAAACAGCAAAACAGCTTTCCTATCCGAAACCCGGAACTACGGACAATCTGATGATTGGCGAAGTAATGTATATTGATAATTTCGGAAATGTGGTCACCAACATCAGCCGTAAGATTTTTGATGAGCATATGAAAGGTTACGACCGTTTTGAGATTAAATTCCGCTCCACCACGATCAGCAAAATTTTTGCAAGATATACCGATGTTGTGACCGACTGGAAACGGGAAAACGAATTTCACGGCCACAAAGCCGCCATTTTCAACGAATCCGGAATGCTGGAACTCACGATTTATAAAGGCAACAAACACAACGGTGCAAAAACTCTTTTCGGGCTTAACTTCGGAGACAGCATTATGATTGAGTTCTTTAAAGACTAAAATTGCCGAATTCTCAAAAAAACGCAAAAAAATTATATATTTGTAAAAATCTAAATTCTAAAAATGGCAGAATATAAATTATTACTTCCAAGCATGGGAGAAGGCGTGATGGAAGCTACTGTTATCAGCTGGTTATTCAATGAAGGCGACAGCGTTAAGGAAGATGACTCAGTGGTGGAAATTGCTACCGACAAAGTGGATTCTGATGTTCCGACACCTGTTTCGGGGAAAATTATAAAAATCCTGAAGCAAAAAGACGAAGTTGCCAAAGTTGGTGAAGCCATTGCTATTTTAGAAATTGCCGGTGAAGGTGAAACGGTTGCTGAACAGCCGCAGGAACCTAAAACCGCTGAAGAAGTAAAAACTGAAATTCCTGCTCCAACGGCAGAAGATATCAAAGAACTTGAAAAACCTTTGCAAAGTCAACCAGCTGCAGAATATTCCGGTGATTTATATCTGTCGCCATTGGTAAAATCCATTGCACAGCAGGAAAATATTTCTGAAACCGAACTGAAATCCATCAAAGGAAGCGGTCTGGAAGGAAGAATTACCAAAGAAGATATTCTGGCTTTCGTTTCCAACAGAGGTTCAGCTCCGCAAGCAGCGGCTCCAAGTTCTGCTCCTGCTGCAGTTGCTTCGACTCCTGCTCAACAATCGGCTCCGACTCCGGTTCAAGTAACCGTTGGTGACGGTGATGAAATTATTCAGATGGACAGAGTCCGCAAGATTATTGCCGATGCAATGGTAAATTCAAAGAGAATTTCACCGCACGTAACTTCCTTCATTGAAACAGATGTTACGAACGTTGTAAAATGGAGAGCAAAACATAAAGCGGCTTTCGAAAAACGCGAAGGTGAAAGACTGACGTTTATGCCGATTTTTGTAAAGGCGGTTGTAAAAGCAATTCAGGATTATCCTTTGATTAATATTTCTGTTGACGGTGATAAAATCATTAAAAAGAAAAATATCAACATCGGTATGGCAACGGCGCTTCCGGATGGAAACCTGATTGTTCCGGTAATTAAAAATGCGGATCAGCTTTCCCTTTCCGGATTGGCAAAAGCAATCAACGATCTTGCTTATCGTGCCAAAAACAAAAAACTGAAACCGGAAGATACTCAAGGCGCAACGTACACGATTTCGAATGTCGGAAGTTTCGGAAATCTGATGGGAACACCGATTATTCCTCAACCACAGGTTGCAATTCTGGCAATCGGAGCGATTGTGAAAAAACCGGCAGTAATTGAAACTGAAGAAGGCGATTTAATTGGAATCCGTCAGCTGATGTTCATGTCGCATTCTTACGACCACAGAGTTGTGGACGGTTCTTTGGGCGGAATGTTCCTGAAACACGTTCACGACTATCTTCAGAACTGGGATCTGAATACGGAAATCTAAAAAACCTGGATATAATTTCAAAACCTTCGGAAATCCGGAGGTTTTTTATTTGGAGCTTTTTCCGGCTCTCACTACTCGCTTTTCCGTGGGATTGGCTGCGCCGCCGCCAATCCCACGGAAAGAGCTCAGACATGCCGTTCCATCCGGGCTATGAATTCCGAAACCAATTCACTACTTTTGAAAAAAAGATAATTCTTGGCAAAACTCTGGCTTCTTGCAGCGTGTGCGGCAGTAATTTATGTGTACTTCAGTTATCCTCTGTACAGTGAGAACGTATCTTACGCAATTGTTCTGGTATGTTTTGCAGTGATTGTTTTCAGTGGATTAAGCATCATATACAGTAAAGAAAAAGAAGAAACCTACGAGGAAGTTGAAAAAGCGAATGACCGAATTTACAGTGAAAACGGGATTTTCCGTTATGCAACCGATGGTTTCTATATTGCAAAAAAACAGGAAACGGATTTTTTAAAATGGAACGATATTCTTGAAATCAATGCGCACAGAATTCCGGTATTCAAAGATTTTCAGTACGCAATTGAAATCATCACTGCGGAAAAGAGATTTCAGTTTGAAGACAGCAATACTCCCGGATTCGAAAAACTGAAACTTCAGATCAATGAAAATCTGCCGATTGATGACAGAAGCTGGACGCTGATGAACTCTTTCAATCCCGATAAAACCATCCGAAAAAACAGTATTTTAACAGAAACTGTGTACAGAAAACCAAACCAATAAACCACTCATGTCTTTTAAAATCCGTGCTGCAAAACCGTCCGATTCCGAAACCATATTCGGCCTTATTTACAAACTTGCGATCTACGAGAAGCTCGAAAAAGACGTAGTTACCACACACTACGAACTTCGAAAACAGATTTTCGAAAACCAATACGCTGAAGTTTTAATCGCTGAAGAAAACGGAATTCCGGTTGGGTTTGCGCTCTATTTTTTCAATTTTTCGACATTTCTTGGGAAACCCGGACTGTATCTCG
>JAEXBA010000028.1 GCA_023457935.1 Bacteroidota bacterium | reverse complement strand
AAAAGAAAAAGCGACTATCGCAACTGCGAATTTTGAATACATTGTTTTCATAACGGAAAATTTTGTGGGTTTAACTGAGTCAAAGTTCCGCCTGAAAGTTTTGTAAAGTTTGTAAAGGATTTGTTTAATTTCTGTAAAAGCTGTTTTTCGATATAATGGATTGGTTAACAGTGTTTTGTAAAATAAATTTGCCACGAATGCACGAATTTTTAAAGTATTATTCGTGCATTCGTGGCAATAAAAAGTGCTTTTTCTTCTATTTTTCAATAGCCAAATCCACTACTTCACTCATTCGGTTCACGTAAGAAACTTTCAGATTTTTCAGGTAATCTTTTTTGATTTCTTCCACATCTTTTCGGTTGGCTTCGCAAAGAATCACTTCCTTTATTCCGGCACGGTTTGCAGCGAGAAGTTTTTCTTTAATTCCTCCAACCGGTAAAACTTTTCCGCGAAGCGTAATTTCGCCTGTCATGGCAAGATGAGGTTTCACTTTTTTATTTTTAAAACTCGAAACCATTGAAGTCAGCATCGCAATTCCCGCAGAAGGTCCGTCTTTCGGCGTTGCGCCTTCCGGCACGTGAACGTGGATGTTTTTCTTCTCGATTTCTTCTTCCGAAATTCCGAGTTCTTTATGTTTTGCTTTGATGTATTCCAGCGCGATGGTTGCGGATTCTTTCATCACATTTCCGAGATTTCCGGTCATCGTGAGATTTCCTTTTCCGTTACTCAGAATGCTTTCGATAAACAGAATATCGCCACCAACAGAAGTCCACGCCAAACCGGTAACAACACCAGGAACTCCGGTAATTTCCGACAAACTTTTTGGTCTTGGAACGCCCAGAATTTCATCGATTTTCTTTACTGAAATTTTTGGTTCGTACTCTTTTTCCATCGCAGTTTGCAGCGCAACCCAGCGTGAAATTGCGGCAATTCTTTTTTCAAGAGATCTTACACCGCTTTCTGAAGTGTGTGCATCGATAATATGTTTCAGTTCAGGATTTCCAAGTCTGAATGATTTTGAATTCAGACCGTTTTCTTCCTGCTGTTTTTTAATTAAATGTCTTTTGGCGATTTCAATTTTTTCTTCCAGTGTGTAACCCGCAATCTGAATGACTTCCATTCTGTCCAACAACGGACTCTGAATGCTGGAAAGTGTATTTGCCGTGGCAATAAACATTACTTTTGACAAATCGTAACCGTGTTCCAGATAATTGACGTAGAAAGTGGAATTCTGTTCAGGATCAAGTACTTCCAAAAGTGCAGAACTTGGATCGCCGTGCATTCCCTGTCCGATTTTATCGATTTCATCCAGAACCACAACCGGATTTGAAGTTCCCGATTTTTTAATGGACTGTAAAATTCTTCCCGCCATCGCACCAATATAGGTTTTACGGTGGCCGCGAATTTCCGATTCGTCATGAAGTCCGCCCAAAGAAACCCTCACATATTTTCTTCCCAAAGCGTCTGCAACGGATTTTCCGAGTGAAGTTTTTCCAACTCCGGGAGGACCGACAAGACACAAAATTGGAGATTTCATGTTGTTTTTGAGTTTCAGAACCGCCATGTGTTCCAGAATTCTTTTCTTGATGTCTTCCAGGCCGAAATGTGCTTTGTCCAGAACTTTTTCGGCTTTTACGATATCAAAAATGTCTTTCGAATAATTTCCCCAAGGCAAATCGGTGAAGAAATCCAGATAATTTCTCTGAACATTATAATCCGGTGAATTCGGATGCTGTCTCTGCAGACGAGCGAGTTCCTTTTCAAAATGTTCCTGAACTTCCTCGTTCCATTTCAGATTTTTTGCTTTTTCACGAAGTTCGTCTGCATCGCTTTCTGCACCGCCTCCTAATTCTTCCTGAATGGTTTTCATCTGCTGATTCAGAAAATATTCGCGTTGCTGTTTGTCTAAATCCTTGGAAGTTTTCTGATGAATCTGGTTGCGCAGTTCCAGTTTGCGAAAATCGTCGTGAAGAATTTCGTAGAGTTTTTCTGCTCTTAGCAGAAGACTTTTTTCTTCCAGAAGCATTTGCTTTTTGTCCGCCGAAAATGTAGCATTGGAGCAGATGAAATTCAGCAAGTCTTCTTCACCATTGATGTTTTTCAGTGCAAAACTCGCTGCATTCGGAATATTTGGATCAAGGTTGATGATTTTGTCCGAAAGGTCTTTAATGTTCTCAATTAAAGCTTCGTACTCTTCTTTTTTCTTTGGTGAAACTTCCTTCAGTTTTGTGATTTCCGCCTTGAAGTAAGGCTTCACTTCCTTGAAATTTTTAATTTTGAATCTCCCAAAACCTTTAGTAATCGCCGTAATGTTTCCTTCTGGCAGCTTGATTATTTTGATGATTTTTGCTAAAGTTCCGACGCTGTAAAGATCTGCATCAACAGGATTTTCAATATTGGAATTTTTTTGACTCAGGATTCCAATCAGTTCGTTGTTTTTCTGTGCTTCTTCAAGCAGTTTTATCGACATTTCTCTTCCCGCAGTAATGGGAATTACCACTTTCGGGAACATTACCATATTTCTTACCGGAAGAATCGGAAAGAGTTTCTGATCCGTATTTTCTTTGGTTTCCAGAAAGTCGTTAAGGTTTATTTCTTCAGTTACAATACTGAAATTACTGTCCATCATTTCCTCCAGGTTGATATCCTCAAGTTCGTTAATCATAATTATAAAAAGAATGACAATCTGTCATTATCGAAAATTAAAAACTGGGCAAAAAAGTAAGGGATGTTAAATTTTGCCTTCTAAATATATGTTGCAGAAGAAAATTCTCAATTCCTGTGCCACTGAAGCAATGCGCGCAAATGCGGTCAAAATTTCCTTTTTGCCTTTTATTTGGCACTGTTTCCAAAAATTAGCTCTAAATTTTAGTAATCTGTTAAAAATGTGTATTTTCGCAGACTGATAAAATATACATAACAATAAAATGGCAGTATTAGGAGAAATTAGAAAAAGACCTATTTTGTTGATGGGGATTATTGCCCTTGCACTTCTTGCGTTTTTGGTGAATCCGGACAGTTTGGATAAACTTTTTGGAAAAGATCCGATGGTTTTGGGGAAAGTAAACGGTGAAAAAATTACCCGTGATGAATATATGGATCAGCTTTTTGTGCTTCAGCAGCAGGCGCAGCAGCAGGGACAGCCCGGAACCGGACTGGAAGAGCAGGCGTGGCAGATGATGGTACAGAGCAAACTGATTAAACAGCAGTTTGAAAAACTGGGTTTCGAAATGACCGATGATTTTTTCTGGAACCAGCTTCAGTTCGATCCAATGTTCGCACAGAATCCTCAGAATTTTGATGAAAAAGGAAATTTCAAAACAAAAGAAATTCAGAAGCAGCTGGAAGACCTTCAGAACAGCGGAAACGTTGAGATGCTGAACCAGTGGAACAAAACAAGAAAATCCATTGAGTACAGAATGATGGCCCGCGAAGTGTTCTCCAATATTACCGGCGGTATCACAACAGGCAAGAAAGAAGCAGAGGAAATGATGAGCCAGAGAGATAAACTTGCTGACATTGATTTTGTAAAAGTGGATTATGGGCAGTATCTGGCAAAAAATCCAATAAAGGTAACAACAGAAGATCTTGCCAATTATATCAAAGATTATCCGAATACTTATAAAACAGACCCTTCTGTTAATTTAGGTCTGGTGTTTTTCCCTTCTGAAGCTAGCGCAGCAGATGATGCGGCTGCTCAGAAGCAGATTACTGATCTTTTCACTAAAGGTGATGCATCAACCGGTTCAACAGAAAGTTTTGCGAATACAACAAACGATTCAATGTTTGTAGCACTTAATTCTGATGCGCCTTTCAATCCGACATATCTGAATGCAAACCAGCTTCCGCCTTCAATAAAAGATTGGGCTGCTGGAGCGGCAGTTGGACAGACTTTTGGCCCTTACAAAGAACAGGGCGCCTATGTGGTTTCCAAAATGCTGGGTAAGAAACCTTCGGATTCCACACTTTCAAGACATATCCTAATTGCACATAAAGACAGTCCTGCAGGACAGGGTGTAACCAGAACAAAGGAAGACGCCAAAAAACTTGCAGATTCAATTGGAGCTATTGTTAAAGCAGCGCCGGCAAGATTTGAGGAGTTTGTAAACCTTTCCAACGATCCGGGATCAGCACAGCAGGGCGGAAGCGTGGGCTGGACAACACCGGAAACGCCGTTCGTTCCTGAATTCCTGAGCTTCCTTGCCAACAATGGGAAAGGTTCCACTGGAGTTGTGGAAACACAGTTCGGTTACCACATCATCAATATCCAGGATAAAAAATCCGGAGCAATGACGTATAAAGTGGCCAATCTTGTAAAAGTTATCAAGCCGTCACAGGAAACTGAGGCAGAGACCGACAAGAAAGCAAGACGATTCATTCAGCAGATTCAGGGGAAATCTTTCAACGATTTTGCCAACCTTGCCAAGAAAAATAATTACAGCTTCTCCAATCCGAAAAGTGTTAAGCGTTTCGACGGACAGCTGCAGGGTGTGAATTCTGCGAAAGACGAGGAGATTATTTCCTGGGCGTTCCACAAAGACAGAGAAAAAGGCAATACCGAATTTTTCACTGTTGAAGGTACCGGTGATAAAGTAGTGGTTTACCTTAACGGTAAGCAGGAGAAAGGAACTGTAGATCCGGAATCGGTAAGAGAGCAAATTGAGCCTGTCGTGAAAAATCAGCTGGCAGCTAAACAGATTATTGCTAAAATCGGAAAAACCACCAACCTTGATCAACTTGCGAAAACATTTGCATCAGCAAAACAGTCTGCGCAGGTTAATCTTCTGAGTCCTCAGGTTAACGGAGCGATGGAGCCGAAAGTTGCCGGAGCGGCATTTGGAGTGGCAAAAGGAAAAACTTCAAATCCGGTAGAAGGAATGACTGGAGTTTATGTTCTGACCAAGAAGAATGAAACTGTAAACAAGCAGCCGGGAGATATCAAACAGATTACACAGTCGGTAACGCAGCAGAATGCGCAGATGTTCGGACAGGCATTCCTGAAGAGTTTACAGGACAACGCCGATATCAAAGATTACAGAGTTGAGGTTTGGGATAAAGGACAGCAACAGTAATTATTTATCATAATATTAATAAAGCGGCAGTATATTTGCCGCTTTTTATCTGTAATAAGGTTGCTAAAATATCTTATATTTGTTAACAGAAATTATTTTCAATGAAATTAACTAAAGAAATCAAGGCCGGATTAATTGCTGTTATCGCAATTGTTGGCTTCGTCATATTGTTTCAGTTTATGAGAGGGAAAAACCTTTTCACAACTGATAATATTTTTTATGCGAAATATGATAACGTGGAAGGCCTGGAGCCCTCAAGCCGCGTTTCCATTAACGGACTGAAGGTTGGGCAGATTGACCAGATTATACCGCAGACTCACAAAAGCGGCAAGATGCATTTTGTAGTGAAGTTCACAGTGAATGATGATTTTGAGTTTTCGCGGAAATCAACAGTAGAGGTTTTTGAACCGGGAATCATGTCCGCAAAGGAAATGAGAATTAACCTGGCGTACGGAGCACCTTATGCTCAGGACGGCGACACTCTACAGGGCGCTGTAAAACTTTCAATGCTCAATAATATCGGTTCTCAGGTTGGTCCCGTGAAAGATCAGCTACAGGAAGCAATTAAAAGAATTGACTCTTTGGCCAACTCTGCCAGTAAAGTTCTGGATGAGAGAAACAGAGCTGAAATCCGTTTGTTGCTTTCGAACCTGAACCGTACCGTTGCTGGTTTCGAAGGAACATCACGGGGTGCCAATACGCTTTTGGCCAACAACGATCCGAGACTTCAGAAAGTACTGGACAATGCGAATATTGCTGTGGTTTCAGCCAATACTGCGGTGGATAAATACGGCAGACTTGCTGAAAGCATTGATACGCAGAAACTGAATGCTACCATTGCCAATCTTGATCAGACTGTAGCGAAACTCAATACCGTTATTTCTGGCATACAGAACGGTGAGGGATCGCTTGGAAAAGTGATGAAAGATGAGCAACTTTACGACAATCTTGAGGAGACTTCAAGAAACCTTAATGCATTGGTGGAAGATTTGAAAGCAAACCCTAAAAGATACCTGAATTTCTCAGTTTTCGGAAAGAACAATAAAGACTAATATAAAGCTGTATGCAGTACCTGGACAATATACTTTTTGTAATTCTACTGATTGCCGGATTCGGCCTTTTCATCAAAAGTTTAAAAGAAATTTACAGGAATATCCTGCTTGCGAAGCCTGTTAACAGATCCGACAGAAAAGGTGAGCGGTGGTCCACCATGTTTAATGTAGCCATGGGGCAGAGCAAGATGGGAGCGCGGCCTATCGCCGGCTTTCTGCATGTTTTGGTGTATGTTGGTTTCGTCATCATTAATATTGAACTGATCGAAATTATCATCGACGGTATTTTTGGGACACACCGTGTGCTGGCTTCAGTAATGGGCGACACGCTGTATTCAGCATTTACGGCAACGCTTGAAATTCTTGCAATTCTGGTGGTTTTCGCAGTTGTAGTTTTTTTTATCAGAAGAAATTTCTACGGTGTGAAAAGACTTACCATGAAAGAGCTTTTCGGATGGCCAAAAAATGACGCCAACTGGATTCTTGTCATTGAATTCCTGTTGATGATGGCTTTCTTCAAAATGAATTCTACCGATTTCATTCTGCAGACAAGAGGTGTTGAAGGTTATGCGCATCACGGTTTCTTCCCAATCAGTCAGTACCTTTTTGTACCGGTTTATGAATGGTTCTCTTTCGACAGCGGCCTCTTGATTTTTGCTGAAAGAGCAGCATGGTGGTTTCACTTTGTGGGAATTCTTTTCTTCATGAATTATCTTTATTATTCAAAACATTTACACATCATTTTTGCTTTTCCGAATACATGGTACGCCAATCTTAATAAGAAAGGACAGTTCAGGAATCTTGAGTCTGTAACCAAGGAAATAAAGCTGATGATGGATCCCAACGCCGATCCTTATGCAGCTCCGCCGGAAGCCGATCCTAATGCGGTTCCGGAAAAATTTGGAGCCAACGATATTTTTGATCTTAACCAGGTTCAGCTTCTCAATGCGTATACCTGTACAGAATGCGGACGCTGTACAGCAGTTTGTCCGGCGAATCTTACGGGTAAAAAACTTTCTCCAAGGAAAATCATGATGGATACCCGCGACCGTGTTGAAGAAGTAGGAAAAAACATCAATAAAAACGGGAAATTTGTAGACGACGGCAAGAAACTGCTGGATGACCATATCCAGAGAGAAGAGCTTCGTGCTTGTACAACGTGTAATGCCTGCGTGGAAGCGTGTCCGGTACTGATTGACCCGCTTTCCATTATTATGGATCTCAGAAGATATATGGTGATGGAAGAATCATCAATGCCGCACGAATGGCAGCTGATGAACAATAATATTGAGAACAATGCTGCTCCTTGGCAGTACAACCAGGCCGACAGATTAAACTGGGCAACCGACAGCTAAAATGAAAAAGTTCGTTTTATTATTCACAGTTCTGTTCTCAGTATGTTTTTTCGGTCAGTCGGCTGATCAGAAAAAAATACAGGAAGATTCGCGGGCTTTTGTGAAGTATTTTCAGGATAAAAATTACGACGGTATTTTCAGTGCAACGTATCCGGCACTTTTTGAAAAATTTGACCGCGATATGCTGGAAGGTATGTTTGAGCAGATGTTCGCAGGGAACGCTGAATTTTCCACACAGATTCTGGCTGACGAAGGAGACCGGTATGAAGTTTCTGAAATTTTCCAGTCAAAAAATGGCGGCAAATATGCTTTTGTAGTGTATCCTTCGAGGTTTCAGATGAATTTTAAGAAGGCACAGGAGAAAGAAGCACAGGATTTAATGGTGAAACTGATGGCCGATGCCGGAATCAGCGCAGTTTTCACTGATGCCACTACACTGCGTGCAGACAAGTCCGGAATGATGGTGGCCATCAACGACAAAAAAACTTCCGGAACCTGGAAATACCTCAATCATGATGAGGGAAATGCAATGTACAGTTCGCTTCTCGCAGAGGACATTATGAAGAAAGCAAACGAATATTACCAGAAAACAGTAGAATAGTTTAAAACAGAGATCATAAAGATGGAGTTTACGATAAAGACCATGGCAGAATATGCCGCAGAAGGAAAATCACCGGAAGTATTGTTTTGGGTTGGCTGCGCCGGAAGTTTTGACGACCGTGCAAAAAAAATCACACGCGCTTTCTGTAAGATTCTGGACAAAATCGGGGTTGAATTTGCGGTTCTGGGCCAGGAAGAATCCTGTACCGGCGATCCCGCAAAAAGAGCAGGAAACGAATTCGTTTTCCAGATGATGGCCCTTACGAATATCGAAATCCTGAATGCTTACGAGGTAAAGAAAATCGTTACTGCCTGCCCGCACTGCTTCAATACGCTTAAGAATGAATATCCAAATCTTGGAGGTAAATATGAAGTGCTGCACCATACACAGTTTCTGAAACAGTTGATGGAAGCTGGACGCCTAAAAATTGAAGGCGGAAAGTTTGAAGGCAAAAAAATTACGTTCCACGATCCGTGTTATCTCGGCCGCGCCAATGATGAATATGAAGCACCGCGAGATTTACTGGCAAAACTGGATACAGAACTTGTTGAAATGAAGCGCTGCAAACAAAACGGATTATGCTGCGGAGCAGGAGGAGCGCAGATGTTTAAGGAACCGGAAAAAGGCAATAAAGACATTAATATTGAGCGTACAGAAGAAGCGCTCAACGAAAAACCGAACGTAATTGCAACCGGCTGTCCGTTTTGCAACACGATGATTACTGATGGTGTAAAGCATTTCAACAAAGAAGGCGAAGTTCAGGTGAAAGATATTGCTGAACTTTTGGCTGAAACCGAGGATTTGTAAAAAATGTATAAAAGTACTGCGAAGTTTCTGTTTTTTTCAGCGCGGTTCTGCTTATTATTGATCTCATTTTTTATGGATGGGAGTTTGATACAGGCAGGATTTTCAGAAATATTTCCAGTGCATGTCTTATTTTTTTAGCGATAATGTCAATGAGAAAACAGACGAAAACAAATGAAAATTGAAGAATCAAGCATAGTGGAAACCAACGATTTCAGGGTAATCATTTATCCTGCATCGAGGCCGTTTACAGCAAAAGAAAGCAAAGTAATTACAGAAAAGCTCTATGATTTTCTTGCTACCTGGGCAGCACACGGAAAACCGCTTTCCGCATCGTTTAAAATAGAAAAAAATCAGTTTATCGTTATTGCGGTAGACGAAGAAAAAGAGGCAGCTTCGGGCTGTTCTATCGATACACTTTCCGGGCTGATGAGAGAACTGGATTCTGAATTTGAACTTGGCCTTTTTGACAGAATGAAAGCGAGCTTTATTGAAGATGGTGAGGTAAAAACCATGAAACTTCAGGATTTCCGTAAAGGCCTGAAAGAAGGCACAGTATCACAGGATATTGAGGTTTTTGATTTTTCAAAAGATACTTATGTGGCATTTCTTTCAGATTTTCTGTTACCACTGAAAAGAAGCTGGGCCGGAAGTTACATCAACTAGATTTACAGATTAAATAAACGTCCTTTTTTACCCTGTAGGAAAGGATTTTTCTTTTATGCTGATTTCGAAAATCTTATCAGGAAATTTCATTGTGTCAAACTGCGAGGTCACAATCTTTCCTTTGTAGAAAACGGCACACATTGTATTTTCCGGATGATACAGAAACTGATGGTTTTCGGGTTTCAGAGCATCCAGTATCGCCCTGAAGACTTCATACCGTATTTTCTGCGGACTGTACGCGTAATCGTGCCACACCACAATAGAATTCTCGTGAACCAAATGCCTGAACACTTTTTCGGTGTCATTTTTTACCATTTCATAGCTGTGATCGCCATCAATAAAAATCAGGTCGTACTTTCTGTTCAGCTTGTTGAAATCAAAAGTTTCGGTGTTTCCTTCGAGATGCAGAATTTTAGGATTTTCTGAAGAAAGAACCGCATGTTGCTCAGCATATTCAGCGCTCCAACCACGGGCTTTTATTTCTTCAGCAGAGAGATTCAGTGTTGTACAGTCGTTCAGAATACCTGCAACATTGTAGACACTTTCGCCGCGCCATGTGCCGATTTCAAAGTAGGACGAAACTTCCTTTCTGGATGCAAGAGCGGTAAGCAGCTGAAGGTCAGTAATAAGCGAGCTTCCGTCAAGAAGAAAACTTACAACTTCAGACGAATAACCCTCTGTTAAATCTTTTATTTTGATTTGGGGTAAAGCAGTTATTTTTTGGTATTTTTGTTGAAATATGCCTTGCTGTACGTCGTTGTCATGCAAAATAATATTGATTAAACTTGGCTCCCGGAGAACGGTTTTAAGAAATGAAATTAGTTTTTTGCTTTTTGAAATCATCGTACCTGTACATTAGTCATGTAGAAATACAAAGATAAGATAACAGAAATTTTGAGCAGAATAAAAGTACTTTTTATTTCATCGTGGTTTCCCAACAAACTGGAGCCAACCAACGGCAATTTTGTACAGCGCCACGCAGAAGCAGTTTCTTTGCTGAACGACGTGGAAATTCTTCATGCAATCGGCGATTTTAACCAGCAGGAAAATTTTATTTTCGATGACAGAACTGTCAACGGAATCCGAACGCTGACTGTTTATTATAAGAACACGAACAATCCGGTTGTAAACTTTACGCGAAGAATGTTGGCTTATAAGAAAGGTTTTTCGTTGATGAACAAGCCGGATTTGGTTCACGCCAATGTTTTGCACAACAATATGTTTTTCGCGGTGTATCTGAAGAAAAAATTCAGTATTCCTTTTGTGGTGACTGAACACTGGACGGCACTCAGAAAAATCAATGAAAATATTACATCGAAATCGGTAAAGTTCACTGCAAAAATTATCGGCAATCAGGCTTCAAAAATTTTACCGGTGAGCAAAGATCTTGAAGCCGGGTTAAAAAATATCGGAATTACGACGCCAATGAAAGTCATTCCGAATGTGGTAAATACTAAGCTGTTTTCCCCGAAAGAAACGCCGAACAGTGAATTCACATTTATTCATGTTTCAAATTTGATTCCGCGAAAGAATGCTGAAAAAATTCTGAGAGTTGCCCTGAAACTCTTAAACCAAGGTTTTCGGTTTAAACTTAAAATTGGCGGTGACGGAAATATTGAACTTCTTAAAAATCTGTCAGAAAACTCCTCGTTTTCTGACAGAATTGAAATCTTTCCGATTCAGCCAATTGAGAAAATTGCTGAAATGATGAAACAGTCCGACTGTTTTATTCTCTTCAGTGACGATGAAAATCAACCGTGCGTTATTGCGGAAGCTTTTTCGAGCGGAATTCAGGTGATTTCAACGAAAGTAGGTGGAATTGCGGAGTTTTTTCCGAAAAATTTCGGGATTCTTTTGAACGAGCCGGATGAAAATCTTTTGGAAGAAGCTATGAAAGGCATTCTGAAAAACACAGAAGTTCCTGCCGCAAATGAATTTGTTGCTTACGCTGAAAAAACTTTCGCGCAGCAAGCAATCGCACAACAGTTTACAGAAGTCTATCGAGAAGTTTTACAGAAATGATTCAGGAAGGATTTTCTTTGCATATTTCTGAAGGTAAAGTTCAGTACGAAAATTTTTTCCGTTCCGGAAACGACAGTTTTAAGTTTGAAAATGATGAGGTTCTGATTTTAATTGAAGGAATTATTCTCAACCGAATAAAGCTCCTCAATCAGCATCAAGCCAAAGATTTTCCGTCTCTCATTGCAAAACTTTTCACTCAGAAAAATTCTCTTTTGCTCAATGATCTGGAAGGTGAATTCCGTGGATTTATTTATGACAAGAAGAATAAAAAGATAGCTGCCTTTACCAATCCTGTCGCGACGCAAAGTGTTTATTTCACACAGAATTGTGCAGGAATTTTTATTGATTCCAGTTTGGTTCGACTTAATGAAACTCTCAAAAAAAATAATATTTCCACCGAGCCGAATCTGAGTGCATTGTATCAGATTTTGGTCTGCGTGAATATCCTTGAAGATCAAACCGTTCTTCAGAATGTCTACAAACTTTTTGATGGCGAATTTCTGACGATAGATACTGATTGTTTACAGTTTAAACGTGAGTTTTATTTTGAAGTAAAAACAGATAGTTATTTTTCCGGTTCTAAAGATTCAGCTTTGGATACAGCGCACGAAATTTTTGGTAACGCAGTAAAAGACGAGTACGAAAAAGACAGCGAACTTGGAAGAAATCATCTTACACTTTTAAGCGGCGGTTTGGACAGTCGGGTTGCAGCCTTTTACGCGATGAAAAACGGACAGAAACCGGATTCTTTTCTGTGTTTTTCGCAGTCGGGCTATCTTGATGAGACCATTGCCCGAAAAATTGCTGAAGATTTCAAAATTCCGTTTCAGTTTGTGGCTTTAGACGGCGGTTCGTTTTTGAAATATATTGATGAAGTGACCAAGATTTCCGAAGGCAGCGGTCATTTTACCGGTGGAATTCACGTGAAATATGCAACTGAAAATCTGAACGGAAACAATTTCGGAATTTTCCACAGCGGACAGATTGGAGACGGAATTTTGGGCGGATTCAATACCGTTCCGCAAAGAAAAAAACCGACACATTTTAAGATTGTCAACAGAAGGGAATTTTTACCAAAAATTGAAACTGAACTCAATCAAATAATTTCCAAATACGAAACAGAGGAACTGTTCCTTTTACGAAATGTTGCGTATAACCGAACTGTTTTGGGCGCAAAAGTTTTTCAGCAGAGTGCCTTTCATACTTCGCCGTTTATGATGAAAGATTTTCTGACATTTTCGCTCAGTTTGCCGGAGAAATGGAAATTCAATCACCGTTTTTATCTCGAATGGATTGCAAAACATCTTCCTGAAGCCACAGAATATCAATGGGAAAGAACGATGATGAAGCCAAATGCAGCGTGGAAAACAGCTTTTGGCGATAAAGTGAAAAAACGGATTTTCACGAAATGGAATGACAAAGTTTTGCAGAAACCTTTCCGTTCCAGCATGTATCCGTATCAGTTTTATTTTTCGCAAAGTCCTGAAATTCAGAAGTATTATCAGAATTATTTTGATGAAAATATTTTCCGAATCGAAAAGTATCCGGAACTAAAAAAGGATGTTGAGTTTTTATTTTCCCAGAAAGATTTCCACAGTAAATCTTTGGCTGTGAATGTTTTATCTATATTCAAACTGTTCTTTTAAGATGAAAAGTTTAAAGCAGTTTTTCCGCGATTTCCTGCGAAATAAGGGTCAGCATATTTTTATGGCGTTGCTTATCGGGAAAATCTGTGCTTTTCTAACATCCGTTTTCATTATCCGGCTTCTTCCGGAAAACGAATTTGGAAAAATTAGTCTCGTGGCATCAGTTTTTGCCGTTTTCGCATCATCGTCAGGGCTTGGAAGCTACCAAAGCCTGCTGCGTTTTGGTTCCATTGGAGAAACTGCGGATGAGAAGAATGCGGTTTCCGCTTATCTTTTAAAAAAGGGATTTTATTATCATCTAGCTGTAACATTACTCTTTCTGCTTTGTTCGCTTTTTTTTGTAAATAAATTCGAGGATATTATTATTCTGTTTTTATTTTTTGGCGTAAGGCTCGTTGGAGTGTTTTTTCAAAATCATATCCACACATGGCTGCGTATTTCCGGTAATAACCGGGAGTTTGCGCGCAGTACAAATATCATTAATATTTTCGGGCTGCTTTCTGTGCTTATCTTCACGTATTATTTCGGGATTATCGGCTATCTTTTTGCGATGGCTGTTACACCTTTTTTGTCGCTTCTATGGCTACGGAGGAAAATGGTTGTAACGGGTTGCTTCAGGTTTCAGAGAAAAGAACTTTGGAATTATGCCTTTCATACCGCAGGAACCACTTTGCTTTCGGACGCTTTGTTTGCGGTTGATGTGGTTTTACTGGGTTTTTTAATGAACGAAAATGCAGTTGCCAGCTACAAAGTCGCTCTGCTGATTCCGGCTAATCTTACTTTTCTCGCACTGGTTTGTATGCAGACCGATTTCCCCGTTTTAGCCAAAAATTTTCGGGACAGCGCGTATCTGAAAAATTATATTGCCAACTATTACAGGATTTTTATTCCTGTAACTGTTGTAATTTTCGTTTTAATTTATTTCTTCCGACTGGAGATCCTGAATTTGTTTTTTGCAGAAAAATATACGGACAGTTCTTTGATTTTTGTTGTTCTTGCCGGTGCATTTCTTCTTAATATCCTGTTCCGGAATCTCTATGGAAACATGCTCTCGGCAGTCGGCAGGATGAAGGTTAATACGCTGGTTTCAGCTGTTTCTGTTGCTCTTGCGATAATATTGGGACTGATTCTTGTTCCTCGTTATTCAGAAGTCGGTATGGCGGTTGCATTAGGTATCACTATGCTGACAAACGGTTTGCTTCTGATGATTTATTTTTTCAGATACCTTCGAAGTTTGCCGTAATTTTTATCTTTGCCACATGAACCGAAATCTTATTGCCCTCTTATTTTTTGGAATTTTTGCAGTACTTGCCTGCAGAAAAGACGATGAAGGGCTGCAGCGTGTAGATCAGGTACTGAATCTTTACATTGATTCGGCGGGGATTGATATGCTGAATTCCAATATTCCCGGCGCCTACACACAGACGGCTTTCAATGATATTTACGGTAATCTGGATAATTCGCCTGTAAGCTTTCAGAATAAAAAGGATTCCGATACGGTTCATTACATGTATTATGTCGCGGGAGCGAGGAGAATTACTTTGGATTCTGTAGATACTTACAACAAAACTTTACAGAGTAAGATTGCGCTCAATCTCAGAAAAAAGAAAACAGATACCACTTTTATGACGACCCGTGATACCCTGATTCTCAACTACAGATTCACTCCGGAAGTCTTCGAGCTCAGCGAAGCGTACTATAACGGTAATTTGGTTTTCACTAAAGTATCGGGAGAGCCCAATATCATCAGAATCCATAAATAAATCCGTAAATTTGTCGGAGATTTAAGAAAAATTTCGGTGCTTGCCGAAATCTGTACTTATTTTAAACATCAAACTTTTATGTTACAGGTTAATTTTTTACGCGAGAATAAAAACCGCGTGCTGGAAGGATTGCAGAAAAGAAATTTCAAAAATCCTGAACTGGTGGATGAAGCAATTGCTTTGGATGAAGAGCGCAGAAAAATTCAGGTTGAACTGGATAATCTGAATGCCGAAAAGAACAAAATTTCGAAAGAAATCGGTATTCTCATGAAAGAAGGAAAAAAGGATGAAGCCGAATCTGCAAAATCCAAAACTGCTGAGTTTTCCGGAAGAATAAAAGAACTGGAGGAGCAGAAACCTGAGATAGAAACAAAACTTCAGAATATACTGTACCTTATTCCCAATATTCCTTACGACAAAGTGGTTCCAGGAACTTCTGCTGATGATAATGAAATTGTTTATCAGTCGCATGAAGTGCACGGTTTGGGCGAAGGAAATATTCCGCACTGGGAACTGGCAAAAAAGTACAACCTGATTGATTTTGAACTGGGCGTAAAGATTGCCGGTGCCGGTTTTCCGGTTTATCTTGGAAAAGGGGCGCGCCTTCAGAGGGCTTTGGTTCAGTATTTCCTGGATTACAATACCGACAGAGGTTACCTTGAAGTAAATCCGCCACATGTTGTCAACGAAGCTTCCGGCTACGGTACGGGACAGCTTCCGGATAAGGAAGGGCAGATGTATTTCGTGAATGAAGACAATCTCTATCTGATACCAACCGCTGAAGTTCCCGTAACCAATATTTACCGTGATGTTATCCTTGGAGAAAAGGATTTTCCCGTTAAAAACACAGCTTTTTCACAGTGTTACAGAAGAGAAGCGGGAAGTTACGGCGCTCATGTGCGAGGTTTGAACCGCCTTCACCAGTTTGAAAAAGTGGAAATTGTCCGGATTGAAAAACCTGAGAATTCTTACGCTGCACTGGAAGAAATGGTGGAACATGTAAAAGGAATTCTTACCGAACTTGAACTGCCTTTCCGGATTTTAAGACTTTGCGGCGGTGACATGGGTTTCACTTCTGCAATGACGTATGACTTTGAAGTCTGGAGCGCGGCTCAGGAAAAATGGCTTGAAGTTTCTTCGGTTTCCAATTTTGAAAATTTCCAGGCAAACCGTCTGAAATGCCGTTATAAAGCAGACGGAAAAACACAGCTTGTTCATACGCTGAACGGTTCAGCAATGGCACTTCCAAGAATTATGGCTGCTTTGCTTGAAAATAACCAGACTGAGGAAGGCATTAAACTGCCAAAGAAAATTGCGGAATATGCGCGTTTCGAGGTTATCAGTTAAAGAATAATAATCTAAAATAAACGAGCCGGCTCAAATCTGAGCCGGCTCGTTTTTATTTAGTCTGAAGGTAATTATTCAGTAGTAACAATAATTTTACTGTCTTTGTTGGTAAACCTGTGGTTTTCATCCAGCAGATCTTTTGTGTTGACGTTGATTTCCACTGTCTTGCTGTCAATCTGTTTCACAAAATCGTGCTTACCGGTAATGCTTTTAATCGGTTTCTGAAACTTCATGGTTGTTTTGTAGTTCATGTTGAACATTTTCAGCATTCCAACCATTCCCTGCGCCATTTGGCGTCCGTAAGCCGCTACAGAATCAGATTTTGACATCGGTTTGGAAACGGGATCATTCACGCCGGCATTTTCCCCGATCTGTGAAAGAAATTCTGCCGAATTGAATTTTTCAGTGTCAATGGTAAGGGTGTTTCCGTTCCATCTTGCGGCATCCATCAGCGGAATTCTTTTGAGTTCTTTGCTTTGGGAAAGAAGTTCAGCGATTTCACCGGGCATCAGTTTATCGTATTTCAGTGAAAGTCCGGAAATATCACCCTGGCTTTTGTTTACTTTAAGGAAGAGTTTTTTCAGTGGTGCTGCATCTTTGGAATTCAAAACAATTTTTCCGTCTTTTTGAATATCATAAAGGCTTTTCCATTCGGTAGGAAGTTCTTTAAGATTCGGCATTCCGCTTCCCATAGAAGTCTGTCCGCTCATGTTCATAAAAGTAAGCATGCTTTGGTCCATGAGAAGTTTTGATTCCATACTTGTTGCGGAATCCTTATAATAGGTGGTTTCGGTGTTTACTGAACACGACTGTACAAGTACAAGCGCTGCAGCAGAAACCCAAAGTCCGATTTTTCTGATCATTTTTTATTGATTTTTTCTTCCGATTAGATTCAAAACCGATACCAAAGTTAAAAGCATAAAAAAACCGCTCTGCTGAGCGGCCGTATTATTCTGTAACAACAACAATCTGCCTGTCTTTGTTGGTGAATTTCTTGCTTTCGTCCAGATTGGTGGTATCAAATTCAATCTGAATGGTACGTTTGTCGGTCTGCTTTATCCAATCGTGTTTTCCGGTGATGCTTTTGATATCGTTTTCGAACTTCATGTTGATGGTAAACTTTTTCATCATCATGCTCATCATGGCTTTCATCTGTTCAGGATCCGGTTGCTCGCCGTCTTCGCTTTGTCCTTGTGCCATTGATTTTTCCATGTCTTTCAGGCTGAGTTTATCAGTGTCAATAATAAGTTTCTTGCCGTCCCAGTCGTTAAAATTATCAACTGCGAGCGGAAGTTTTTCTTCCTTCTCTTTCATTGCGGTCAGCGCATGATAATCTGCTTTTGTAAAATGATCAAATTTTATAGACATTCCTGAAAGTTCATTCACGATGTAATTTCCTTTCATAAACATCTTTTTCATAATACGGATACTGTCGGGATGTGTAGGAAGCTCATTTCCTTCATTTTTTTCCATATCATAAAAGCTCGTCCATTCTTTAGGGAGTTTTTCAATTTTCTCCAGCTCTTCAGTATCTGCGCTGCCCTGCGCTTTAGCCAGTGTAAGCAGTTCCTTGAAGTCCATGTCCATCAGTACTGTGGAAGCGGCATCTTTGTGATAAGTTATGTCGGAAGTTACCGAGCAGCTTTGCAGCATAAAGGCAGTCATGGCCAAAAATGCTGTGAAAAACAGTTTTTTCATCGTTATTTTATTTTAAGAAAGTAAACTTAAAGAAAACTAACGGAGAGTACAAAGCTTTTTTGATGATGTTGATAGAAAGCTGTTGCTGTTTAGAAATTTCTCCGGTTTAATGGCAGCTTGAATGGTTTCCCTGCTGGTGCATTTCGGAATTGTTGTGGATTACCTGCATGCTTTCATGAGGCGGAGACAGGAAAGGAATTCCCAGTTCCATACCGCGAAGCACAAATAATCCGCCCAAAACAATCATCATCACCGGAATAAATTTCAGAATCCTGATCCGGAAAGCTGAAGTCATCATATTACCCACGAAAACCACCGCAAACATGAAAGGGAAGGTTCCGAAACCAAAAAGTGCCATAAAAAGTGCGCCCTGCCATACGCCGCCGGCTGCAAGAGAAGCGGTTAAAGCAACATACACCATTCCGCACGGAAGGAAACCGTTGAGAATGCCGGTAAGAAAACGCGATTTTAAATCTGCTTTCTGAAGGAATTTTCCAAGATTCATTTTTACTGAAAGAAGGAATTTGGACAGAAACGGTATTTTGGAAGCGAAATCTTTTCCGCCAAATGAGAAGAGCGCCATGATAATCAGCAGAATTCCCGCGATAACCGTAAGATACTGCTGGAAACCGGCCATTTCAAATCCTTTTCCTACAAGACCCAGAACCGCGCCCATTACACTGTAAGTGAAAATCCTTCCCAGATTATAGGTGAAATTCTGTAAATGATAATTGACGGACTGCTGCTTCGTAAGTCCCATGGACAGAGCGATTGGGCCGCACATACCGATGCAGTGAAAACCCGAGGCAAAGCCTAAACCAATTGCGGAGAGAATTAATGCCGTTTCCATTACCAAACCAAATCGTAATCGATCTGGTATTTTTTATTGTCTTTAGTCCAGTGTGTTCGTAAAACGTAGTTGCCCTTCACCAGCACTTTTGCAGGGATAAAAACTGCATTGGAACCGTCGAGTGTCATTTCACGCTTTACGTCAAGTTTCTGATCGTCTGCGCGGTGAAGGTCAATACTGAATTTTGCATTCGCATTGCTGATTTCCTTCGGAAAAACCACTTTGATTCCTGAAGCATCCTGCACGTATTGCGGTTTCTCAGCAAGCAAATCTGCATTGTTCTTGGCATCAATCACATTCTGATAGTCCAGTTCCTCTTCATAATAATTTTCGGTAATCATCTCGGAGTTCTGCTGACCGTTCGGAAACATGAAAATCATGAACAGAATGAAAGCGATGAAAGATCCGAGAGCTACAATAACGCCGTGTCCCCACGTGAATTTTTTGAACATAATTTATCTTTAAAACTGCAGTTTAAACGGCCCTTCAAAGTAGGTTTCATATTCGTCTACCTTTTCGCCGGTTTCGTCATAAATACCGATGACGATGTTCTGCTTGGAAAGTTTTATTTCGTTTTCCGGGAAGCTGATGTTTACAGTTCCTTTTACCATTTTATCGCGGTCTACAGTAATTTTGCTGCCGCCGCTGTACGTAATGACACCATGTGCCGGTTCTTCTACTTTTACGGTAAGAACTTTCTTCTCGTTGGATTTGTTCAGAACCGTATAGTTGTATGTATTGGAAATTTTACCTTCTTTAACAAAAAACGTGCTTCCTGCCGGTTTAATGAATTTCGCTTCCATATCGCCTCTGTTGTACAGAAGGAATCCGAGGAAACCAATCAGAAGAAGTAGTACGCCGGTGTAGGCTTTCATTCTGTTGGTGAATTTGAACGGAATTTCCTTTTCAATTTCATCTTCGGTAGCGTAACGGATAAGTCCAGGTGGAAGTCCGGTCTTGATCATTACTTCGTCGCAGGCATCAATACATGCGGTACAGTTTACACATTCGAGCTGCTGGCCGTTTCTGATGTCGATTCCTGTCGGGCACACTACTACGCACTGGTTACAGTCGATACAGTCGCCTTTTCCTGCCGCTCTTCTGTCTTCGCCTTTTCTCCACTTAGCACGGTTTTCACCACGTTTGAAGTCGTAGAATACATTAATGGTCTGCTTGTCTATCAAAACGCCCTGAAGTCTTCCGTAAGGGCAAACCAGAGTACATACCTGTTCACGGAACCATGCAAATACGAAGTAGAATGCCGCAGTGAAAATAATCATCACCAGGAAGTTCGTAGGATGAGCGAACGGACCTTCTTTCATGATTTTGAAAACCTCTTCATATCCAACGATGTACATGAACATGAAGTGGGTGATAAGCAATGATATCACTGCAAAAATTGTCCATTTTAATCCTTTTTTCCAGATTTTCTCTGAGTTCCATTCCTGGCGGTCGAGTTTCATCTGTTTGTTTCGGTCGCCTTCAATTGCGTATTCAATTTTCCGGAATATCATTTCCATGAAAATGGTTTGCGGACAGATCCAGCCGCAGAAAATTCTTCCGAATACCACGGTAAAAAGAATAATAAATACAATTGAAGCAATGGCGCCCAGTGCAAGGATAAAGAAATCCTGAGGATAGAATGGCTGCCCGAGAATGTAAAATTCGCGGTCAAGTATATTGATCAGCAGAAAAGGATTGCCGTTTATCTTGATGAAAGGCAAACCGAAGTATATTACCAGCAATATAATGGTGACGATATAGCGGTAGTTGGTGTATTTTCCTTTTGGCTTTCTAGGAAAAACCCATTTTCTTTTTCCGGACTGTTCCATGGTTCCCACGGAATCCCTGAAAGTCTCAGGATCCATTACCTGTCCCTGTCCGCCTCTGTAGTTAGTATCCTGTTCTGACATTTTTAAATAATGTTTTTATGCGAATGTTTACAAAAATACAAAATCCTGCACGGTTTCATTGTAACGACAATTACCAAACTTTACAAAATTACATGATAAAAAACATAAAAAAAGCCATTCGAAAATGGCTTTTAGTAGTGACTGTCTTTATTATTTTTCCCAGTTGGCAGGATCTCCCTGTGGAGCAGCTCCGCCTTCAGCAACCGTAATTGGTTTTTGCTCCTGGTTGATGTGGTAAATGTATGCTGCAACATTCTGGATGTCAAATCCTGTAAGAACACCGTTTTTACCGAATGCCTGCATCGTTGGATTATTGGTAGATCCATTGTCAACCATATGGAATACATTTTTAAATAATGTTTTCTCCGGCTGGTTAATCCAGTTGTTATCCGTTAAGTTTGGACCAATTCCACCTTTTCCTCCGTCTCCGTGACAGGATACACAGTTTGTTTTGAAAACTTCTTCACCTGCTGCAATGTTATCAGCAGAGTATACAGCATTTTCAATTGTTGGAGGAGGTGTTTCTTTCATCCATTTGTCTATGGAAGCAATCTGCTCTTTGTGTTCTACTTCATATTCCTTTATTGGATGTGCAAAATCTGTAAATCCGTAAGCGATCAAATACACAACGCAGTATGCTACGCCGAACCAGAAAAGTCCAAGCCACCATTTCGGAAGCTGGTTGTCAAGCTCCATAATTCCGTCGAAACCGTGGTCAATAAGGATATCTTTTTCTTCAGTAGCCGTTTGTTTTTTGAAAGCTCCGTCCCAAAGTCCTTTAAAATATGGAACTTTTTTCTGCTGCAGATATTCAGCCTGAAGTTCAGGGGTCAGTTTTTTGAATTTGTCATTTTCGATCAGATCTCCAATCGCATTATGAATTAATGCAAGGATGGAACTGATTACTACTGTTCCCCAAAAATATGGAGACTCCAGAAATGACGAATTCTGAATAAACATGTAAAATACGATAAACAGTAACGTAAGTATAATCAGTATAGTGATGTAAACGGGTGTTCTTTGTTTCATAACAGTTTAATTTTTATAAATTCAACGGTTGGTCATCATCTAAAGGAGCTCTTTCTTCGTCTCTGTAGTGTTTTTTAGGTCTGCTGAACACGTACACTACCAGTCCGATGAAGAAAATCATGAAGATCAGCAAAGCAATGGTCTGGTAAAGTCCAGCATTTTCGCCGTTTGACAGTATGTCTCTGAAGCTTTGAGGTATCATGATGCTCTTTTAGTTCAATGATTATTATGGATTACTTGCTGTTTTAATTTCAGTGGTCTTGATATCTGTACCCAATCTCTGAAGGTATGCGATCAGAGCTACGATTTCCTTTTTCTCAAGTTCGCCTGCAGGTCTGTTTGCATATGCTTCCTTCAAGTCCGGAGCTTCATTAAAGATATCGTTTACAATTTTCTTCGCCTGATTGTCTGCCCATGCATTTGCAGTGTCAATTTCTGCTTTTGTGTACGGAACATCAAAAGTGTTTTTCATCAGGTTCAGTTTATCAACCATCAAACTTCTGTCCAAATCGTTCGCAATCAGCCAAGGATAACGCGGCATGATGGAACCTGCAGATGTAGATCTAGGGTTGTACATGTGTTTGTAATGCCATGAGCTAGGGTTTTTACCGCCCTGACGGTGCAAATCCGGTCCTGTTCTCTTGGATCCCCAAAGGAAAGGTCTGTCGTAAACGAATTCCCCAGCTTTGGAATACTGTCCGTTTTTACCATTGAATCGTACTACTTCATCACGGAACGGACGGATCATCTGAGAGTGACATGAGTTACAGCCCTCACGGATATAAAGATCTCTACCTTCAAGTTCAAGAGGTGAATATGGCTTCACCGCAGCAATCGTCGGTACGTTGTCTTTTACCGTTAATGTTGGAATAATCTGGATCATACCGCCAATTGCAACGGCAATAAATGCCAGTACAGAAAGGTAAAGCGGCATTCTTTCAAGCCAAAGGTGAGTTCCTTCGCCTTCTTTTCTTGCTGATCCGATGTTCGCCAGTGCAGGAGCTTCAGCAGGTACTTCTTTCTGGAAAGAGCCCTTTCTTACCGTCGCTACAACGTTGATGGCCATCAGGATTGCTCCGGTAATATACAGTATACCACCTACAAATCGCATCACATAATAAGGAATGATTGCAGTTACAGTATCCAGCCAGTTTTTCCAAAGTAGGGTTCCGTCAGGGTTAAACTGTTTCCACATAAGACCCTGTGTAAATCCGGCGATATACAACGGAACAGCATAGAAAATAATACCAAGTGTTCCCAGCCAGAAGTGCCAGTTAGCCAGTTTTACAGACCATAGTTTGGTTCTCCACATAATCGGAAGAAGGTAATAAATCATACCGAATGCGATGAAACCGTTCCATCCCAATGCTCCAATGTGAACGTGTCCAATTACCCAGTCGGTAAAGTGACCGATTTTGTTCAGTGTTTTTGTCGCCAACAGCGGTCCTTCGAAAGTCGCCATACCGTAACACGTTACCGCTACTACGAAGAATTTAAGGATTGGATCTTCTCTTACTTTATCCCAAGCTCCTCTTAAAGTAAGAAGACCGTTCAGCATTCCTCCCCAGGATGGTGCAATAAGCATAATGGAGAAACCTGTACCGGTTGCCTGTACCCAGGCAGGAAGTGCAGTGTACTGCAAGTGGTGAGGACCAGCCCAGATATAAACGAAGATCAGAGACCAGAAGTGGATAATTGAAAGTTTATAAGAGAATACCGGTCTGTTCGCTGCTTTAGGCAGGAAGTAATACATAAGACCAAGGATTGGTGTAGTAAGGAAAAACGCTACCGCATTGTGCCCGTACCACCACTGTACCAAAGCATCTTTTACCCCTGCGTATGCAGAATAAGATTTTGTAAATGTTAAAGGAACCTCAAGGTTGTTGAAAATGTGAAGCATTGCCACCGCAATCCAGGTACCGATATAGAACCAGATGGCTACGTAAAGGTGACGCACTCTTCTTTTGGCAATAGTACCAAACATATTGATACCGAAAATAACCCAAGAAAGTGTAATTAAAATATCAATTGGCCATTCATGTTCTGCGTATTCCTTGGAAGTGTTGATACCCATCAGGAACGTAACCACAACAGCAACAATCATAATCTGCCATGACCAGAAATGTACCCACGAAAGCGTGTCGCTGAACATTCTTGCCTTAAGAAGTCTTTGCAGAGAGTAATAGATCCCGGCAAACATACCGTTACCCACAAATGCGAAAATTACGGCACTTGTGTGAAGCATCCTGATTCTACCAAATCCGAAAGCTCCCTGAGAGTTAATTAAACCCTGAATGTTACCTGCTGCCAAACTTTTTACAGTAGGGTCATCTGTCCCCAAAAGCCATTCAGGAAGTTCTGGGTAGAAAAGCATTAATGCTGCGGTAAGCCCCAGCAAAAACCCTACGAGACCGAAAATTACGGTAGCGTAAAGAAATGCACGGACAATACCATTGTCATAACTAAACTTTTGTGTTTCCATATCAACTAATCACTATTTTTCTTCAGTTTTCTCTTCAAGTTCCGGATCTTCAGGATTGTCGTTATCGAGCAAAATCCTTACTGCCGGAGATTCATCATCTTCAAACTGCCCTTTTCTTGCATTGATGACAAATATTATCAGGAAAATTACTGCCAACGAGACACTACAGATGATCATCAGGTACAGTATATCCATTAATTGAGCAAAATTAAATTTTAAGGGCGCTCAAATTTAATCAAAAATAATGATTTTCGTCAGTAAACGTTAATTAATGTTAATTTAAAACCACTCTAAATAGAGGGCGAACTGTACTACTGGCTGATTCTGAAATATTTGGAAGAGCGAATCCAGGTCGCCATTGATGTAAATGCCACAACCGTAATGGAGCTGATCGGCATCAGAATGGCCGCTACAAGAGGTGAAAGATTCCCCGAAACTGCAAACGCCAACCCGATAATATTATAAAGGAAGCTGATAACAAACGTGATTTTTACGATGGTAACTGCGTCTTTTGAAAGGTCTAGATATTTCCTGATCTGAGTGAGTTTTGAACCGTTCATTATGACATCGGAACTCGGAGTGAAAGAATTGGTATCATCGGCAACCGCGATTCCCACATTGCTTTGTTTCAGGGCTCCGGCGTCGTTCAGGCCGTCTCCGAACATGGCGACTTTCTGGTTTTTATGCTGAAGTTCCTGGATGTAATTCAGTTTGTCTTCCGGGCTTTGGTTGAAGCGCATTTCGGCAGCATTCGGCATCATTTTCGTGAGTGCGGCCTGTTCAGAAGCATTGTCGCCGCTCAGTATGTCAACCTGATAATTCTTTAAAGTGGCAAACATTTTCGGAAGTGCTTCACGGTATTCATTTTTGAAAACGAAACGGCCCAGATTTTTTCCATCACGGCTTATGTATACAGCAGTTTCAAGATTTTTGGAAACCTCACCGGTAAAACCTGCAGAACCGATTCTGTACACCTTACCGCGAACCGCAGCTTCATAACCTTTTCCTGGAGTATCGGTGAAGTTTTCTGCCGGGAAATATTCGTCAGAAATCTCAAGGAAATCATACAGTGCCTTGGAAAGCGGATGATTGGAGTTCTTCAGAAGTGTTTTGATGTTTTTAAGATCAAATTCATCCGGGTTTTCGCCCACGAATTCAATATTCGATTTTTTACTGTGCGTGATGGTTCCTGTTTTATCGAACACTAACGTGTCTATTTTGGCCAGTTTTTCAATGGTTAGCGTGTCTTTTACATAGAATTTGTTTCTGCCAAGAATTCTCATAATATGCCCGAACGTGAACGGCGCAGAAAGAGCCAGCGCACACGGACAGGCCACAATGAGGATTGCCGAAATTACCTGCCACATTTTTTCGGTATCAATAGTGTACCAGTAAATAGCGCTGATTAATGTGATACCTAAAATAATGAAAGTGAAGTACTTGCTGATATTGTTGGTAATCGTGTCGAGTCCGTTTTCGTGTTTCTTAAACGCTTCCTTGTTCCAGAGTTGCGTTAAATAGCTCTGATCGACATTCTTGATTACTTCAAGCTCAAGAGCCGCTCCGCTTTGCTTTCCGCCGGCAAAAATCTTGTCTCCCGGATTCTTCGGAACTGTTGCGCTTTCACCGGTTATGAACGAGTTGTCAATATTGGCGTTTCCGTTAATCAGTATAGCGTCTACGGGAATGATTTCCTGGTTCCGAACCATAATCCGGTCACCGATTTTCAGTTCAGAAAGAAGAATATTCTGCTGTTTTCCGTCAAAATCCACTTTTGTAACGGCAATCGGATAGAAGGATTTGTAATCGCGGTCGTAGGAAAGTGCGCTGTAGGTACGTTTCTGGAAAGTTTTCCCTAAAAGCATGAAAAACAGAAGTCCGCAGAGCGTATCAAAATAACCTGGCCCAAAATCGGTAAGAACTTCATAAATACTGCGCAAATAGAGCACCAGAATTCCGAGAACAATCGGGACATCTATATTCACGATTCTGTTTTTCAGTCCGAACCAGGCCGATTTAAAATAGTCGGACGCGGAATAAAAAACCACCGGTGTCGCAAGGAGAAACATAATGAAGCGGAACAGGTTCTTGTAAGATTCCATGTACCGGTCAGTATTACCGAAGATTTCATGCGCATATTCCGGATAACTCAGAAACATTCCGTTCCCGAATGCAAATCCCGCAACGGCCAGCTTAATCAGGAGCGACTTGTCCAGCTTTTCCACTTTTTTGTCGGCTGTTTCAAGATTGATGACCGGTTTATAGCCAAGATTGGTGAGAAATGAAGCGAGTTCGCTCAGTTTCAGTTCGTTATGGGCGAAAGAGATCTGCAGCGTTTTCCGCGTAAAATTCACCTGCGAAAAGCGGATGTTCGGATTCAGTGTATGCAGACTTTCCAGAAGCCAGATACAGGAAGAACAATGAATGACGGGAATTTTGAAAGTAACAATCGACGTGTTTCCTTCAGAAAAATCGGTTACTTTTTCAAAAACTTCAGGGGTGTCCAGGTAATCGAACGGTGTGGAACTGTCGTCAGGTTTTGTTCCGGCATTTTTATTCAGTTCATAAAAATTTCCGAGATTGTTCATGTTCAGAATCTCATAAACCGATTTGCAACCGTTGCAGCAAAAAAGCTTCTCATCAAAAAGAATTCTCTCTCTGTCGATGTTCTGGCCGCAATGGAAACAGTTTTCAGACACTTTCGCACGATTTTGACCTGCAAAATTATGACAAAATTTTTTGCCGCTCGGCCGAAAATAAGCTATTTTTGCTGATAAAAGTCATATTTATGTCGTTAGAAAAACAGGTTGCTGTTGAAGAGTCTCTGCAGCACGCATTTAATGCAGAAGAACTGAGGAGCCGCATTTCCGCTGAAGATTTCAAAAGATTTTCGGATTCGCGCGAGTCGCTCGATTTTCATAAAGGTGAAGTGATTTTTGAAGACGGTGAATTTCCGAAAGGTGTTTACTTTATCGAGAAAGGAACCGCAAAACTTTCTAAATCTGGCGCTTATGGTAAAGATCAGATTCTCCGTTTTATTAAAGAGGGCGATTTAATCGGTTACCGTTCAATGCTTTGCGGAGAAAATTTCCAGGCAAAAGCGGAAGCAATGACCGATGTTCACTGTACTTTCCTGCCTTCCGATGTATTTATGGATCTTTTGAAAGTGGATTCGCGCCTTGCGTTTGCCATGATGCAGAAAATTGCGTACGAACTTGGTGAAAGTTCCAACACGATTACGTTTCTTGCTCAGAAAACCGTTCGCGAAAGATTGGCGGAAGTTCTTTTGCTTCTGGAACAGAAACTCGGTACAGATCCTGAAGGTTTTATTAAGATTTCCCTTACAAGAGAAGAGATTGCCAACCTTATCGGTACCGCTACAGAAAGTGCAATCCGGTTGATTTCCGAATTCAAGGCCGATCATCTTATTGAAGCGGAAGGCCGGAACATCAAAATCCTGAATCACGAAAAACTCATCAAACTGGGACACGTTTCCATGTAATTTGAAATAAACAGTCGGCAGTCAGCAGCCGGCTTTCGTTTTATTACTGCAGTAAGCTGAATGCAGACAATCTTAGATTCAATACAATGTCAGTACATACTGAAATAAAAAAAGTAACCACCGAGACTTTGCGGAAAATGAAATTCGACAAAGAGAAAATCACAATGCTAACAGCGTACGATTTTACGTCGGCAAAAATGGTGGACGCCGGCGGAATTGATACCATACTTGTAGGAGATTCTGCTGCAAACGTAATGGCAGGACACGAAACGACACTTCCTATTACACTGGACCAGATGATTTACCACACACAGTGCGTCGTGCGCGGTGTCGACAGAGCGCTGGTTGTTGCGGATCTTCCGTTCGGAACGTATCAGAGTAATCCTGAGAAAGCGCTGGAATCTGCAGTGAGAATGATGAAGGAAGGCGGTGCGCACGCAATTAAAATTGAAGGCGGTGAAGAGATTGAAAAATCCATTAAGAAAATTGTGAACGCCGGAATTCCTGTGATGGCGCATTTGGGATTAACGCCGCAGTCTATTTATCAGTTCGGAACGTATAAGGTGCGTGCAAAAGAAGATGCGGAAGCTGAAAAACTGCTCAGTGATGCAAAACTTGTTGAGGAACTGGGTTGCTTTGCACTGGTTTTAGAGAAAATTCCAGCAGATCTGGCGAAAAGAGTTACCGAAAGCATTTCAATTCCAACAATCGGAATCGGAGCTGGTGCCAACTGTGACGGCCAGGTTTTGGTTTATCAGGATATGGTTGGGATGAATAAAGGTTTTTCACCGAAATTTTTAAGAAGATACCTTGATTTATATAACGAAATTACCGGAGCTGTTGCGCAGTACGTTAAAGATGTAAAAGAAGTAAGTTTTCCAAACGAAAAAGAAAGTTATTAAAATGCAGAATCAACAGTCTTTACAGGGTTTATTATCCATCGGCGCATTAATTTGTCTTGCAGTGGGTTGGTTCAACCTGTTTTCACCCCAAATCAATCACATACTTTATAATATTGTTTTTTATGTGCTGATTGGCCTGAGTTTTTACTTTGCCGCTGCCTCTTATCCGAATCCTACACACCGCTACATCGCTTATGCAGCCGCGGCTTTATGCGTAATCGGAGCATTTCTGCCGACCAATCTGAGTTTCCTGAAAACGATCGGACTGTTTGCCGGTGTAATTCTGACGTTTTTCGCCCGACCTCCAATGAGAAGATAAATTTTCGCTATGCAGGAACTCATTATTGCTATTGTTGCGCTCTTAGCTTCTGCTCTTACTTTTTTTTCAGGCTTCGGGCTTGGAACCATTCTGCTTCCGGTTTTTGCAGTTTTCTTTCCGGTGGATCTGGCTATTGCGTTAACTGCAATTGTTCATTTTCTGAATAACGTGTTTAAGTTTTTTCTCACAAGAAAGCATGTTGACAAAAGTGTTTTCCTAAAGTTTGGTATTCCGTCTATTATTGCAGCTTTTCTGGGAGCTCTGCTCCTGAATTACCTAACAGATTTACCGTCAGTCTACAGATATGAATTCTCGGGAAATAATTTTGAAATCACTCCAATCAAAGTAATTATCGCTTTACTGCTGATTTTTTTCGCGCTTTTTGATATTATCCCGAAACTGAAGACAATGCAGTTTTCCAGAAAATATCTTCCGGTTGGCGGATTGGTGAGCGGTTTCTTTGGCGGACTTTCCGGACATCAGGGCGCATTGCGTTCGGCTTTCCTGATCAGAGCGGGGCTTTCCAAGGAAACCTTTATTGCAACCGGAATTGCTATTGCCTGTTTAATTGATATTACGCGGCTTTCGGTATATTCCAAAAATATCCTTGCTGTTCATGAAAGTATCGACTGGAAACTCGTCGTCATCGCAACGATTTCTGCTTTTGTGGGTGCAGTTTTAGGAAATAAGATCCTGAAAAAAATGACGATAGAATCGATTCAGATGATTGTTGCCGTCGCTTTAATCATTTTTGCTGTATTTTTGGGACTTGGTATAATTTAGAATGAAGGAATCCGGTACACAAAAATTCGAACCGTCTCAAATCGTTTACGAAGACAATCACCTTTTGGTCATTAACAAAAAAGTTGGCCAACTTGTTCAGGGAGATAAAACCGGCGACGAATCTTTGCTGGAACTGATTAAGAACTTCATTAAAATCCGCGATGAAAAACCCGGAAACGTTTATCTCGGCTTGGTTCACAGAATTGACCGTCCGACTTCAGGTTTGGTGATTTACGCAAAAACTTCAAAAGCGCTTTCACGTTTGACACAGATGGTGAAAAACCGCGAAATCAAAAAAACGTATTGGGCACTGGTTCCGAAAGAAATGATTCCGCCGTCACAACGCTTGGTTCATTACTTGAAAAAGAACGAAAAAAACAACAAAGCCATCGTTTTTCCGAAAGCAACAGAAGGCGCAAAAGAGGCGATTCTTACTTACACGCTCATCAAAACGCTCGACAATTATCAGCTTCTGGAAATCGATCTGGAAACCGGTCGTCATCATCAAATCCGTGCACAGCTTTCCAAAACCGGAATTCCGATTAAGGGCGATTTAAAATACGGCGCACCGCGTTCCAATCCGGATGGTGGAATTTCACTTCATGCCAGAAAACTGGAATTCGTTCATCCGGTAACCAAGGAAAACATTGAAATTACAGCGCCGGTTCCAAAAAACGATCCTGTCTGGAAAGCCTGCGAAGAAGCTTAATGACCCATTTTTGACATTTTCTCAACAATCATGTTCACCGCATTTTCCGGATTTGCTCTGTAAAGTGCATCGAGCTGTTCTGCATCCTGACCAACCATTACACTGAATTTATTCTGCTCAATGGCTTCAAGCATAATAGATGCTGCTTTATCTGCAGGTGTCATCTGCATTGCGCTGGCTGCTTCGGCTCCTTCAGGAACTTCCAGTCCGGAGTTTTTCTGAATATTGGTAGCAATTGCTCCCGGAAAAATCACGGTTACACCAACGTTGGTGTTTTTCAGTTCACCGTAAAGGCCTTCCGTAAAAACTTTTACCGCCGCTTTGGATGCGCTGTACATAGTTTGTCCCGGAAATGAGAGAAATCCTCCCATACTGGAAACGTTAGCGATGTGCGCTTCAGGTCTTTCCAAAAGGTGAGGAAGAAACGCTTTGGTCATGTAAACCGTTCCGTAAAAATTGACATTCAGAATTCTTTCAATAATGTCGTAACCCAAATCTTTTACCGGAATAAAAGGATGGATAATTCCTGCGTTATTGATAACAGCATCAACCTGACCGAGAGCGAAAATTACTTCCTGAGGAAGTTTTTCAACGGCTGCTTTATCAGCAACATTCAGAACGTGAACCGAACTTTCATCGGCTCCGATCATTTCCTGAGTTTCTTTCAGCGAATCTTCATTAATATCAGAAAGGGCAACTTTGGCACCTTTTTCTGCAAGCTGTTTGGCAAGTTCGCGTCCCATTCCGCTTCCTGCTCCGGTTACCACAAAAACTTTATCTTTTATCTGCATGACGTTGTGTTTTTTGGATTAATTAAGGATAAAGTTACGCAGAATGTACTTTTTTCTGAATTTTTCAGATAAGAGTTTTGTCATAAAATAAAAACCGCTCATTGCTGAACGGTTCATTTGTTTATAACAGTGCGGTTACTGTCCCTGATTGATCAGTCCGCCTTCTTCTTTCTTCTCCTGATTCAGCAGATTGCCTGCTTCTTTGGCCAGTTTGTTCTTTGTCGGAATTTTGTAGTTGATAGAAATTCCAAAATTCCTGGAATCATACTTGTTCCAAAGACTTACGTACGGTTCCCGGTAGGTTGAGCGGAAAGACATGCTTTGGCCGTTAAAAATATCGTTGGCAACAAGAGAAACGTTCAGACGGTCGTCCATAAATTTCTTGGAAAGTGTAATGTTCAGCGAGTTTCCAATTGGTTTCAGCGGTGTAAAATAGAAGTAATTACCGCTTGCGGGAATGTAGAAGTAATTTGCCACCATTTTGATGTCTTTAGGCAAAATAAACTGCGACATAATGTTGAACATCCAGAAACCTTTGCTGTCGAAGTCCGGCATCTCGTGTTTCTGGTAACCGGCATACAGATACATGAAATTTATTTTGTCCGGATTGAAGTTGAACTTCATAATTTCGCTGAACGGTTTCGTAAAAATCATGAACGGTACCGGAAGCCCGACATTGAAGTTGTGAATTTTCATACTCGGAACATTCATCTGAAAACTGTTGATCACATCTCCTTCGCGGAAAACGGCCTGTGTGACCTGATTGTCAATAATGCTTACATTGTATCCGATAAATGCATAGTCAAAGGCAGAAATTTTCACTTCGTAATTGTCAAAAATCGTTGGCTGAAGTTCCGGATTTCCTCCTGCGACAGAGTTTGGATTCTGGAATGTTGTGTTGTTTGGGTTCAGTGCGGAAATAGAAGGTAAATTGATTTTCTTATTGTAATTCAGAGCCAGGTAAGTTCTCGGTATGAAATTATACTGAATGCTTGCGTTCGGAAACAGCCTGAACTCCTTAAAAGGCGTCAGATTTTTTTCATCAACACTTCCGTTTTGGTTTACTCTTGTAATTCCTGAAATGTCGTAATCTTCAGCGCGAGTTCCCAGGATAAAATCAAATTTTTTCAGTGTTGCCTGAAGTTCAAGGTATGAGGAAGCAGTCTGTCTCTGATAGTCGAGGTTCGTGAGTCCGTAACTTTTGGTGTCGAAAGTCTGCATTTCGTAAAGTCCGCCGACGCTTATTTTACCTTCATCAAGAATTTTTACTGGCTGCGAATAATCCACTCTGAATGTGGAAACGGCCATGTCCGATTCGTTTTCCAGAAGATTCTGTCCTGCATTCAGATTGAACTGCTCAAAATCGCTTTTGGCAAAGGTGTTCGAAAATTTAAAATCGAGTTTTTTTCCTGCATCATCGAACCTTTTCTGATAGGTTGCAGCTATTTCATGACGGTTGTTCAGGGTGTGCGCAACATCGTCGGAACTGTAATTAATTCCGTAAAAAGCACCGTAACTTTTTGTGGTATTATCGTTGTTGTTGTGGTAGTAATCGTAGTTCAGCAAAACGCGGTCGATTCCTGCATCAAAGGTAACGGCGCCTTTTACAAAATAACCGCGGCCAATTCTGTCGGTATTCGTAAAGGAAAGATTATCGATGTTTCCGCTCATTATGCTTTCTCTGTAGTTTTGACCGAAATTCAGCTGCCAACCGAAAAGCTTGTTGCGGGCATTCAGACTTACGGAATTGTTGGTTCTGCTCCGGAATTTATCATAGTTGCTAAAGGTGTAATTGCCGGAATACGTTGCTGAAAGATAGTTTTTCGCCGCTTTTGAAGTGATGATGTTCAGAATTGCGCCTCCGGAAGTGGCAGGAAATTCCGCGCCCGGTTGGGTGATGATTTCGATTCGTTCAACGGCATTTCCGGGCAGACCTTCAAGAAAAGCGGTCAGTTCATTGGAATTGATATTGAGGGGTCTTCCGTCCATATAAACTTCAAGCAGTTTTCCCTGATACATCATGCCTGCAATATCGGTAACCACAAGTCCGGGAAGTTTTTTCACGCCTTCCATCAGCGTTCCTGAGTTCAGCTGTGGCTGTTCCGAAAAGTCAAAAATGGTGCGGTCTGCTTTCTGCTCAACTGCTTTTTTAGTTTTCGTGATGGTAACTTCTTCAAGTTTTGTTTCTTTCGGCTTCTCCTGTGCAAATGTGTAAAACGATGCAGCTACAGTGAGTATGATAAAGCTTTTCTTCATGTTCAGATTTTCGGCTGGCAAAATTAATCAATTGTTTAGTAGAGAAAACATGATTTTTGTTACATCTCTGATACAAAAAAACCGCTCACTGCTGAACGGTTTTAAATATTTTAAACTAAAATGAATTAGCTGTTATTTGCTTCTTCAGCAATAAGATTCAAGGCAGAACCTGCTTTAAACCAGCCGATTTGCTGTTCGTTGTACGTGTGGTTTGCAACTACAGTATCTTTGCTTCCGTCCGCATGAATGAATTCCAAAGTAAGCGGTTTTCCCGGTGCAAATTCAGCCAAATCAAGGAAGTTTACGGTATCGTTTTCCTGAATTTTATCGTAATCGGCTTTGTCGGCGAAAGTTAAACCAAGCATTCCCTGCTTTTTAAGGTTCGTTTCGTGGATACGTGCAAAAGATTTTACCAAAACGGCTTTTACGCCTAAATGTCTCGGCTCCATTGCAGCATGCTCTCTGGAAGAGCCTTCACCGTAATTTTCGTCACCCACAACAATTGAAGGAACTCCGGCTGCTTTGTACGCTCTTGCAACTGCAGGAACTTCCCCGAAACTTCCGTCCAGCTGATTTTTCACGTTGTTGGTTTCCATATTGTAAGCGTTTACCGCTCCAATCAGCATGTTGTTGGAAATATTATCAAGGTGACCTCTGTATTTCAACCATGGCCCGGCCATAGAAATGTGGTCAGTTGTACATTTTCCGAATGCTTTGATCAGAACTTTTGCACCTTCAATATTTTTTCCGTCCCAAGGTTTGAACGGTTCAAGAAGCTGAAGTCTGTCAGAAGTTGGAGAAACAATTACTTGAACTCCTGATCCGTCTTCAGATGGCGCTTGGTAACCGTTATCTTCAACATCAAAACCTTTTGCAGGAAGTTCAGAACCGTTCGGCTCGTCCAGTTTTACCTGTTCTCCGGCTTCGTTGGTTAACGTATCAGAAATCGGGTTGAAATCAAGTCTTCCCGAAATTGCAACTGCAGCCACCATTTCAGGAGAAGCTACGAAAGCGTGTGTATTTGGATTTCCGTCCGCTCTTTTCGCAAAGTTTCTGTTGAAAGAGTGAATAATGGAATTTTTCTCACCTTTCTCTGCACCTTCTCTGTCCCACTGTCCAATACAAGGCCCACAAGCGTTGGTGAAAATTCTTGCGTTTTCAAATTTTCTGAAAGAATCAAGGAATCCGTCTCTTTCAGCAGTATATTTTACCTGTTCTGAACCAGGATTGATTCCCAAAATAGCTTTTGGCTTAACACCTTTTGCAACCGCATCTTCAACGATGGAAGCTGCTCTTGAAAGGTCTTCATAAGAAGAGTTTGTACATGAACCGATTAAAGCCCATTCAACTTCTAGAGGCCAACCGTTGGCTTCAGCTTTTGCTCTGAATTCTGCAACCGGTGTCGCCAAATCCGGAGTGAAAGGTCCGTTCAAATGTGGAGTCAGTTCAGAAAGATTGATTTCAATTACCTGGTCAAAATATTGTTCAGGGTTTGCATAAACTTCAGCATCACCTGTTAAATGTTCAGCGATTTTATCTGCAGCGTCCACAACTTCCTGTCTTCCTGTTGCAGCTAAATATCTTCTCATGGAATCGTCATAGCCAAAAGTTGAAGTCGTTGCACCAATTTCAGCACCCATGTTACAGATTGTTCCTTTTCCTGTTGCAGAAAGCGATTGTGCTCCTTCGCCAAAATATTCAACGATGCAGCCTGTTCCACCTTTTACAGTAAGAATTCCGGCAACTTTAAGAATAACGTCTTTTGCTGAAGTCCATCCGCTCATTTTTCCGGTTAACTTAACACCAATAAGTTTCGGCATTTTAAGTTCCCATGCCATTCCGGCCATTACGTCAACAGCATCGGCTCCACCAACACCAATTGCAACCATTCCTAAACCACCTGCGTTAACAGTGTGAGAGTCGGTTCCAATCATCATCCCACCCGGAAATGCGTAGTTTTCAAGTACAACCTGGTGAATAATTCCGGCGCCCGGTTTCCAGAAACCGATTCCGTATTTGTCACAAACTGAACTCAGGAAATTAAAAACTTCAGAATTTTTATTGATTCCTTCCTGTAAATCCGCTTCTGCACCTACTCTTGCCTGAATCAAGTGGTCCGCATGCGCCGTAGAAGGTACCGCAACTTTCTTTTTGCCTGCCTGCATGAACTGTAAAAGTGCCATCTGTGCTGTTGCATCCTGCATTGCCACTCGGTCCGGAGCGAAATCTACATAAGAATTTCCTCTTTCGTAAGCTTCAGTTGCGTTTCCTTCCCAAAGGTGAGTGTAAAGAATTTTTTCTGCGAGTGTAAGAGGTTTTCCTACCACATTTCTCGCCGCAGCGATTCTTTCAGGATAGCGCTCGTACACTTTTTTGATCATGTCAAGGTCAAAAATCATATCGTAAAAGTTTTTGAATTATCTGTTTGATTAAAGTTGCCCAAAAGTACAAAAAATTAAGTTTTTTTGCGGTGTATTTCATTTAGAATAAGTATAAATATGATGAAAGAAATCTATCTTTAGCATAATGAAGGACGGTTTCATTAAAGAATTTTACATAATTGGCAAATATTTTGCAAAAAAGGCGTTATGAAGAGAATGTTTCAGTTCGTGTTTTCACTGTTCTGCATGGTTGCTTTTGCGCAGACGGGGAAAGCGAATTCAGGTAAAATTTATGCAAAAAAAACAGTTGCCCAATCAAACCCGGATTTGGTTAAGATTAATGATTCCGTTGCAGCGCTGATTCCTTTCCGGCAACAGGGAAATTTTGGTTTCAAGAACCAGAAAGGCAAAGTGATCATCAAACCTGTGTATTCCAATGTTGGTTTTTTTACTGAAGACTGTAACCTGCTGAGTTCTCCCAATGAAAAAGTGAGAAAATTCGGTTCGTCAAAATATGCTTCTGTGCGGGCAGACGGAATTGATTTCAGAATTGATCAGCGTGGAAAGCGCGTGTACCGTTTTAAGGATTCTGATCTTGGGAAATGCGAAAATGGATTTAAAAAACAGCTTTTTCACGGGTATATGAAAAACGGTTTCTATGGCATCATTGAAGATTCGGTTTTCGAGAATCCTGAAGATTACCGGCAGTACCGTATTTATCCGCAGTATCAGTACGTGCATATTCTTGAGGGAGACGATTTGAACAATCCTATGATTATCGCTTCACACAATAACAGATTCGGTATTATCGACGTAAACAATAAAATTATAGTGCCATTTGATTACGCAGATATCAAGCCCAATTACAGCTGGAAGCTTGCCCGCCTTTTTCAGGTTTCGAAGGACGGAAAGGAATATTATTACGTGGACTCCAGGAACCGTGCTTACCGGTAATGTTCGGATATGCAGAATAAAATCCCTAATCTTAATACGAAAAATTACGTAAATTGTTTACATCTTTTGGCGAATAGCTTATAAAGTTTTTATATTTGGAAAAACAAAAACACCAATATGAAAACTCTTTTATTCAGCGCTTTAGTGCTTATTCCTGCTTTTTCTTCGGCACAGAGCAGTACTCCGCAGGAAAATTTTGCTGCAGTTGTTTCCAATTCTTCAGGTTCTGCGAGAACAGCAGTTGCCGGTTTAATTCCCAAAAAAACGAAAGGACTTTACGGATTTATCAACCAGAATTCCAAAACAGTTATTGCTCCGGCCTACAGTAATGTCGGATTTTTTACTGAAGAATGTACGCTTCTTAATTCACCGAACGAGCAGGTTAGACTTTACGGCTCAGATAATTACGCTTCTGTCATCAAAAACGGAAAAGATTACCGCATTGATAAAACCGGAAAAACCGTTTATGAATTCAAAAAGGCGGATCTTGGTAAATGTTCCAATGCTTTCGTGAAGCAGGTTTATTACGGCTACTCAGAGAACGGTAAATTCGGAATTTCTAAAACAGTGCAAAGTACCGGCGCGAAATATATGCAGATTGCACCGCAGTATCAGCTTGTGCACGTGATGGAAGGCAATGATGTTGAAAATCCTATGATACTTGTGGTTAAAGACGATAAGTTCGGAGTGGTGGATAAGGACAATAACATTGTAGTTCCTGTTGTATACGCGGATATTAAAAGGAATTTCAGCTGGAAACTTGCCGGTCTTTTCGAAGTTACCAAAGACGGTAACAATTATTTCTTTGTAGACACCCGGAATAACAGATACTAATTAAATTTTTCATACTTTCGCGGTTAGAAACTAAAGGGGTGCTGCTTTTGCGGCTGAGATTATACCCAATGAACCTGGAACAGGTAATGCTGTTTAGGGATTTTCCAATGGAAAGTTGAAAATGGAAAGTTGAAAATTTTCATCATCAACTCATTTTAATCGCCCCTTTTATTCAATTAATCTTAACAAAATTAAAAGAATGAAAGGATTTTTTATTTTAGGACTCTGCCTGAGTCCGGCTGTGTTTTATGCACAGATTCAGAACGATTCCATCAGCGAATCAAACATTCAGGAAGTTACCCTGCTGAAGCGCCTTCCGGTTGCCAAAGAAATTATCAGTGTAGAAAAAGACCTTGATCAGAAAAATCTTGGTCAGGATTTGCCGATTCTCCTGAAAAACCAGACCTCAGTTATTTCCACTTCCGATGCAGGAAACGGCGTTGGTTACACCGGTTTCAGAATCCGTGGTGTTGGCGGCACTTCCATTAATGTGATGATGAACGGCGTTCCGTACAACGATTCGGAATCGCAGGGAACTTTTTTTGTTGATGTTCCGGATCTTACGAGTTCTGCCTCGCAGATTGTGATTCAGCGCGGTGTGGGAACTTCGTCCAACGGAGTTTCGGCTTTTGGCGCCAGCGTGAATGTTATTTCCAAAGAACCGGAAGAGCAGTTTTATATGAAGTCCGATAATTCTTACGGCTCATTCAATACCTATAAATATTCTGCGGAAATCGGGTCGGGAAAATTCTGGAACAACCGGCTCTCACTGATGGGAAGATATACGAAGATACATTCGGACGGCTATATCGACAGGGCTGCTTCCAACCTCGATTCGTACAATTTTACGGCAATGTTCGAAGAAAACAGAACAAAGTTGCGGCTTCTGGCTTTTGGCGGAAAAGAAAAAACTTATCAGGCGTGGAACGGAATTGATAAAGCCACCTGGGAAACCAATCCGCGTTACAATTATTCCGGGGCCATTTACAACTCAGACTGGAGTGAAATTGTGGGTTTTTATGATAATGAAACCGATAATTACCGGCAGAACCATTTCCAGTTTTTATGGAACCAGACTCTGAATGAAAACTGGAATCTGGAAACCACAGCTCATTATACTATCGGAAAAGGTTATTACGAAAACTATAAACAGGATGCAGAGTTTTCGAAGTATAATCTATCCGATCAGGGAACTGTAACTTCCTCCGATTTTATAAGAAGAAAGTGGTTAGACAATGATTTTTACGGGATAATTTCTACGCTTTACGGCAAACTGGATCATCTTGATCTTAATTTCGGCGCAGTAGCAAACCAGTATTTCGGAAGGCATTATGGCGATGTCAGTGGCGTGTATTTTCCTGAAATTCAGGAATATGAGTACTACCGAAACCGCTCGGTTAAGAATGAGATTTCAGGTTTTGCGAAAGCCATCATCAGGTTGAATGACTTTGAAATCTTTGGAGACCTCCAGCTTAGAAATATCGGCTACGATACCAAAATACTGATGGAAGGCGACGGTGAAGGCATGGATTTGAACCGGAAATGGACCTTCTTTAATCCAAAAGCAGGAATTTCATACAGAATTCCTGAAGGAAAAGTATTTGTTTCTTATGCCAATGCCCACCGTGAACCCAACCGGGACGATCTTTTTGCCAATCCCGAAACCGAAGCAGAATCTTTACACGATTTTGAAGCAGGAGTTGAAAAACTGTTTGGAAATCTGCAGTTTACAGCCAATGCTTATTATATGTATTATGTAAATCAGCTTGTTTTGAACGGCCAGATTAGCAATATTGGAGAATTTATCAGAACCAACTCAGGAAAATCCTACCGTATGGGTCTGGAGCTTGGAGCAGCAGCAAAACTGGCACAAGGCTGGAATCTTTCAGGAAACCTGTCTTTAAGCGACAATAAGAACATCGATTTTAACCAGGAAATAAACGGTGCAATCACCAGTCTTGGAAAAACTCCGATTTCATTTTCCCCGAACTTTATCGCCAACCTTTTGCTGAACTATTCGCCTGCAGATAACTTTAGTTTAGGAATTCAGAATCAGTACGTTGGAGGTCAGTATCTCGATAATACGCATAATGAAGAACTGAAACTTCCTGCCTATTATCTTGCTGATTTTAATGCAAAATACACGCTGAACCTGAACCGTACCGATATTGATTTTAAGCTTCTGGTCAATAATATATTTAACAGAAAATATGTAAATAACGGTTATGTTTATGAAGGGCCGTATTATTTCGCGCAGGCCGGAACTAATTTTATGTTTGGTGTGAGTTTTTACTTCAGATAAAAAAGTGAAAATTTTATAATGAGCTTTTGAGAAAATGAAATATTTTTGTTCAGTTAACTTTAAACAATTAAAAAATGACAAAATTTTATTCATTTCTATGTATGCTGTTTACTGCAGCTACATTATCTGCTCAGCTTGTAGTAACTCCAGTGTCGGACGGAGTTATTAAGCTTACCTATGGTCAGTCGAACGACTATAGTCTGTACAGTCCTGGTTTTGGTACTCCGAGTTTCTGGATACATATGTGGGTTCCTACATCCTCTTATGAGGATGCCTGGACCGATTCGAATGTTGAAATGGTATGGAATTCAGCAATTTCGGCTTATGAACCAACGGTAAATCTGAATACAAAAGTGTGGACCAATGGCGGTTCTGTTCTTCCTACTAATTACGCTGTAGACCAATTAGGGCTGGTTTTTAAAAATCAGCAGAACGGGGCCACTTCGCAGTCCAATGATATTATTATTGGCGGAACAACTGATGCTTACGGTTTTACCGGAACTACTACTTTGGGAGCTTTGGGTATTGCTGAATTAACCAGGATCAAAGCAAAATCATTTGTTTCAGAAGGCAGGCTTTATACACCGAAGTCAGGAAATCTTACCGTAACGGTATACGACTTCAGCGGTAAGGTTCTGAGAAATTTCAATGTTAAATCTAATGGTAATCCTGTTGATCTTAATATGGATCAGAAAGGAACTTACATTGTAAGAGTTTCCAACGGAACAGAGACAGAAGCAGTGAAATTCATAAAATAACAACTGTTGCTTAACAGTATGGAAAGGCTGCCAACGGCAGTCTTTTTATTTTGGTTTTATAAAACGTAAAAAAGGTTTAAATTTGCGGCCTAATGAAAATTACCGAAGGAATTCTTGAGTTGCTGAAGAAAAAAGGGAAGGTTACCGTTCCCGGTTTTGGTATATTCTTTACCGAAAACTCACGGGCTGTTCTGAATTCCGATCAGAAAACCATTTTACCGCCGGGAAAAGAAATCCGGTTTGAAGCAGATTACCATGCAGAAAATTCTGAACTTCTTGATTTTCTGAGTTCAAAAGGGCTTACTGCTGCTGCGCACGAACTGAAAGTGCAGACCGATTACTGGAAGAATCTTCTTCTGAAGAACGATACTTTTTTTATCGACAGAATCGGTGAGTTTTTTGTTTCAGAGAATCAGCTGGTTTTTAAAGGTGAAAGAATTCAGACAGAAACACCTGATTTTTACGGTCTTGAAGAAATCAATCTTTCAGAAATCAATAACATTACGGAAAGCACGGAAACCCAGGTTCAGGAACCGGAAACCGGAAATTACCGCTTCAATACTTCTATACTGTGGATTTTCCTTGTTGGATTACCGGTTATTGGCCTCGCTTATTTCGGAATTACGCAGAAAGAACGCCTTTTCGGAAAAAAAACATTCGATGATATCACCGTAAAAAATTCAACCCACAGGATTGAAAAAAAGCAACAAACTGTAACTGATTCAGTCAAACAGAAAGCCATTGCGGACAGCATTGCCAAGGATTCTTTGGCTAAAATTGCCGCAGTACCTGTTACAACTACAAAAAAATGGAACTCCACTAAAAAATGGACTTCCAAGAAAAATACCAAGAAAAAATGGAAGCCAAAAAAGCGTCAGACTCCTTAACCATCATGACCAATATCGTTCTTCCGAACGAAACCAACTCACTCCGAAACCTTTTTGGCGGAGAACTACTGGCAAAAATGGACCGTTGTGCATCGATTTCTGCAGCGCGCCACTGTGCACGCAGAGTAGTAACGGCTTCTGTGAATCATGTTTCCTTCAATCATCCGATTCCGGAAGCAGGAATTGTTGTTCTGGAATCAAAAGTTTCGCGCGCCTTTTCAACTTCAATGGAAATTTATGTTGATGTTTGGCTGGACGATCCTATTAAAGGCGAAAAAATCCATACGAATGAAGGTATCTATACTTTTGTTGCGGTGGATGAATATAATAAACCGGTGCCTATTCCTCAGCTGGAACCGGAAACGGATCTGGAAAAAGAACGTTTCGCTGCAGCATTGAGAAGAAAAGAACTTTCGCTTATTCTTTCAGGTAGAATGAAGGCAAAAGATTCAGTTGAGCTGCGCAAGCTTTTCTGTGATCCTGCCAACCAGTAATTTAATTTTTTCGACGTGAAGATACTTCAGCTGGATACAAACCATCCATTAATTTCGGAACAGCTTACCGCCCAAGGTTTTACAGTTGAGGAAGATCATTTTTCCACTTATGATGAGGTTCTGAAGAAAATTCAGAACTACGGCGGAGTGATTATCAGAAGCAGGATTCCTGTAGACCGCCGTTTTCTTGAAAATGCGGTGAATCTCAGATTTATAGCGCGCGTAGGAGCCGGAATGGAAAATATTGATACAGAAGCGGCCAGCGAATTGGGCATTCAGCTGATTAATTCTCCAGAAGGCAACAGAGATGCCGTGGCGGAACATGTTTTGGGAATGCTGCTCATGCTGATGCACCGCTTCAATATCTGTTGCGATGAAGTAAAGTGCGGAATCTGGAAGCGGGAAGAAAACCGCGGTGACGAGCTTTTGGGTAAAACCGTCGGCCTGATTGGCTACGGCAATATGGGAAAAGCGGTGGCTAAAAGATTTTCAGGTTTTGGCTGCAGAGTTATTTTTCATGATATTTTACCGGACTTGAGCGATGAATTCGCAACGCAGGTTTCTTTGGAAACCCTGAAAGAGGAAGCCGATATTCTGAGTCTGCATGTTCCGCTGACTGCTGAGACACTGTTTATGATAAACCAACAGTTTATTTCAGAGATGAAAAAAAGTTTCTATCTGATCAATACCGCAAGAGGGAAAAACATCAAAACTAAAAGTTTAGTTGAAGCGCTGGAGTCAGGTAAAATAAAAGGCGCAGCGCTGGACGTTCTGGAGTTTGAAAAAAGCTCTTTTGAAAATATTGAGAACACCAGTGAAGATCTGCAGTTTCTGCTCAGTTCCGAAAAAGTTATTGTAACGCCTCATATTGCGGGCTGGACACATCAGAGCAAAGAAAAGCTGGCTCAGGTAATCGTGGATAAAATTCTGGCTTCTTTTACTTAAGCTGATTTCTTAGGCTGTTAAAAAAATCTTAATATCCGTTCAGTCCTAAAGCATTTTTTTCAGAATTCTGTAAATTGCCTTCCGTTTGAAGAAAATATGAAGGTAAAATTTATAATGTTCCTTTTCCTGTCACTGCTTCTTTTCTCCTGTAAGAAGGAAGGAGAGTACATCGAGGAGAAAACTACAAAACTTCCCAGTTTCAGCAATGTTGATCTTGATGATGTTTTCACCAGCAAAGAAAGCCGGCTTGAAAACCGGGATTCCATCGTTCAGGTTATCGATAAATATTACAGAACCATCTGGGAAGGCGGTGATCTGTGGGGCGGTTTTCTGGTGGCGAAAGGCGACAAAATTCTGTACGAAAAATACCGCGGCTATGCGATCGACAATGGTGTAAAACCAATCAGCGACGACGTTCCGCTTCATGTAGCGTCGATCAGCAAAACCCTTACGGCAATGGCAACGCTCAAACTGGTAGAAGCCGGACGCCTGAAGCTGGACGATGATATCGCTAAATTTTTTCCGGGTTTTCCGTATTCAGGAGTTACGGTGAAAACACTGCTGAACCAGAGAAGCGGCCTCCCGAAATACGAATACTTTATTGACCATATTGAACCGAATGCTCCGGAACTGGCAAAGGCATTTCTTACCAATCAGGATATCGTTAATCTGATGGTGAAATATGAGCCGCCGGTAACGCGCGCACCTGATACCGGATTTGTATACTGCAACACTAATTTTGCGCTGCTTGCACTCATTATCGAGAAGGTTACCGGTACGCCTTTCCACGAAGCAATTAAACAGATGGTTTTCGATCCCCTGAAAATGAAGAATACATTTATTTTTCAGGAAAAAGATATTGCAACCGCCTCTAAATCTTTCTACCACCGGGGCCCGAGTGCTCATCCGCTTGACCGCCTGGATTTAATTTACGGTGATAAGAATGTTTACACCACCCCAAAGGATCTTTTCAATTTTTCCAAGGCAATGTACGCCGATAATTTTCTGCGTAAAGACCTGATGGATATGGTATTCACGCCGTACAGCAACGAAAAACCCGGCGTGAAGAATTATGGTTTGGGTTTCCGTATGAAAGTGTATGATAACGGTGAAAAACTGACTTACCATACCGGTTGGTGGCATGGTACGAATTCGGTTTTTGCACATTTGCTGAAGTCTGATGTTACTATTATCGCTATTGGTAATAAATTTTCGCGGAGTGTATTTTCATCACTTTCCCTCGCAGGACTTTTTGAAGATTTTCCCCTTGAGAAAGACCGCCTGAGAGCGGCATTGGGTGAAACGGACAGCATGGCAGCCGAGCATGATTCGATTGCCGTTTCTGATGAATAAATCTTACATTTGTGCAAACTTCTTTCATGAAAAGGTTTTTTCAGCTGTTTATTTTGGCAGTATTGCTGTATTCCTGTGCCAGAGTGGGTTCGCCCGTTGGTGGCGATAAGGATACGATAGCGCCTACTTTTCTGGGTTCGAATATCGACAGTCCGCGAACCAATGTTCCGCTCAATATCCATGAACTCCGCCTGGACTTTGATGAATATGTAACACTGAAGGAATTTCAGAAAAATTTCATTGTTTCTCCGCCCATCAAAAGAATCAAAAAAGTACTTCCGGCCAACCTTTCAACAAAGTTTGTGAGCATACAGTGGGAAGACACGCTTCAGGCCAATACCACCTACAGTTTTAACTTCGGAAATGCCATTCAGGATAATAACGAAGGCAATCCGCTGCCGTATTTTAACTATGCATTTTCCACCGGTGACAAAATTGACAGTCTGTATGTTTCGGGCGAAGTTTCCAATGCATACACCATTAAGCCGCCTAGCGACAAAGCAAACCGCGTAGTAGGACTTTTTAAGGATTCCGATTCCATTGACTATAAGCAGAAACCGTATTATATCACAAAAGTAGATACCGACGGTTACTTCGAACTGAATTATCTTGCCCCGGGGAAATACCGGATCATCGCTTTTGATGACGAAAACGGCAACTCTGTATTTGATGCCCAGAATGAAAGCGTCGGATTTAGTAAAGATATTCTGGTACTTGAAGAAGCAGTTTCCGGAATGCGGATCAGCATGTATCCGTCAAAAATTCCTTTTAAATATAAGGAAATGAAAGAAATGCCCGGAGGTGTTCTGATGCTTTTTGAAGGAAATCCGGAGAAAGTGGAAGTTCACAGTGTAAATGAAAAACTGAAAGAATTTAAGGTAACTCAACAGCCAAGATCCGATTCCGTTCGGATTTGGTTTGACGCCAAAGCACAGAACATCGGCATTACTGAGAACGAAAACCTGCGTTTGGGTTATTCTGCTGAAGGAAAACAAGATACGGTATCGCTTTTTTACCGGATGAACGAAAAAAATGAAATGGTAATCAACAACGATATGGGAGCACAGATTCCGCCGCGCAGCGATTTGAAACTGACTTCAAATTACATTATCGACCGCATTGAGCCCGACAAATGGACGCTGACGCAGGACAGCATAACCGTCCAGAGTTTTTCCGCAAGAATTTCAGAGAGTAATCCGTATGAAATTGTAATTTCTTCCGAGTTTAAAGAAGGCCAGAAATACCGCCTTACGCTTCCAAAATCCAGTGTTCATTCATTTTATGAAAGCAATGCCGTTTCCAAGCGTTTCGATTTTGAAGGAGACCGTATCCAGAATTACGGTAGCTTTACAGTTCGCTTAAGCAATAAACCTGAAGGAAATTTTTGGGTGCAGCTGCTTTCTTCAGAAGAAAAGATAATGTACAGCAAATATACTTCGGATGCAGAAGTGAAATTCCCGATTGTGAAGCCTGGCGAATATTACGTACGCCTGCTTTCCGACAGTAACGGCAATAATTACTGGGACAGGGCCGACTTTATCAACGGTATTTTTGCTGAAGAATCCTATATTTTCTATAAGAAAGTGAATGTCAGGCCATTGTGGGAAATGGTAGAAGACTGGGATCTCAAGGATACCCGAAAACTAAATGTTACAGCGATACCTGCCAACACTTCCGGTACCGAAAGGCCAGCTACAGACAGCCGTACAACACCGCCTGCGGACCGAAATGTTCCGGTCGAAATCAATAAGTCCGAAACCCGTCAGCAAATCCGGCCGGGTTCACGGTAATTATGAAAAAAGCGTTAAAAATTATTCTCTTGGTCATATCGGTCTTTGCTGTAATTCAGCTTGTTCCTGTAGACCGAACCAATCCGCCGGTGGACCGGAAAATCAATTTTGTTGATGTGATGCAGACGCCGCCGAATGTAAGTGAGATTCTGAAAAATTCATGCTACGACTGTCATTCCAACGAAACCGAATATCCGGATTATGCGTACGTCGCTCCGATTTCCTGGTCGGTAAAGCATCACGTAAATGAAGGGCGCGAACACCTTAATTTTTCTGTTTGGGGCAGCTATAATCAATACCTGAAAAAAAGTATGCTGCAGAAAGCGGCAGATCAGGTGAACGACGGTAAAATGCCGATGCCCGGTTATGTGGTGTATCACGAAGAAGCAAAACTGTCGGCAGCTCAGCGAAAACTGCTGACGGATTATCTGCAGCAGATTCTGGATTCCGGTACCTACTGATTTTTCTGATACTGCCTGAAAAATATTTTTTGAGAATCGAAAGCGATATCGTCTGTGTTGATCTCAGAAATTTTAACCCAAACGGCTTCAGAGATTTCCGACAGTTCAAGAACCGAATCAAATTTTTCTGAAATCTCATATTCGTAGAAGAGATCCAGCGTATTGTAATCAATTCCTTTGTAATGGTAAACGTTGGGTAAGCTTGCCAGATATTTCAGTTTCGCTGGTTCAATTTTCAGCTGAAGTTCTTCAAAAAGTTCGCGTTCGCAAGTTGTTTCTGCGCTTTCTTTTGGATCAACAAATCCTCCGGCCAGATCCAGTCTGCCCTTTTTGGGTTCCTGATTTCTCCGGGTGAAAAAAACTTCATCTCCGCACCTGATTACCACTGCCACTGCTCCGGCGACATTATTAAAAAGAGTGAAGCCACAGTTGCAGCTCCACTTTTTTTCGTTATCCCAGTTGAGGGTTTTTTCGCCACATTTCGGGCAGAAGTCCAGCTTTTCCATTAAGTTTTAAGAAATGTTCCGCGGATGGTAATTCAGAATGACATCACGGAGTTCATCAGTCTTAAGGTGTGTATAAATTTCGGTAGTTGTAATGGAAGAATGGCCCAGCATTTCCTGAATATACCTTAAATCAGCGCCGTTTTGAAGCAGATGAGTTGCAAATGAATGCCTGAAAGTGTGCGGCGAAATTTTCTTGCTGATTCCAGCTTTTTCAGTAAGTTCTTTAATGATAATGAAAACAATCACTCTAGACATGGAAGATCCGCGGCTGTTCAGAAACAGAATGTCTTCACATTTCTTGTTGATTTTATATCCGGAACGCACATTGGCAATATAATCCTGAAGAAGTTTGGCCGTATATTCAGCAAGCGGTACAAAGCGCGTTTTGTCACCTTTACCGTCTACTTTAAGATAGTTTTCCTTGAAATTGATGTTGGAAATTTTCAGGTCGATCAGTTCGGAAACGCGGAGTCCGCAACCGTACAGAACCTCAATCATGCAGAGGTTTCTTTTGCCAAGATCAGTGGAAACATCAATCGCTGCAATTATTCTTTCAACATCTTCAAAGCTCAGTGTATCGGGAAGGTAAAGACCCAGTTTTGGCCCTTCCAGCAGTCCGGAAGGATTGTCTTCGCGGATTTCATCTTCCAGCAGATAACGGAAAAAAGCTTTGATTGAAGAAACCCATCTCGCCTGTGAGCGCTCGCTGAATTTCTGTTTTGAAAGCTGAAAAAGATATTCCTGAAGCTGTTCGTATGTAATTTCTTCCGGACCAACCAGCAGCTGTGTATTTGCGTAATCCTGAAGTTTGCGGATGTCACGGAGATATGCATCCAGAGTGTTGTCGGAGAAATTCCTCTCAAACCTGAGAAAGTTCTCAAAATCTTTAATTTTTTCTTCCCAATTCATCATTTTGTGTGTTTTTATGTGTTTTTAATTTTTTTCCAAATCTTCTTCGGAGATGTTTACTACTTCAATCCCATGATTCTGAAGGAAAGAAACGCCTTCAAAATCTGAATACTGATTGATGTAAACCAGTTTTGTGATTCCTGCCTGCAGAACCAGTTTGCTGCATTCTTTACAGGGCGAGAGTGTAAGATAAAGTGTGGCTCCTTTGGCCGACTGTGTGGAGCTTGCGAGCTTCAGAATCGCATTGGCTTCGGCATGCAGTACGTACCAGTGCGTCTTTCCTTCTTCATCTTCGCATTTGTTTTCAAAACCGGAAGGGGTGCCGTTGAAGCCGTCAGAAATAATCATCCGGTCTTTAACAATCAGTGCGCCTACCTGTTTTCTCTGGCAGTAAGAAAGCTTTGCCCATTCCTTGGCCATTTTGAGATAGGCAATGTCAAACTTGGTATAACTCATTAAATGTTTCGCCGAACTTTGCTGTATCAACCGCCCTATTCATTACATAACGGCGTAAGGTTGAAAAAAATTATCCAGCTTTTGATATTTATTAAAAATTCGGCTTTCTTTTTTCAAGAAAAGCAACTACGCCTTCCTTCTTGTCGTCCATTTCGAAAAGTTCTCCGAAGGACTTAATTTCCCTTTCAAAACCTTCGCCTGTTCCGTTCAGATTTACAGCGGTAATAGCTTTGCTGATCGCCATCGGTGAGTTGTTTGCGATGGTTCCCGCAAGCTCACGGGTTTTGGTCAGCAGTTCATCCAATGGGAAAACTTCATTTACCAAACCAATCTCTTTGGCCCGCTGCGCAGGAATCATTTTGGCTGAAAAAATCAGCTCATTTGCAAGGCCTTTCCCAACGAGCTGCGGCAGTCTCTGTGTTCCGCCGTATCCAGGAATCAGTCCGAGTGTAACTTCCGGAAGACCCAGCTTTGCATTCTCTGACGCATAACGGATGTGACATGACATGGCGAGTTCAAGGCCGCCACCCAGGGCGAAACCGTTTACTGCGGCAATTACGGGTTTCTTAAGATTTTCGATCTTATTGAAAAGAATTTCCTGACCGTTTCTGGCCAGTTCTTCTGCTTTTGCAGTACCAAAATCACTGAATTCCTTGATGTCTGCGCCGGCTACAAAAGACTTTTCACCACTTCCTGTCAGAATGATTGCGCGTACTTCAGCATCTTTTTCAAATTCGGTGAATGCGCTGCTGAGTTCTGCGATGGTTTCCTTATTCAGAGCGTTGAGTGCCTGCGGACGGTTAATAGTAATAACGGCAATCCGGTTTTCTTTCTCACAAATTAAATTATTGAACGTCATAATTGGTTATGAATGTGATTTTAGTATTTGTTGTGCAAATTAGCGTTTTCTGTTAAAATAAAAAAGGGAAAAACACCTGATTTTTCCCTGAATCTCAAATTTAGACGGAAATTTTTAATTATTTCGCATGATTCATCATGTCCAGGTTAATATTTATCTGTAAACCGGCGGCTATTTTCATTCCCAGCTCAATATTTGCGCGGAAAAAATGGCAAAGCTGTCGGTTGATGATGTCTTCTCTTTTCGGCCCGTCAATTCCTTTCATGCTCTCGATGATATTATGAACAAGACGGTCGCGGTCTTCCTGATTCATCGCTTTCGTATACAGTAATCCAGGCTGCGTGTAATGGTCGTCATCAAACTCATTGCGGTTGAAGTTGGCCACTTTATTGCTGTCGATTTCGTATTCAAAATTTTTATATTCCGGATCTGGCTTGATGCTGTCGAAACTGTTTGGATGATAGTTTGGTGCATCATGATAATCTTTGGAATCTGCCATAAATCCATCACGCTGATAATTATGAACCGCAAAAGGGCAGCGGTTTACTTCGAGAAGATGAGCGTTTACTCCCAACCGGTAGCGGTGCGCGTCAGGATAAGAAAAAAGTCTGCCCTGAAGCATTTTGTCCGGAGAAAAACTGATTCCGTTGACAAGATTTGCGGGTGAGAAAGCCGCCTGTTCCACATGCGCAAAATAGTTGGCTGGAATTTCATTGAGTTCCATTTCGCCGACTTCAATAAGCGGAAAATCATCATGAAACCAAACCTTGGTAATGTCAAATGGATTCCAGCGGAATTCTTTGGACTGTTCTTCGGTCATTATCTGAATGTAAAGTGTCCATTTCGGGAAATTGCCTTCTTCAATGGCTTTGCAAAGATCTTCCTGCGCAAAGTCAGCATTTTCGCCAGCCATTTTTATGGCTTCCTCGTTGTTGAAATTCTTTATTCCCTGTTTTGTTCTGAAATGAAATTTCACCCAGACTCTTTCATTTTCCGCATTGATCATTGAAAAAGTATGACTTCCAAAACCGTGCATGTGTCTGTAACCGTGTGGTGTACCGCGGTCCGACATTAAGATCAGAACCTGATGGAGCGATTCCGGGTTCAGACTCCAGAAATCCCACATCATCGTAGCGCTTTTCAGATTGGTTTTCGGAACTCTTTTCTGAGTATGGATGAAATCCGGAAATTTTTTCGCGTCCTTGACAAAGAAAACCGGCGTGTTATTTCCCACAAGATCCCAGTTTCCGTCTTCGGTGTAGAATTTCAGAGCAAAACCGCGCGGATCTCTGGCGGTATCGGCGCTTCCTTTTTCGCCGCCAACTGTGGAAAAGCGTGCAAATATTTTACAGGAATTTCCGACTTTCGAAAAAAGTTTCGCCTTTGTATACTGTGAAATGTCGTGTGTTACAGTAAATTTTCCGTAAGCACCCGTTCCTTTTGCATGAACGACACGCTCCGGAATCCTTTCCCGTACAAAATGAGCAAGATTTTCCTGAAGAATGAAATCCTGAAGTAAAACAGGGCCTCTTTCTCCAACCGTCTGCGAATCCTGATGTTCAAAATAGGGTGAACCTGAAGGTCTTGTAAGCTTATTGTTTTCCATAATCTTTAGTTAGCGCTGTACAAATTTAGGTTTTCGGGTTTAAAATAAGTCGTGAATTCTGATTAATATCATCATAAAGAACGTATCTTTGTAATAGATAACATGTATCAATATGAATATTCAGCAACTGGAATATCTTATCGCAGTAGACAAATACAAGCATTTTGGGAAGGCAGCGCAGGCGTGTTTTATTACGCAGCCAACATTAAGCGCCATGATTCAGAAGTTTGAGGATGAACTGGATGTAAAAATTTTCGACAGAACTACGCATCCGATCCGGACAACCGATGTTGGAGTGCAGATCATCGACCACGCCAAAACAATCGTTGATTCTATTAACGAACTCAGAAATAAAGCCAATCTTCTCAACAATATTCTGGGCGGAAAAATAAATCTCGGTATTATTCCGACGGTTTCTACCTATATTCTTCCGGGTGAGATTTTCGATTTTCTTCAGAAAAACCCGAAAATTGAGATGAATGTTAAGGAAATGACCACCGAAAATATCATTAAAGCGCTGAAATCCGGCGAACTGGATGCGGGAATCATCGCGACACCTTATGATTCGGCTTCGGAGTTTTATCAGGATTTCCTTTTTAATGAAGAGCTGATGCTGTATTCTTCCGATGAAAATACCAAGAAAGACACCTATGTGATTCCTGAGGAAATTGATGAGGAAAAAGTATGGCTTCTTGAAGAAGGAAACTGCCTCAGAACTCAGTTCGAAAACATCTGTCACCTTAAAGAAAACACGCTGAAACCAAAAAATCTGGATTTTCTTGCGTCCAATATCAATACATTGGTTCAGATGGTGGATAAAGTGGGTGGAATCTCTATTCTACCGGAACTGGCCACGCAGCAGCTTTCGGAGGAACAGAAAGAAAAGGTATTTCGTTTCAGGAAACCGTATCCGTACCGGGAGATCAGCATTATTTATTACAAGCCCACCTTTAAGCAGAAAATTATCGACGAATTGGTAAACACGGTGAAAACTTCTGTGGAGAAAAGACTTAACTTTTCGCAGAATCCTTCCGATTTTGTAAGCGTGAAACCGCAATAAATCAACGCTCTGGTTTTCAGGGCGTTTTTTTTGTGAAATACAGTTTTGTAAATTCGGAAAATAGTAAGTAAATTTGCAACCGAATAATTCAGAGGAAAAATTTGTCCTGATTGCAACCTCATAAAAAAATGCTAAAACAGATCTTTCTATTTTAGTTTCTTTTGTAATCGCGGCACTTTTCCGTAATAATGTAAACAGAAAACAAAAGAAATATGTCTTATTTATTTACCTCCGAATCTGTATCAGAAGGGCATCCTGATAAAGTTGCCGATCAGATTTCCGATGCATTGATTGATAATTTTTTGGCGTACGACAGCTCTTCAAAAGTAGCTTGTGAAACTTTGGTAACCACAGGACAGGTTGTTCTGGCCGGAGAAGTGAAATCCGAAGCTTATCTTGATGTTCAGAGCATTGCCAGAGATGTCATCAATGGTATTGGTTATACAAAAGGAGAGTACATGTTCAACGGTGATTCGTGCGGTGTAATTTCAGCCATTCACGAGCAGTCGCCGGATATCAATCAGGGTGTGGACCGCCAGGTGGATGTTGATGATTTTGAACATCACGCCAACTCTCAGGGAGCGGGAGACCAGGGAATGATGTTCGGTTATGCAACCAACGAAACCGACAATTACATGCCTTTGGCGCTGGATCTGGCTCACGCAATCCTGAAAGAACTTTCGGCTTTGAGAAGAGAAAATTCAGCAATTCAATATCTTCGTCCGGATGCAAAATCTCAGGTAACCATTGAATATTCTGATGATCACAAACCAATCCGTATCGATTCTATCGTTGTTTCAACACAGCACGACGAATTCGGAAGCGATGAAGCAATGCTTGAAAAAATCAGAAAAGACATCAAAGATATCCTGATTCCAAAGGTAAGAAACGACCAGAAACCGGAAATCCGCGAACTTTTCAACGATCAGATCAAATACCACATCAATCCGACAGGAAAATTCGTAATCGGTGGGCCTCACGGAGATACAGGTCTTACAGGAAGAAAAATCATTGTTGATACTTATGGTGGGAAAGGAGCTCACGGCGGCGGCGCTTTCTCCGGAAAAGATCCTTCAAAAGTAGACAGAAGTGCGGCTTATGCAACAAGACATATTGCAAAAAACCTTGTAGCAGCCGGTGTTGCTGATGAGGTTTTGGTACAGGTTTCTTACGCAATCGGTGTTGCAGAACCTTGCGGGCTGTTCATCAATACTTACGGAACTTCCAAAGCGGGAATTTCTGACGGTGAACTCGCAAAAAGAGTGCAGAAACTGTTCGATTTGAGACCTTATGCCATTGAGCAGAACCTTAAACTGAGAAATCCGATCTATCAGGAAACTGCGGCTTACGGACACATGGGAAGAGAGCATTATGTTGCTGATAAAACCTTTAATAAAGGAAAAGCAAACGAGCTTACTGTAGAAAATCTTGAATTCTTCACCTGGGAAAAGCTGGACAGAGTGGACGACATCAAAAAAGAGTTCGGTCTGTAATTCTTGTTTAACATAATTAAACTGCTTTGTCTGTTCAGGATGAAGCAGTTTTTTTTAACTTTAACCCCAAAATTTAATCCTATATAATGAAAGCAAAGCAATGGATACTGGTTCTGTTTCTGATTTTTGCAGGAAATACAGCAAAGGCACAGCTCACAATGCATAAGATGGTGCACGCCGGTTATGTATATCAGAATCAGAGTTTTGGAGAAGTTGGCGGCAGACTGCTGTTTCTGGAAAATGATGATATGATTTTCCGCGTGGGAGCATCGGCACTTTTAGGATCGGCCAACGGAAAATTTGCTGCAATGCCGAAAGTTCAGGGAGATATTCTGCTGAATTTTGAAAGAAATGTGGATTTTTACCATTCCTATTATTTTCTGGGCGGCGCGGAAGTTACGACGAAATATGTTGCTCCGAAGATCGGCGTTACGCTGTTTGGACTTATTGATCTCACCGGCGGTTATGCTTTCCCAATCGATAAAAAGGGCATCAACGGAAAAGAGCTGAAAGGACTGAATATCAATTTTACAGTGAATATCCCGACAGTTTTAATTCACGATCTGATGAACTGATTATGAATGTGTTTGCAATAAATATTTAAGATTAATTAACATAATATAAAAATTTTGTTTATTTTTAACCCCAATTAATTTATAACGCCTATAGAATACTTTTTACTTCATTTGATTAAATAACTGCACAAACGTTGCTTTTCTGACTTTCAAAAATCAGAAAGGTGTATCAAAGAATATTGAAGAAAAAGTATGAAATCCCAAACCGACAGCACACTTGTAGCTCTTTATCAGAGCGGTGACGAAAAAGCATTGTCAGTCCTTATAGAAAGACACCAGAAAGATCTGTTTACCTTTATTTTCTATAAAGTACTGGATGAAGATCTTGCCAACGACATTTTCCAGGATACCTTCATGAAGATTATTGTAACGCTTAAAGAAGGGCGTTATAACGAGGAAGGCAAATTTATCCTTTGGGCGAAAAGAATCGCGCATAACCTTATTATTGATCATTACCGGATTAAATCCAAGAACATCAAGGTTTCCGAAACCACCTACGACAACGAAGAGTTTTCGGTTTTTGACCTGATTCGTGAACCTTCAGAAAATATTGAAGATCAATTGGTTACCGATCAAATTAACAATGATTTACTCAAAATGCTGATTCATCTTCCTGAAAACCAGCAGGAAGTTATCAAGCTGAGGTTTTTCGACGGTCTCAGCTTCAAGGAAATTGCTGAACAAACCGAAACAAGCATCAACACAACACTCGGCAGAGTGCGTTATGCGCTGATCAACCTCAGAAAAATTATGGACGAGCATCATATTATTTTAACAAGATCATAATATTTAGAAAAAGTTTCCGTTTTTAAGTCAAATAACATTTTCGCCTATGAAAAATATTGACTCTTTAAAACGAAAACAGATGCTCCCAAAAAAGGAAACAGTGGATTTCTTGCTGCGCTTCTCCAAAAGTGTGCATGCTGTGAAACTTAAGAACAGGAACCTTCTGATTTCAAAAAATTAAAACTTAATTTTGTGCTGTATGATACAGCACATTTTTTTTGACCTCGACAATACACTTTGGGATCACCGCAGAAACGCTTATTTAACGCTGAAAGACATTTATTCGAGGGAAGAAGTTCAGGAAAGATACAGTTTGGGTTTTGAGGAATTTCACAAAGAATATTTCACCATCAACGAAAATCTCTGGGCGCAGATCCGCGACGGAAAAATCGACAAAAATTACATCCGCGAACACCGTTTTTACGACAGTTTTCTGTTTTTTGGAATTGATGATAAGGAACTGGCTCAAAAGTTTGAAACCAATTTCCTGGACGAAATCATCAGCAACAACGAACTGGTGGAAGGCGCTTTCGAGCTTCTGGAATATCTTTCGGACAAAAAATACCGGCTTCACGTTCTTTCCAACGGTTTTGAAGAGGTAACCTACAGAAAATGTGAGCTTTCCGGTATCAAGAATTATTTTGAAACCATTACTTCTGCAGACGAAATCAATGTGCGCAAACCGCAGCCCGAAATTTTTGATTATGCGATGAAAAAATCCGACGCGCTGAAAGAAAACTCAATTATCATTGGTGACGACTGGATTGCTGACGTGGAAGGCGGACTGTCTTTCGGAATGGATGCGATTTTCTTCGACCGTTTTGAGGACAATTTTGACACGGAAGTTAAAACCGTGAAGCATCTCGAAGAAATCAAAAAATACCTGTAAAAAAGCCACAAATCAGTGATGATTTGCGGCCAATATTTTTAGAATCAAAAAGTTACATTCCTAAGCTTTCCCGAACTCTTTTCAGCGTTGCATGGGCTATTTTTCTTGTTTTTTCTGCGCCTTCCTGAAGTTTGGCGTCCAGAACGTCAAGATTCTGCATGTAATACACAAACAGTTCCCGTTCTTTGGCAAATTTTTCCAGAATCAGATTCAGAAGTTCTGTTTTGGCGTGTCCGTATCCGAAGTTTCCGGCAAGGTATTTCTGTCTTAAAGTTTCCGTCTGTTCCGGCGTTGCCAGAAGGGCATAAATTGCAAAAACTTTGTCGGTATCAGGATTTTTCGGTTCTTCCAGAGGTGTAGAATCGGTTTCGATTCCCATAATCTGTTTTTTCAGTTCCTTTTCCGGAAGAAAAATATTGATGATGTTTCCGCGGGATTTCGACATCTTATTGCCGTCGGTTCCCGGAACATACATCGTGTCTTTCTGCAGCTCTGCAGAAGGAAGCACGAAAACTTCGCCCATCTGATTGTTGAACCTTGCGCCCATGTCGCGCGCCATTTCAAGATGCTGAAGCTGATCTTTCCCAACAGGAACCACTTCTGCATCGTACAGCAGAATATCGGCGCCCATCAGAACGGGATAGGTGAAAAGTCCTGCATTTACATCTTCCAGGCGGTCGGCTTTATCTTTGAATGAATGCGCCAGCTGAAGTCTGGAATACGGAAAAAAGCACGATAAATACCAAGAAAGTTCGCAGACTTCCGGAATGTCGCTCTGTCTGTAGAAATACGTTTTTTCGGTATCCAAACCGCAGGCAAGCCATGCCGCAGCAATCTGGTAAGTGTTGCGTTTCAGTTCTTCAGCATTTTTAATCTGTGTTAAAGAATGCATGTTCGCGATGAAAAGAAAAGATTCGTTTTCAGATTTTTTGGATAACTCGATAGCAGGAATAATGGCGCCCAAAAGGTTTCCCAGATGAGGAGTTCCTGTTGCCTGTATTCCGGTTAAGATTCTTGACATTCTGCAAGTTTAAGGTTCAAAATTTGAGGGTTTTCAGATCAACCCGTTTCAGGCGCAAAAATAGGGAATAAACAGACGTCAGTCAAACGCCTGCGAGACACTTTCTCTATTCAGAATTTACGGAATTACGACTTTTGGCCCGTCGAATTTCGGATCAACATCAAAAAGAAGATCGAGAAAAACTTTTGCCCTTGCAAATTTTTCGCGAAGATTGGTTTTGAAACCGGCATAGCGGTTCACATCTTCCGCATTATAGCCGTAAGCTTTGATTCCGAATTGCTGCGCAATGTAAACTGCACGTTCATTGTGGAATTTCTGCGAAACAATAATAAACGAATCCTGTCCGAAGATTTCTTTTGCGCGAACCACGGAATCCAAGGTTCTCAGGCCGGCAAAATCCAGAAAGATTTTCTCCTTCGGGATTCCGCGTTCCACCAAGGCATTCATCATGTCTTCGGGTTCATTGTAGTTTTTCAGAGAGTTGTCGCCGCTGACAATGATGTATTTTACTTTTCCGTTTTTGTAAAGCTGTTCTGCAGCATCAATCCGGTATTCAAAATAATGGTTTTTGTAACCGCTTTTCAGGGTTTTGGAAGTTCCCAGAACCAGCGCTGCTTTCTCGGCAGGAATTTCTTCGATGGAACCTGACACAAAAGATGTTGCTGAGTTTTCAATGCTGGAATTGCTCCACCAAATGAAAACTGCCGCTCCAAAAATGAAGAATGCGATAATGAGTAAAAGTTTCCTTAATTTTTTCACCATACAAACTTAGAATCCAAACTGGAAGCCCGCTTTGATTCCGAATTTTGAAACATCCGGACGGTCAAGATAATTGCCGCGCCAGTTGAAATCAACTCTGAAAATTCTCAGGTTTCCGAAACCGATGTTCTCAATACCGACACCGTATTCATAATAAATTTTTTCGCTTGGAGCGGAATATCTGAACCCTTCCACATTGATCGCTTTGGATTCTTCACTTAAAGTTCCGTAAGCGCCGCGGATGAAAGCGACTTCACGAAGTTTCAGTTTCTTGATTAAAGGAATGAAAGACAGAATTTTTCCGTTGAAATGATGCTCCAGATGAAGCGTAGTGTAAGTGTCGGCAACAAATTCGTAATAATTCAGCTGCGCAAAGGTATTGGCAGCCAGACTGTACGACTGGTTTCCGGGAATAACATTCTGTAAAGCCAAAGGAACTGGATTAAAGTTTTTTCCCGCTTCAAAATTGATCAGACTTTTCCCCCAGCTGCCGATTAAAACCGGTTTGTAAAACATGAACTGCAGCTTGTTGTAGCTGTAATCCGCATTGAAAAGGCCTTCAATTCCACGCGTATATTTCAGGACGATTGTTGGAGCCAAAGTACTGTGTTCGTAACGGTCAACCCCGGTCTGCGAATATTTTGCTCCGGGACGCGCGATGAAACTTAACGTTGCATGCGAATCATTCACGGTTTTGCGGAGTTCTCCGTTTCTGTAGTAATAAAGGTTGAAAAACTCCTCATTGGCGCTTTTAATGCTTTGTAAGGTTCCGTCAAGACGGATTACAAAATTTTTCCACGGCTCAATGGATCCAAAAACATTGGTTTGGTTAACGGAACTCAGCGAAGCGTTTTCGCCGCGTCCAAAAACCGAAGAGGAGGCAAAAGTACGCGACATAATTCCGTCATCGTTGGTCAGCTGAACTCCAAGCTGAAGAATGTCCCGTCTTGTTCCGGCTCCAAGCGTAAAACGGTTGATTTTGTTGAACATGTATTTCGCTTCCGCGCCGTATTTAAACTGCTGGTCTTTAAAGCCGTAAGCGCCGTAGCCCTGAATTCTCCAGTCGTCATTCTGTGTGAAGTAGGTTCTGGCTCCAAAACGGATTCTGTCGCCTTCCACCACATTTCTGCCGTAAACAGAATAAATACTTCCCAAATCAATGGCTTTACCAACATTATAGTAACCGGAAGCAGCAGTTTCGTACACTTTTACAATTCTTCGGAAGCGCGGCGTTTTTTCAAGACGGTCCAGCATTTCGTAAATTCCTTTTTCGGTCTGGCTTAAAGAATCTGTTCTTGCATTTTGCCAGAAGGTATCATCTTTTGTTACGAATTCGGTCGTAAGTTCACTTTCGCGCTGTTCAAAATCCTCGGCAGTCAGTTCGGGATTAAATTCATAATTGGAATAATCAACGGTTCGAATTGCCATGAGCGTTTTGGCCTTTCTGCTTTTGCTGAACGGAGAAAGTTCTATCGCAGTTTTGAATTTTTTTGGCAGAAAAGTCTCTTCGTCCGGATTGTCATACGTGAGTTCGGTTGCGATTGCATTTACAAAATTTACATTCATCTTCTTTGTTGAACGTAAATTTGCCTGAACAACGGCATAATGATCGGTTGAAATAAACAGATAACCCTGAAAAGCCAGAACATCGGTTCTCTTTGGCCTGTACTGTATCTTGTAAACTTCCTGACCTTCCACGAACAGTGTATCGGCAACCGCATAATCATAAGTGCTGAAACCGTCGCGCGCAACCGGACTCGGAAATCCGATATCAAAATAATTGATGATATTATCGTAAATATTAATGTCGCGGTAAAGATTTTTTGCGGTAAGCGAAACGATCTGATTGTCCTGAAACCCGGAAGTTTTCTGGGCTGTCATGAGTCTTTTCAGTTTCTTTGAGGGCTCATTCTGGCCATAGTTCTGGTAAATGGCTTCATTGAGGAAAATAGGCAACGCCAGCTTTCCGTTATCGGCAGAATCCGCATAATCGAAGATGAAATCCACTTTCTTGAAGATTTTCTTATCCATGAAAGCGCTGTCGATATTGGCGGCATCGAATTCAATTTTCTCGTATTCTTTGAATTTGTAGGTTCGGTACTTGTCGAGGCCGTTGTTCTTCTTTCTTTTCCAGACTTCCTGCATAATGGTATAGGCAGGATTTTCCTTTTTGTTTTTGAACTCCGTTTTCTTATTGTTGATGACGATGCCTTCGATTTTCTTTTCCTTTACCAGGTCTTCCTGGGCATTAAAAAAACCTGCATAAAAAATGCAGACCAATAGCAGAAAGCGAGACAGGTTTTTCATCATTTCTTAAAGTGAATAAAATCTACTTTTACAAAAAACGTGCAAATGTTCAAATGCGTGTTTAATGCACAAAAAAATCCCAAACTTTCGTCCGGGATTCTGCTCCTCCTGCTGGGCTCGAACCAGCGACCCTCTGATTAACAGTCAGATGCTCTAACCAACTGAGC
>JAEXBA010000027.1 GCA_023457935.1 Bacteroidota bacterium | reverse complement strand
TTTTTTGTTGATTGAATCGGAAGAAATGCTTCCGGCAAATGCTAGTATTTTCATCTAAAAATTTAGTTTAATAAGTATTTTGGTAATTCCATTGGGATTTCCATAATCAGGATTTCCGCATCTTCAGTGGCTTCAAGAGTGAAACTTTCAGTATCCCAAATTCCAAGTGCGTCTCTGGTATTCAGTACCTGATCACCGATTTTCGCTGAACCGTTCAACACGAATGCATAAACTCCGTTTCCTTCTTTGTTGAATTGATATTCTTTAGCAAAACCTTTTTCAAATTTAGCCAAATTGAACCATGCATCCTGATGAATCCAAACGCCTTCATCATTCTGATTTGGTGATAAAATCTGCTGAAAATCATTCAGCTTCTCTCCATCCTTAATGCTGATTTGGTCGTAACGCGGTGTCAAATTTACTTCTCTCGGAAAAATCCAGATCTGAAGAAATTTCACGGCTTCATCTTTATTTTTGTTGTATTCACTGTGAAAAACTCCGGTTCCGGCGCTCATTACCTGAATTTCACCGTTTCTGATAACAGAAGTTGTTCCCATTGAATCTTTATGCTCCAAATCGCCTTCCAACGGAATGGAAATAATTTCCATGTCGCGGTGTGGATGTGTTCCGAAACCCATTCCTTCCGAAACGGTATCATCGTTCAAAACCCTTAATGTCCCGAAATGAATTTTTTCAGGATTCTGCCAGTTTGCAAAACTGAAACTGTGAAAAGATTTCAGCCAACCGTGGTTTGCGTAACCTCTTGAATCTGCGCTGTGATATAATGTTTTCATTTTGATCTATTTTTCTGATTTAATACTGCAAATTTAGACCAACCAACTTTTTCCTGCATTGATGTAGGTTAACTTCTTACTGAGTTATGAGTTATGAGTTATGAGTTGTGAGTTGTGAATTATTAGTTATGAGATAAAAAAAGACGGAAAAATTTCCGTCTTATTATTCTTAAAATTTTGATTGAAAAATCTATGCTTCGTTTTCATTCTGTTTGATGGTGAAAACCGCGAAAGCTCCGGCAATCAGTAAAATTCCGGCAATAAGAAGCATGTAGATTGAACTTTCGTTGGCGATGTATTTGTAAATCACTCCACCCAAAGCTGCTGCAACAATCTGCGGAATACAGATCGTTCCGTTGAACAAGCCAAGATACGCTCCCATATTTTTACCGGAAAGTGCATTCGTTAAAATCGTAAACGGCAAAGCAAGCATTGCAGACCAAGCACAACCAATCAGTAGATAAGCTGCGAAAAGAACGTATTTATCATGAATAAAAATCGTAGAAATAAATCCGATCGCTCCCAAAATCAAACTTACAACATACGCAGTTTTGTGCGATTTGAAACGTGGAATTACCAACGCCCACAACACAGAACCAACCGCCTGAACCGCGAAAACAACTCCAACCCAGTTTCCTGCTTCCTGATATTCTGCAGATTTCGGATCGGTAGTGTTCCAGATGGTTTCAGCAATTCCGCCGTTCGTGTACGTCCACATATACATAAACGCAGCCCAACTGAAAAACTGCACCAAACCTACTGTCCAGAACACTTTCGGAGCAGTCTGCAGTAACTGAATTACATTACTTTTTGGTTTTTCAACTTCGGCAACATCAATTCCGTGAAATTCGGCATATTCTTTTGGCGGCATTTCCTTTACTTTCCAAACCGTGTACAAAACGCAGAGAATCAAAATCGCTGCTCCTGCATAGAATGAATAAATTACAGAATCCGGAACAACACCTGCTTCGGCGACATTTGAAATACCGATGAACGTGAAAATAATCGGAAACAGATAACCCAGTAAACTTCCGGCATTCACCAGAAAACTCTGAATGGAGTATGCGAAACCTTTCTGTTTTTCGTTCACCATATCGCCCACCAACATTTTGAACGGCTGCATCGCCATGTTGATTGAAGTATCCAAAAGCATCAAAGCAATCAGTCCGAAAATCATCGCTCCTGCAATGGTCAGATTAAAACTTCCGGCATTCGGCAAAAGCGCCATTACAATTACCGACATAAACGCACCAATAAACAGATACGGAATTCTTCTTCCCCATTTCGTCCATGTTCTGTCGCTCGCAATTCCAACAATCGGCTGCACAATAAGTCCCATCAACGGAGGTAAAATCCAGAAATAACTGAGGTTATGCGGATCTGCACCCAAAGTCGCAAAAATCCTACTGATATTAGCACTTTGCAGAGAGTACGCAATCTGTACCCCGAAGAAACCGAAACTGAGATTCCATAACTGCCAGAAACCCAAGTCGCGTTTTTTGCTTGTCGTATTCATTTTTATTATTTGTTTTTCTAAAATTTGAAGAATTAAATGTAATGGAATTTTCCTTAAAACCGAGAAAATTTTACTGTTTTATGCTATTTATCAGTTGATCTTCAATTGCAGATTTTGATTTGATGACTTCACCCGAAACATCATTCGGAACAGTCATGGACAAAACATACTGACGGATTTTCCATTGGTTTCCGATTTTTTCCAAAACTCCTGAACCACGGCAAAGTTTCATCTGCGTTTCCAGAAGTTCATCAAACCAGGCATATTTTCCGTCTTTGCTGAATGTAATATTTCTTTTTATTGATTTGAAATTCCATGCTTTGCCTTTATCGAAATGCGGTTTTGCGTAATCCATGAATTCTTTTTTGTTCCAGATTTCGGTGGCATCAGTTCCGATGAATGTGGATTCTTCAGCATATAAACGGAAGTAATTTTTGAAATCGGCGTTGGCTGCGAATTCGTTTAAATCATCTAAAACTTTGTTGACGTGTTTTTTCTGAACGTTTTCGTAAAAGCCCTTTGTTTGAGCGGTTATACTGAATGAAATCAGTACTAAAAAAAGTAAAAAATATTTTCTCATATTTATTTCAGTTCTAAAATTAATGAAGTTTTTGGTGAAACAGTTAATTTTCCTATTGAACTGATTGAATATTCCTTATCGGAAATTACTTCTTTTGCACTTGAAACTCCTGTTAAACTTTCTGCAAATCGCGATAAGTCTAAAGTCTGCTCTTTCTCATTATTGTTCAGAACAACCATTACTTTCTCGGTGTCATTGTATCTAAAATATACATAAACGCTTTCGTGCGGCATGTAATGTTTCGTTTTTCCGTTGTGAATCACGTCTTTTCCTTTTCTCCAGTTCAGAATTTTCTGCGTGAAATCATAAAATTCTTTCTGTTCTTTGGTTTGCGTTGCAGGATTAAATGCATTCTGCGAATCTCCTTTCCAACCGCCCGGAAAATCTCTGCGGATATCGGCGTCGCCTTTGGATTTTTCGCCCCTCATTCCGATTTCTGAACCGTAATAAATCTGAGGAATTCCACGGATGGTTGAAATTAAAGTCAGTGCCATTTTATAAGTTTCCGGATTGGAATTGAAAATCTCGTTCCAGCGTTCTGTGTCGTGGTTTTCAAAGAATACCAAAATATTTTTAATGTCAGGATACAGAAAATCGCTTCCCAACGCATTGTAAATTTTAATCATTCCTTTATCCCAACTTTCCTGCTCTTTCAAAGCATTTGGCAAATCGGAAAACAGCGTGAAATCCATGACAGAAGGAAGATGCGAATTGTAACCGTCGATTTCCGCAATCTTGGAATCTTTTTGCCAATATGCGATGTGAGCCGGACTGTACATCCACGCTTCGCCGACAATATTGAAATTCGGGTATTCATCAGTGATCGCTTTTGCCCATTTCGCCATTCCTTCTTTGTCGTTGTAAGGATAAGTATCTACGCGAAGTCCGCCCAATTCCGCATATTCAATCCACCAAATGGCGTTTTGAGTTAAATACTTAAGAACCAAAGGATTACTCTGATTCAAATCCGGCATTGTTGTATCAAACCAACCGTTTAAAGCTCCGGCTTTATCAATCTCCGAAACATTTTTATCAAACTGTGAAGTCGTTCTGTAATTGGAACGCTTGAAACCGAATTTTCCTTCTCCATCGGAAAACTGATGAATCCAGTCTTTTGTCGGCAAATCCTGAATCAGCCAGTGCGAAATTCCCCAATGATTCGTCACGTAATCCTGAATCAGCATCATGTTGCGTTTTTTCAGTTCGAGGGAAAGTTCAAGATATTCTGCGTTGGTTCCGTAACGGCCATCAATTTTATAGAGATCTGTTTGTGCGTAACCGTGATAGGAATGTTTTTTCTCGTTGTCTTCATTTGCAGGAGTGAGCCAAAGTGCCGTAACTCCAAGATTCTGTAGATAATCAAGATTATTAATGATGCCACGCAAATCTCCGCCGTGTCTTCCGCCCGGATCGTTTCTGTTGACTTTTTCAATAAGATTCGGTTGAGAATCATTGGAAGAATCGCCGTTTGCAAAACGATCGGGCATTATTAAATACACCACATCTTTCGACGAAAATGAGGATCTTTCTGCAGAACCGGGATTTCTCTGTTTCAGTTCGTATTTATAGGAATTAATGGTTTTTCTGCCGTTTTTCAGTGTGATTTTGAAATCGGAACTGTTGATTTCATCGGTGTTGAGCGTTACAAAA
>JAEXBA010000026.1 GCA_023457935.1 Bacteroidota bacterium | reverse complement strand
GAAAACCGAAAGGAATGCTGCATACAACAGCGGGTTACATGGTTTATACAGGTTACACTTTTAAAAATGTTTTCAATTATAAAGAGAACGATATTTACTGGTGTACCGCCGATATCGGCTGGATTACTGGACACTCCTATATTCTGTACGGACCGCTTTCAAACGGTGCCACAACTGTAATTTTTGAAGGTGTTCCGACGTATCCGGAACCGGACCGTTTCTGGGCAGTTATTGAAAAACATAAAGTTACACAGTTTTATACGGCTCCAACTGCCATCCGTTCTTTGGCAAAAGAATCAACAGATTGGGTTGAAAAACACGACCTGTCAAGTTTGAGAGTAATCGGTTCTGTTGGTGAACCAATTAATGACGAAGCGTGGCATTGGTACAACGACCATGTTGGAAAGAAAAAATGTCCAATTGTGGATACGTGGTGGCAAACCGAAACCGGAGGAATTATGATTTCACCAATTCCGTTTGTAACGCCTACAAAACCGACGTACGCAACACTTCCTCTTCCTGGAATTCAGCCGGTTTTGATGGATGAAAAACGCAACGAAATTACTGGAAATCAAGTAGATGGAAATCTTTGCATCCGTTTTCCTTGGCCGGGAATTGCAAGAACAATCTGGGGCGATCATCAAAGATATAAAGACACGTATTTCTCAGCATTTCCTGGTAAATATTTCACCGGCGACGGCGCTTTGAGAGACGAAACAGGTTATTACAGAATTACAGGCCGAGTTGATGACGTAATCATCGTTTCCGGGCATAATCTGGGAACTGCGCCAATTGAAGACAGCATCAACCAGCATCCGGCTGTTGCGGAATCTGCAATTGTAGGTTATCCTCACGACATTAAAGGAAGCGCGCTGTACGGATTTGTAATTCTGAAAGAAACAGGTGAATACCGTGACCGTGATAATCTTCGCAAGGAAATTAATCTGATGATTTCCGATACGATTGGACCGATTGCAAAACTGGATAAAATTCAGTTTGTGGAGGCACTTCCAAAAACACGTTCAGGAAAAATCATGCGTAGAATCCTGAGAAAAATTGCAGAAGGTGACTTCAGCAACTTCGGAGATACTTCTACCCTTCTGAATCCGGAAGTTGTAGAACTGATTAAGAATGAAAAATTATAATTAGTTATTTTCAGTTGGTAAAACCTCGCAGCAAATGTGAGGTTTTTTTTATGTATTTTTAAATATGAAAAAAAGTTTATTTCTCTTTATTGTTTTTTCTACTTGCATTCTTTTTGGCCAGAAGAAATACATCATCAATGATTTTTCCGAGGATTATTATCTTGAAATTAATCCGAAAATCGTTGGTGAGGAAAACTACCAGCTTAATTTGTATAAGAGTAAAACAAAAAAACTGGTTTTAAGCACAATGGCTTTCCTTACAGAATATGATTTTGAAAAACTTGTATCCAATATCGTTCAGCTTCCTTACGGTGAGCAAAGTATTGTGATTTTTGATGATTTTAATTTTGACGGAAACAAAGATCTTGCTCTGAAAAACGGTAACTACAGTTGCTATGGCGGCCCTTCCTTTATTGTATGGCTCTCGGTTAAAGGAAACTTTGTTCAAAACAAAGAACTTACAGAACTTGCCCATGAAAACTGTGGTTTCTTTAATGTTGACAAAGAAAATAAGCAGCTTCACACCATGACAAAATCTGGCTGTTGCTGGCATAAATTCTCTCACTATAAGTTCCAGGGCGGAAAACTGATACTTTTTAAATCCGTTGAAGAAAGCTTTGAGAGCATATTTGCAGTCCAAAAAATCACGGAAAGGAAAAACGGTAAAATGCTGACGGTCACCAAAAGGTTTCTTCCTGAAAATACCTTCAAAGATGATGACATATTTCTGAGTTATGAACTTGAAAACACCAAGCAACTCTATCTTCTGAAAAACTTTAAAAATAAACTGCATTATTTTTTCACGAAAAATGATGGTGAAGTTGAGCTGGATTTTGACGGCATATTTTTCTATTCAAAAAAGGAAAACTCTCTTTCTTTTGAAAATAAAGGCGCATTCTACAAAATATATAACAACAGAATAGAAGTTAGTTTTAAAAACAAAATAACCGTTTTTAAAGCCAATGTGAAAACGCGGCAGGGAAATATGTCAGGGATTTACGTTTTCTTTAAGGAAAAAAATATTGAAAATCTGGAAATTGTTGATTAAAAATTATTAACGATTCCGTTTTCAAAAGCATATTTTTGCACCATGAAAACCAAACAGAATTCAGCTGCAATCGGCTTTATTTTCATCACACTGCTGATTGATATTACCGGTTGGGGCATCGTGATTCCTGTAGTTCCTAAACTCATCGAAGAGCTGATTAATGCTGACATTTCGGAAGCAGCAACCTACGGCGGATGGCTGAGTTTTCTGTACGCAGCCATGCAGTTTCTATTTGCACCGGTTTTAGGAAATCTCAGCGATAAGTATGGCCGGCGGCCAGTAATTCTGTTTTCATTGCTGGGTTTCTCCCTGAATTTTTTCATTCAGGCATGGGCGCCAACGATCTTCTGGCTTTTTGTAGGAAGAATTTTTTCCGGAATTACAGGCGCCAGCATTACTACAGCCAGCGCATACATTGCTGACATTTCTGATGATACTAACCGTTCCAAGAATTTCGGTATGATTGGTGCCGCTTTTGGTCTTGGTTTTATTATCGGGCCTGTTTTAGGCGGACTTTTGGGTCAGTACGGTGCCAGAGTTCCTTTCTATGCGGCTGGAATTCTCTGCCTTGTCAACTTTCTTTACGGAATTTTCGTTCTGCCTGAAAGTCTGGACAAAAATCACCGCAGGGATTTCAGCTGGAAAAGAGCAAATCCCGTCGGAACACTGGCCAACATCAAAAAATATCCTTCGATTCTTTATCTGATGATCGCCTGGTTTTTAGTGTACACGGCGGCGCATGCGGTACAGACCAACTGGTCGTTCTTTACCATGTACCGGTTTAAGTGGGATGAAAGAATGGTAGGGATTTCCCTTGGTGTGATGGGCGCTTTCACTGCTTTTGTTCAGGGTTATCTGATCAGAAAAATTCATCCTAAAATCGGAAATCAACGCAGCATTTTATACGGAATCGTTTTTTACTGTGTGGGAATGCTCCTCTACAGCTTTGCTGATCAGGAGTGGATGATGTTTGCCATCATCGGCGTTTACAGTCTTGGCGGTATTGCGGGTCCGGCACTGCAGTCCGTTATTTCGTCTAAGGTTCCGGCTAATGAACAGGGAGACATTCAGGGAGCACTTACCAGTGTTGTGAGTTTAACCTCAATTATCGGTCCGCCGCTGATGACCAATATTTTCTACTACTTTACTCACGACAGTGCACCGTTTATTTTTCCGGGCGCACCGTTTTTCCTCGGCTTTATACTGATGGCAATGAGCGCCTATTTTGTATATCATGTTTTCCACAGAAACAAGAAAGCCAAAGAAAAACAATCTGAAGAAAAATCTTTTTTATAATTTAGCCGCATGGAATTGAGTATTGGCGAAATGCTGATTATTGCGCTGGCAATTGTTGTACTTTTCGGCCCGGACAAACTGCCGCAGATTGCCCGCGACCTTGGTCAGGGTGTGCGTAAAATGCGTGGTGCCGTGGAAGACATCAAAACTGAAATTCTGAAGGAAACAGACAATCCTGTGTCCGAAATCAAGCGTGAAATTGACAAAGTAAAACAGGCTGCTCAGGATTATGATCCTGCGGCCAGCATCAAAAAGGAATTCGATGTTTTTGCAGAAGGTCCCAAGCCCAGCAAGGAAGACCAGCTGCAGGATTCGCACGAAGGGCCTGTCAGCAGATAAACATGTACGAACTTATACAGGAAGATAAAGAGGCTTTTCTTTTTCTCAATAATTTGGGAAGTACTTCCTTTGACAGATTCTGGATCGTGATGTCGGAAAAATGGATCTGGATTCCGCTCTACATTTTTTTTCTTTTTCTGCTTGCCCGAAACTTTAAATTAAAATCACTAATTTTCATACTGATTTTCATTGCGTTGGGAATAACGGTGTCCGATCAGCTTGCCGGTATTTTCAAAAATGGAATCATGCGTTTCAGGCCGTGCCATGATCCTTCTCTGGAAGGGCTTGTCCGGGAAGTACATTGTGGAGGCCCATACGGCTTCTATTCCGCACATGCTTCCAACGCATTTTTTATTGCGACGTACATGACGATGATGCTGAGGAAAAAATACGGTGTCTTCACCTATTTTCTGTTTGTCTGGGCTGCAGTCGTTTCATACAGCCGCATATATTTAGGAGTACATTTCCCGATGGATATTCTGATGGGTGCAGCGATGGGATTTTTATTGGGTGGATTTTTCTCCGCACTGAGCTGGAAAGTCATCAATAAACAGTCATAATTATGAGAAAACTGGTTTTTTTTCTTTCGCTGAGCTTATCTGCCTCAGTATTTTCGCAGCAAAATGACAGCAGTAAGGCCGATGCCTGTTTCAAAAAAGCAGATTTCCGCTGTGCCGAAGTTGCTTACCAGGAACTGGCCACCAAAGAAACCAACGGACGACTTAAGGCCGGGTTTTACAATAATCTGGGAACTTCGCAAAGAAGACTCGGGAAAACATCATTGGCTTTCAAATCATTCGAAAATGCCATAAAATCCAATCCTCAGGATTTGCCTGCCTATATCAACCTTGCGTCGCTGCACCAGCAAAAAGGATCGAAGGAAAAAGCGCTTGATTATATCCGCCTAGGACTGATGATTGATGACACTAATGCCGATCTCAGGATGATCCGTGCAAAAGTATATGAAGATGAAAAAAAGAACGAGCTTGCCGACCGTGAATATCAGGATCTTATTCAGAACGCGCCGGAAAACTTAATTGCCCGAACCAATTATGCTGTCTTCAAAAAGAATACCGGTAAACTGGAAGAAGCAATGAAGGATTACAACCAGCTGATCTCCGAAAAACCAGAATCACTGCTTTACAATAACCGCGCGGATGTTTATCTGGCCATGAAAAAGTACAGTGCAGCGTCAGCAGATATTGAAAAAGCAATTAAACTGAATCCAAAATTCTCACAGGCCTACGTAACGAAGGCAAAAATTCAGTTTGAAACCGGAAAAGAAAAAGATGGATGCGCTACACTGGATAAGGCACTCAAAAGCGGTTACGAAACCTATCTGATCAGCGATCTGCTGAAAAAATGCAGTAACTAGAGAAAAGCATCAGTCGTTGTGGTAGGGTTTGCCCTGCAGAATCTGATCGGCCCGGTAAAACTGCTCTACAATGAAAAGTCGGATCATCTGATGTGTAAACGTCATTTTTGAAAGAGAAAGTTTTTCGTTTGCCCGGCTGTAAATTTCATCCGAAAAACCGTATGCTCCGCCAATCAGGAAATTGACTTTCTTCACCGAAAGATTCATCCAGTTTTCAATTTTCGAGGCAAATTCGCGGCTTGTAAACTGTTTTCCTTTTTCATCCAGAATTACCACAACATCACTGTTATCAATGCTGTTAAGGAAAAGTTTTCCTTCTTCTTTCTTAAGCTGTTCCGGCGTGAGGTTCCGGGCATTTTTCACATCTGCAATTTCGGTGATTTCAAAATTCCAGTGCTTCGGAAGTCTGTCGGTATAATATTTTACAAGGCTGGTGATTTCACGGTCATCGGTTTTCCCGATGCAGAGTAAATTAATCCGCATTTCTTATCTTTGTTATGCAAATATACTTGAATGGCTGTAAAAACTCCGAAATTCATACTGAAGATCCACCAGTTTTTGGACGATATTCATATACCTTTTTTGGGAGTTTCGCTCTGGAAAATGTTTGAAATCTATATTCAGGGTGTTTTCAAGGATAAGATTGGCCGTAAAGCGGCAGCTATTTCCTGGAACTTCGTGTTTTCGCTGTTTCCTTTTATTCTCTTCCTTCTCTCCATTCTTCCCTATCTGCCGCATTATGACAAGCTTCAGTTCTATATTTTTGAAGTGTTGATGCATAATATTTTCCCCGGAAAAATCGAGGGTGATGTTACGGCATACATCGAGAACAATATCATTCCCAACATGAAGAGTATCAGCAATTTAACCATTGTACTTGCTCTTGTTTTTGCCACTAACGGAACCTTTGCCCTGATTGACGGTTTCAACGAGAATACAGAAGAAAAACTCAATGATGTTAAAGAGTTTATCGTCGCTTTTTTCATTACGCTGGGATTTATCAGCGTCGTCCTTCTGGCGCTTTTCGGAGTCTATTATTCTGAAGTTGTACTGAAAATGTTTACGCCGCGGTACGATATATCGTGGTTTGTGGATAATCTTTCAAAAATTATCGGTTTCATCTCTTTTCCGCTGTTTTATTTTCTGCTGCTTACCCTGTTTTACTGGATCGGCACGGTGAAAATCGTAAAATTCAAACAGGCCATTCCAGGCGCTATTTTTACGACGGTACTCTTTATCCTTACCACGTATCTTTTCGCGATTTACGTGAGAAATTTCGCCCGTTACAACGTTCTGTACGGCTCCATCGGAAGCATGATTCTTTTGATGGTGTGGATTAATGTAAATGTATATCTGATGCTCTTTGGGAACGAACTGAACCTTGCCATCAGAAGAATCCGCATTGAAAAACTGATTTCAGATGAACTTCAGCGTGAAACCGACCGCTTCCATCACGAAAACAGCGAAACCGAAGAAGTTTCAGAAGAGCATTCCATTCTGCTTGAAGACCGGAAAGCTTAGAAATTCTTAACCCTTTCCTTATAATCTGACAGCGCAATCTTTGTTTTTGCGAAATACTTCAGGAAAATATATCCGATAAATCCGGAAATTACTGAAGCGACAAGAATCGCAAACTTGGCCTCTTCCTGTATGGCAATATTGTTCTTGAAGGAAAGCAATGCGATAAAAATCGACATTGTAAAACCGATTCCAGCCAGAAAACCTGCACCAATCATATGAAACCACGTTGCTTTATAAGGAAGATCGCTGATGCGCAATTTAATCGCCGCAAAACTGAAAACCGTAATCCCAACTACCTTACCGGCAACAAGACCCAGAATAATACCGGCGCCAAAGTTGGTAAACAGTCCGTCAACCATTCCGGCTTTCAGCATAATATTGGTGTTGGCCAGTGCGAAAATCGGCATAATAAAGAAACTCACAGGTACATGAAGTGCAGATTCGAGCTTTTCGAGAGGTGAAATCTGGGTTTTGGATACGTTTGTAGGAATGGTAAATGCGAGAAGAACTCCTGCAATGGTAGCGTGAATTCCTGAATGGTGCATAAAATACCACAGAAAAGCGCCCGGAACCAGGTAAAAGATATGTTTGGTTACCTTGAAATAATTCAGCGCAATTAAAAGCAGTATAATGCCTCCGCTAAGCAGCAGATAATTCCAGTGGATTTGCTCTGTGTAAAAAATCGCAATGACAACAATGGCTCCAAGATCATCAACAATAGCCAAAGCGGCGAGAAATATTTTCACAGCGCCGGGAACCTGACGCCCAATCATCGATATGATAGCCAGAGAGAAGGCAATATCCGTTGCCATGGGAATTCCCCAACCGTTGGAATATTCGGTTCCTGAATTGAAAAGTGCATAAATCAAGGCAGGAACAACCATTCCCCCTACCGCTGCAAAAATAGGCAGAGATGCACTTTTAAAGGTTGAAAGTTCCCCTTCAACAATCTCTCTTTTAATTTCCAGACCGACGAGAAGGAAGAAAATCGCCATCAAACCGTCGTTAATCCACACCGCTACACTGTATGCGCCCAATTGTGAGTTTAACACTTCCTGAAAAGGTTCACCCAACGAGGAATTTGCGATCAGCAGTGAAACAATTACGCAAATGATCAGCAGGATTCCTGATGACTGACTGCTGTGAAAGAAATTCTTGAAATACTTGGTTAACTCCATTGATTTTTTTTAGAGGCGTTTTACTCTTGAGACGCCGTTAATATTTTTCAGTTTTTTGAAGGTTTCCTCCAGCTGACTTCTGTTTCGCACTTCCAGATTGATGGTTCCGGTAAAAAGCCCGTCGTTGGATTCGATAGACATGCTTTTCATGTCCATACTCATTGAATTGCTGATGACCTGCGTAATATCGTTGATCATACCGATTCTGTCCAGACCTTCAATTTCGATTTTCACACGGTTTTTGAAGCTTTCCGCATTCACCCATTTTGCAGGAATTACGCGGTAATCATACTGCGCACGCAGGTTAATGGCATTGGGACAGTTATCGTTATGAACTTTGATTCCTTCAGAAATGGTAATAAATCCGAAGATTTTGTCACCCGGAATTACGGTACAGCATTTTGCGTAAGAATAGTTCAGTTTTTCTTCATCCTTTCCGAAGATAATCATGTCCAGATTGGTTTCCGGAACTTCTTCGAAAGCGGTATTTTTATTGGGCGACTTACGGAAACGGTTCAGCAGATTATTGAAGACGTTTTTGCTTTCCAGATATTTTCTGATATCGCCGGTATCCAGTGTTCCGTTCTGAAAAGCAAGAAAAAGATCCTGTGAAGTCTTCAGGTTGAAAAACTTCTGCATTTTATTAATTTCATCATCGTTGAAATTAAGTTTTGCATGGCGGAGTTTGCGCTGAAGCATTTCCTTGCCTTCCTGAACAAGATCGTTCTTCTGAGAGTTCAGGTAATTCTTAATCTTAGACTTGGCCTTGGAAGTCACAACAAATTCCAGCCAGTCGGCCTTCGGTTTCTGATTCTGCGATGACAGTATATCCAGCTGATCACCGTTCTGCAGAACGTAGGAAATCGGTACCAGTTTACCGTTAACCTTCGCTCCCAGACATTTCGTTCCCAGATCCGAGTGTACGGCAAACGCAAAATCCAGAGCGGTAGAACCTACAGGAAGCGTTTTTATTTCACCTTTTGGCGTAAAAACAAAGACTTCCTTGGAATACAGATTAAGCTTGATATTATCCAGCAGTTCTGTCGTAGTAAGATTTTGCTGCTGTTCCAGAACTTCACGGATTTCAGAAACCCACTGTTCAAATTTATGTTCGTCGTTACTGGTTCGGAATCCTTCCTTGTAACGGTAATGGGCAGCGACGCCTTTCTCCGCGATATCGTCCATTCTTTCGGAACGGATCTGAACTTCAATCCATTTTTTATCGGGACCAAGAACAGTAAGGTGAAGACTTTCGTATCCTGTAGATCTCGGCTGCGTAATCCAGTCGCGCATTCTGGACGGATTGCTGTGATAAAGATCAGTAACAATTGAATAAATCTTCCAGGCAAGAAATTTCTCGTTTCTCGCGTCGGATCTGTAGATGATTCTGATGGCGTAGTTATCGAAGACTTCCTCAAAGCTGACACCCTGTTTCAGCATTTTTCTGTAAATGGAAGAAATGGCTTTTGCCCTGCCTTTGATAGTAAAATTCAGGCCTTCTTCCTGAAGCTGTTCGGAAACCTCTTTTGTGAATTCCTGAACATATTTTTCACGCTGTTCGCTGGCAATTTCAAGTTTTTCAGTAATCTCGTTGAAGATATCTGGGTTGTTGTACTTCAGCGAAAGATCTTCCAGTTCGGATTTGAGGTTGTACAGCCCGAGACGGTGTGCAAGCGGCGCATAGATATAAACGGTTTCCGAAGCAATTTTTTTCTGCTTGTCCGGCGCCATACTTTCCAGTGTGCGCATGTTGTGAAGACGGTCTGCAATTTTAATCAGAATAACCCGGAAATCCTGAGAAAGCGTTAAAAGCAGTTTACGGTAGTTTTCAGACTGAATCGAGATGTTCTGGTGATTCATAATTGAAATCTTCGTGAGACCGTTGACAATGTCAGCAATTTTTTCCCCGAAAATTTTCTTCAGATCGTCGTAATTATATTCTGAATCTTCAATAACATCATGAAGCAGCGCACATGCGATGGAAGTTGCGCCGAGTCCGATTTCTTCAGCTACGATTTTGGCAACCGCAATGGGATGATAGATATAGGGTTCACCGCTTTTTCTGCGCTGATCCTTGTGGGCATCCAATGCAATATCGAACGCTTTACGGATGAGTTTGTTCTGCTCTTCGTTAAGCGTGCGGTAAGTATTGGAAATCAAATCTTTATATCTGGCAAGAATCTCTTTGTTTTCCTGCTCCAAATCGTAAACCATCGTCTGTGAGGGACTTTAACGGACGAAATTACTAAAAAAAAGGAAGATTTCCAACCAAAGAAATAGAGGATTAATTAAAAGTTAATGATACTTTTTGTGCTGACTGAATAATAAAGAAAAATCCGGCAAATTGGAACTGCCGGATTTCACTGAATGAAATTTAATTTGATATGAAGTGTGTTACTACTAACACAAAACTATTATTACAAAAAGCAGTCCGTAAACGGTAGCAGTTTCTTAAAATCCTGTTTTTTAACAAAAATTTAATACAAAAACTTCAAAAAAAAAGAGCACTCCGAAAAGAGTGCTCTGCATAGAAATGACCACAAAGGGTTTATTTTTTCTTAGGATTGTTATCAAAGGAAACCATTTCTTTTCCGCCTTCATCCTTCCCTTTTCTAAGCAAATCGTAAGCAATTGCCGAGGCCACGAAGATGGATGAATAAGTACCGAAACCGATACCTAGCAACAGCGCAAACATGAATCCTCTAAGGTTTTCACCACCGAAAATAAAGATCGCGAGAATTACCAGTAAAGTTGTCATCGAGGTATTGAATGTTCTACCCAAAGTACTGGAGATGGCATCATCGAAAAGACCAGCAAGCGTGATGGATTTTCTTTCTCTCAGATATTCACGGATTCTGTCGAAGATAATCACGGTATCGTTAATGGAATAACCGAGCACGGTAAGAATCGCCGCAATAAAATCCTGGTTGATTTCCATATTGAAAGGCATTACATTCTTCAGTAAAGAATACGCACCCAGAACGATAATGGTATCGTGGAAAAGCGCCGCTACCGCTCCCAGTGAAAACTGCCATCTGCTGAATCTCACCAAAATATAGATGAAAATTCCCAAAAGAGCCACTCCAACAGCAAGCATACCGCCTTTCTGAATATCATCGGCAACCGTAGGTCCTACTTTGGTTGAAGAAACGATTCCGTAATTGTCGGTATCAGGATTTTTGAAACTTGCCAGTGTAGGATTCTGAGGCAGGAACTGCTTCACACCTTCAAAAATCTTTTTCTCTACATCCTGATCCGCTTCAAGCGATTCATCATCAATTTTATAATCGGTTGTAATTTTAAGCTGATTATCGCTACCGAAAGTTTTTGCGTCAACACTGCTTTCCTTATCGCCAGAAGCTGAAATAATTTTCAGAATGCTTTGCTCCGCCTTATTGGCATCCACAGACTGATCAAACTTCACAACATAATTTCGGCCACCTTTGAAGTCAACACCAAGTTTAAATCCGTTTGCAAAAATCGAATACAAACTCAGTACAGTCAATACAATGGAGAAGATATAAGCATATTTTCTTTTACCGATAAAATCAACCCAGATATTTCTGAACCAGTTTTTGGTAACTGGCGTCCAAACTGAAAGACCTTTTCCTTTCGACAGTCTGTTGTAAATCATTACTCTTGAAAGAAGTACAGAAGTGAAAAGTGTCATCAGGATACCTATTCCCAGTGTTACCGCGAATCCTTTGATTGGTCCCGTTCCGAAGAAATAAAGTACCGCTGCTGTCAGGAGAGTCGTAACATGACCGTCGATAATTGCCGACAATGCATGTTTAAAACCGTCTTCATATGCCTGTTTCAGCCCTTTACCTTTGAAAAGTTCTTCTTTGGTACGTTCATATATAATTACGTTAGCATCTACCGCCATACCCATTGTAAGAACAATACCGGCGATACCAGGAAGCGTAAGCGTTGCATCCACCGAGTCCATGATTCCGAAGATGTAGAACAGGTTGATGATCATCGCAATTACGGCATAAATACCTGCACCTCCGTAATAGAAGATCATGTATACAATAATGATAAGGAACGCGATTATGAAAGAGTACATACCCGACTGAACCGATGCCGCACCCAAAGATGGCCCTACCACTTCTGCCTGTACGATTTTCGCACCCGCAGGAAGTTTGCCGGCACCAAGTACATTTACAAGATCCTGAGCTTCCGTCTGCGTAAAGTTTCCGGAAATCTGTGTTCTTCCGCTCGGAATTGCTTCGTTTACATTCGGAGCTGTATATACAACGTTGTCAAGAGAAACCGCAACCGGTTTTCCAACGTTTTTCTCGGTCATTGTTTTCCAGTCTCTCGCACCCTGAGAATCCATCTGCATGTCTACCACTACTCTTCCCAATTGGTCGTAGCTGATGTTGGCAGATTCCACTGCTCCGTCTACAGGCGCTTTCTGGCTGATATTCCCACGTGTTGCGTAAAAAGCAAGGTTTTCAGGATCGCTGGATTCTGGTTTATAGCCCCACATGAACTGCGTAAACTTGATGTGAGACGGTCTTGCATCCTTAGCGATTTTACTGTTCAGGATTTTATTGACAACAGCTGTATCCGAAAGCTTTACAGAACCCTGTCCGTATTTGGAGTATGGAATTCCTGCTTTCACACCGTCCATTCCAATAAGCTTCAGGAAGTTGGTGTTTTTGGAAACGCCCATTGAATCTCCTTTTGCTTTTACAAGCTGGTCTACAGTTTCATAATAAGGATACACTTCTGCTACCTGCTGTACTTCCCAGAACTGGAGTTTTGCAGAGGTCTGAAGCATTTTCTTCACTCTGTCGATATCTTTAATACCTGGCATTTCCACAGAAATTCTTCCGGTTCCCGGTACTCTCTGAACGTTCGGCTGGGTAACTCCCATTTTGTCGATACGTGTTCTGATTACCTCGTAAGCAGTTCCGGTAGAAAGCTCAATACGGTCTGAAACGATTTGTCTTACTTCCTGATCAGTAGTGTTGTACCTGATTTCCGAAAGATTGGTATTTCCGAAAATTTCAGGATCTGCAAGTTTAAGATTGGTTCCCTTTTCTTTGTTTACCAGGTCGAACTGCGTAAAGAAATTGTCGATGTAAGAGTTTGTCGAGTTTTTCTGCGCCTGGTCTGTACGGTTCAGCGCTTCGATAAGAACCGGATTGGTGGAGTAATTGGTAAGGTTGTTAACCAGATCACGCTGGTTGATTTCCAGAAGAACGTTGATACCGCCTTTAAGATCGAGACCCAGTTTCATCTCCTTTTCTTTCGATTTGGAGTAATACAGTTTTGTGAAACCAAGATTAAGCGTGTCTTTAGAAAGTTTTGTAATTTCTTTCTGGTACTTTACCGGATCTCCTCCGGACAATGCAGTTGCCTGCTTCTCAATTTTGCTGGAATACCATGTAGGCAACAGTTCGTTTAAACAGATAAGCCCCAGTATTACTGCAACAAGAGTAATAAATCCTTTTCCTTGCATTTTAATACAACATTAATTTTAAGTCGGCAAATATAATGATTTCCAAGTGAATTAAGAATTTTTTAACAGCTTAGTTTTCAACAGCTGAAACATAAAAAAATCCTGCAAAAGCAGGATAATATATCAGTATGAGAAATGTGTTTTCTAAACCGTCATAGAAAAAATCCTTGTTTCCGGTTTATTGCGAAGCATTCTTAGATCGAAAGTCATGGCCACATTTCGGGTGAAGGCTCTCCCTTTTTCAGTGATTTTGATTCTGTTTTCGGAAAGTTCAACCAAACCGTCTTCCTCCATTTCCTTCAACTTTTCAATTGAGTTTTCAATTTCAGGAATGAAATTCTGAACATCCCACGAAGTTTCCAAACGGCACATTAAATTCAGGATATGCTGACGGATGATCAAATCTTCTTCATTCAGAATATGTCCGCGGAACACCGGAATTTTTCCTTCTTCTACTCTTTTTTGGTAGTCTTCCACCGTTTTTTCATTTTGGGCGAAACCGTACCACGAATCTGAAATGGCGCTCATTCCCAAACCGATCATCAGCTGCGTTTTGCTGGAGGAATATCCCATAAAATTTCTGTGAATTTTTCCGTTCAGCATGGATTTATACAGATCATCATGTTCCAAAGAAAAATGATCCATCCCAACTTCACGGTAACCCAATTCTTCCAGAAGCTGTTTTCCGTTTTCGTAGAGTTTCCGTTTTTCTTCGCCGCTTGGCAAATCGTTTTCATCAAAACCTCTTTGTCCGACGCCTTTAATCCAAGGAACGTGAGCGTATGAATAAAATGCCAAACGGTCCGGTTTCAGTTCCATGGTTTTGCGGATGGTATTTTCCATTTTTTCCCATGATTGATGCGGTAACCCGAAAACCAAATCGTGCGAAATACTTTTGTAACCTATTTCTCTGGCCCAATGCGTTACTTTTTCTACATTTTCAAACGGCTGAATTCTGTTGATGGCTTTCTGAACTTCAAAATCGTAATCCTGAACACCAAAACTGCAGCGTGTAAAACCTAAATCAAACAACGTCTGAAGATGTTCCCTGGTCGTATTGTTAGGATGACCTTCAAAACTGAATTCGGGATTATCAGCAATTTCTGCTTTGGCAAAAATTCCTTCCAGTAAAATTTTCAGATTTTCGGGAGAGAAAAAAGTAGGTGTTCCGCCTCCCAAATGAAGTTCTTTGATTTTTGGTTTGCTTCCGAACAGATCAA
>JAEXBA010000025.1 GCA_023457935.1 Bacteroidota bacterium | reverse complement strand
CATCAGCGCTTCAATGCAGTACGTTTCCTCAGCTCCGGCAAACCTTTCAGACGGGGTTTTAAGACCTTTAACCACAGGCAGAGCCATGAAAGTTTCTGCAAATTCGGCGTAAACATCCAACATTTTTTCAGTTTCTTCAATAGCCTCATCTTTTGTCGCGTGCGCGGTGTGGCCTTCCTGCCAAAGAAATTCTGCAGTTCTTAAGAAAAGTCTGGTCCTCATTTCCCAACGTACTACATTTGCCCACTGGTTAATAAGGATTGGAAGATCTCTGTAAGACTGAATCCAGTTTTTATAAGTATTCCAGATGATCGCTTCTGAAGTAGGGCGAACAATCAGTTCTTCTTCAAGTTTGGCTTCCGGATCAACAATAAGTTTTTTTGGATTTTCCGGATCAGTTTTAAGACGGTAGTGGGTTACTACTGCACATTCTTTAGCAAATCCTTCTGCATTTTTTTCCTCGGCTTCGAATAGACTTTTCGGTACAAAAATGGGGAAGTAGGCGTTCTGGTGTCCGGTTTCCTTAAACATTTTGTCCAGCTGATCCCTCATTTTTTCCCAGATTGCGAATCCATAGGGTTTAATTACCATGCAGCCGCGTACCCCTGAATTCTCTGCAAGGTCTGCTTTCACCACAAGCTCATTATACCATTTGCTGTAATCTTCACTTCTTGAAGTAAGTTTTGCCATTTTTCCTGATCTTATTTTTAACTTTTAATCCTTATCTTTATCTAAATCTTAAAAGGGAAAATCCCTTATTAAAAAATGATTATTTTTATACCGTTAAATTCTGTAGAATTGGTACGTTTTTGGTATAAAATGCAAATATAATTTAAATTAAAACTTTTCACATTATCATGAAAAAAATTATACACAAAAATCTGTTCGAAACATTTGCTTCCAAAGCTTTGTTAGCGGTTTCCGGCGGGTTACTGGTAGTTTCCTGCGGTACTCAGATGGGCGGATACAGTGAAACAGACGGCGTTTATTACGATCCGAATAAAGATACTCTTCCTGAAGGTGTAGTAATTGACAAGCAAGGCAACCGCGTTGGTGATTACTACGATTATCAGGACAGCAGTATTATAGAAAACAGCAACGAAAACATTGCTGATAAAAATAACCGATACGACAACTGGAATGATGTTTCCCCTTCAGACTGGGGCGCATATGCCGGTTCTGAAACCAACTATTACAGTGATTACTGGGGTTCACCATGGGGATGGTACAGTCCTTACAATACCTGGGGTTGGGGTGGTGGCTTCGGAATGTCCTTCGGTTGGGGTAATTCCTGGGGTTGGTACAACCCGTACATGAACTGGGGTTGGGGATCTCCGTTCGGATGGGGCGGCTACTACGGTTACAGTCCGTTTTATTCCGGATTTTACAGCCCGTTTTACGGATATAACCCTTACGGATTCTACAGTCCTTATTATGGAGGCGGATATTACGGATATTACTCAAATCCGTACAGATATCAGAGAAGCGGTGCAGACGGCAGAAGCTATAATACCTATCAGCAGAATCAAGGAACGCTTCTGAGAACGCAATCGAACTCCGCATTTAGAAACAATGCCAATGAAACAAGACTGAGAAACCAGGCGGTTAACAGTAACCGTTTAAACAACAGTACTCAGCCCCGTTACAGAAATGTTCCGAACGGTAACATTAGAAACTCTCAGCCGGGAATCTATCAGAATCCTAGACAGCAGCAACCTCGTCAAATGCAGCAGCCAAGGCAACAGCAACCAAGACAGATGCAGCAGCCGCGCCAGTATGAGCCAACCCGTTCCAACGACCGTGGTTTCAGATCCGGAAGCGACAGTGGATTCAGAAGTAACAGCGGAGGCTTTGGTGGCGGATCATCCGGCGGAAGCAGATCCGGTGGCGGAACGAGAAGCGGAGGTTTCAGATAAAAAATGAAATAGGAAAATTGAAATTCTAAAATGATAAAAAAATCTTTAACAATAATGGGCGTTGCGGCGTCCTTTTTCTTGCAGGCTCAAAATGCCTCTGTTGTAACAAACAGTGTTGATGTATATGGCAATCCGTCTTTAAACGGTTCGGCAAAATTCAATGCAATGGCCGGTTCAACAGGAGCACTGGGAGGTGACGGAAACGCACTTCTGAATAACCCTGCCGGTCTCGGTGTAGCCATTAACGGAAGTTTGGGTATAACACTTGGAGTTGAAAACTACAAAAATACCAGTACTTTAGGTTCATCGGCTGTAAATTATACCAATACAATGGCAGATATTTCTAATCTGCAGGGTGTAGCGGCCTTTCAGCTGATGACCGAAACACCTTGGAAATTTGTAAACCTTGGTGTGAATTACAGCAGCAGATCTCTCGACAATTATGTTGAAACTGCCGGTAACAATAATATTATCATTCCGAAAAATCTTATTGATACCAACGGAAACCCTGTGACAGGTGATATGACATATTTGGGGCAGGCTTACAACAGAACAGGTACGCAGTCCAAGATGGCATTCGGTGTCGGAGCGAATTATAACAACGCATTTTATCTGGGAGCCGGAATTAATTTTCATGCCACCAACCTGGAACAGTTTGATACTGCAGCATTCCATTTGAATCTTGATAATTCCAGTACAGAGTTTACAAAGCAGTACACGCCATTTTCAGAACAGGGAAGCGGATTTTCTGCCAATATCGGTGTCATTGGAAAGCTCGGAAACCAGTTCCGCGTAGGAGCGGCTCTTGAAACACCGACCTGGTGGGCAATCGAAAGAGTTTACGGCGACCATTATGTAGACAACAGCGGATACATTTCGTATGAGTATATGAATGAATCGAGAAACTTCCGTTCGCCAATGAAAGCAACTTTGAGTGCAGCCGTGGTACCAACGAAAAATTTCTCAGCCAACATCGATTATACCATCGGACTGGGAAAACCACATTACAAAGTAGAAGGTCCGGCAGAAACAGAACTTAACGATTTCTTCTCGGACAACAGCAAGAACATGTCGGAAGTGAAAATTGGTGCAGAATACCGAATGAAAGGGCTTCGTATGAGAGGCGGTTTCTCGCATGCAACCAATCCTTTTGATGCGATGACCGTTACGGCGTTTAGTAATGACGGTGGTGTTGCAGACCGTTCTTTCGACAATCTTTATATGGGAAGCAGAAACACTTTTGGATTGGGACTGGGATATGATTTCAGATCGCTATATATCGACGCTTCTTACCAGAACATGAATTCAAAATATGACAATGCATTTCTTAGAGGTTCAGAAACGGCAGGAACCGGTTACTATTCAGGTGATTTTGATGTAACAACGCCGAATTCTGTTGTTTCGGATGTTAAGAAAGTTCAGAATAATTTCTTCCTTACAGTAGGTTGGAAATTCTAAACAGAAAAATATCAGTGTAGCAAAAACTTCAGAGCAATCTGAAGTTTTTTTATTTAGTGATGGTGAAAACCATGCATAAAAACCGCAGCCAGCACGCCGGCAATCACCATAAGAATCTTCTGCCAGTCGATGTTGTGGTTCTTGTTGCTTTCAAAAATAATCACTGAAGAAATGTGCAGGAAAATACCGCCAACGATTGCGAGAAAGTAAGATTTCACTGTTTCATCAACATAATTTCCAAGCAGCATTCCCAATGGTGACGCCAATGCAAAAATTGCTATAATAAGCCATGATGAAGACGAAAATTTCCCGTTATTCATCAGAAAAGCTCCCAAAATAAAGGAAATAGGAAGGTTGTGCAGCAATATGCCCATCAGATACGGAGAAAGCGGATCTGTTTCATTTCCGAGCGGAATTCCTTCAATAAAAGCATGAATAAACATTCCGATCATCAGCGCTGCCGGCAAGATTCCGTGTTCCGAATGATGATGAAAGTGGCCGTGTTCAAAACCTTTGGTCAGATTTTCAAGAATCATCTGCAGCAAAACGCCACCAATTACCCAAATCCCGATATTGTGATTCTCCGAATGGTATACTTGAGGAAAAACTTCATTCAGACAGATCGTAATTAAAAATCCCGCACTGAAAATCAGCAGATTTTTGGCGAGTTTGGCACTTTTACCGAAATATTTTCCCAGTAAAACGCCGATAACAACACTCAGTATGAGAAGCAGGACAATCATTCCGCCTCAAGAATCAGGATGCAGCGTGGTGAAACTTCCGGTTCGAAATCTTCCAGATGGTAATTGCCGAAAACTTTTTTTACTGTAAAACCGCAGGATTCTGCAAGGGTTTCAATTTCTTCCAGTGTGTGCAGTTTTACTTTTTCGAAGTAATGATGTTCGCGGTTATCATCATCAAACATAATGTCTTTGATGACATGGCCGTCTTCAATTCTTTTTTTGATGTGGAAGTCGATGCCGCCTTTATGCTGTTGGGTTTCCGGCACCAAAGTGTTTTCTACAAAACGTTCATTCAGAAAATCCAGTACAAAAATTCCGCCCGGCTTCAGTGAATTCTTAACCGACTGAAATACTTTTCTGTCGTCCGCGGGATCTTCAAAATAACCGAAACTGGTGAAAAGATTCATCACGGCATCGGCTTTCTCAGCAAGAAATTCAGGAAAAATTTCATCACGCATGTCGTGAACGGCAAACTTCAGGGTTTCATTTTCAAACTGTCTGTTGTGAAGAATGCTTTCTTCGGACAGGTCCAGTCCGAGTACATTATAACCCAACTGATTCAGGTACACCGAGTGTCTGCCTTTTCCGCACGCCAAATCTATCACTTTAGAATTTTCCGGCAGCTGCAGGTATTCTGTAAGTTTCGAAATAAAGATTTCCGCTTCCTGAAAATCGCGGTCTTTGTATAAAATATGATAATAAGGTGTATTGAACCACTCTTTGAACCAAGCCATAATGCAAAAATAGCTAAATTTGCCAAATAACGCTTTCAGAGGGCAATAATCTGCCTTTAAAAGATTGCGCTTTTTTTCAACATGAATTTAGAAAATCTTCCTATACAGATCAAAACCTTTTTCGGGCTTGAACCCTTCCTTGCAGACGAAGTGAAGAAACTGGGCGGCCGTGAAGTTGAAATCAAGAACCGCGCGGTGAACTGCGTTGGTGATCTTGGGTTTCTTTACAAACTGAATTATTCTGCGCGTACAGCGGTGAAAATTCTGGTTCCGGTTTTTACGTTCAAGGCCTACAGCGAGAATCAGTTTTATGAACGGCTTCTGAAATTTAACTGGGACGATTATATGGATGTAGACCAGACGTTTGCGATTGATGCGACGGTTTATTCAGAAACATTTAAGCATTCGCAGTTTATGTCGCTGAAGATGAAAGATGCAATGGTTGATTTTTTCCGCAGCAAGTATAAAAGAAGGCCAAATGTAGAGCCGAAAAATCCAGAAATTCAGTTTCACCTGCATATCGACCGTGAACTTGTGACAATTTCCCTAGACTCATCGGGCGATCCGCTGTTCAAGAGAGGTTACCGTAAAGAGCAGGGCGAAGCGCCGATTAATGAAGTTTTGGCTGCAGGAATGCTTATGATTGCCGGTTGGGACGGAAAAGGTAACTTTCTGGATCCGATGTGCGGAAGCGGAACGATTCTGATTGAAGCTGCGATGATGGCGATGGATTTGCCTGCGCAGATTTTCAGAAAGAATTTTGCCTTTCAGAACTGGAACAATTACGATGAAGAACTGTTCAAGAAAATTAAAGAATTCAGAATCAACAGAGTAAAGGAGTTTTCCGGAAAAATCATCGGTTATGATATTGATGCTAGAATGCTCAATGCCGCCAGAATCAATATTGAAGCCGCCGAAATGGAAGATGTAATTGAAGTTCATAAAATGAATTTCTTTGAAACAAAAAAGGAACATTTTCCTTTGCTGATGGTGTTCAACCCGCCATATGACGAACGGATTGCCATAAAATTTGATGATTTTTACAAGAAAATAGGCGATACTTTTAAAACCAGTTACCCGAATACTTTGGCGTGGCTGATTACTTCGGATCTGGAAGCGGTGAAGAAAATCGGTTTGAGACCCTCGCGAAAAGTGAAACTTTTTAACGGTAAGCTGGAAACCCGTTTTTTGCAGTATGAAATGTATGAAGGAACGAAGAAAACGCATAAAACCGAATCTTGATCTGGAATTTACTTGATATCATTCTGAATTTCTTCAATCTTTTTCCAGACAGAAAAAAGGATGGCGAAAGCACAGAACATTTTAAAAATTTGAAATAGAATCAAATTAGAAGTATAGCATTTATTATTTTTCTGTTTTTTCGAATTACAAATCAATCTATTTTTGAACCCGACCATTTCCATCATAATCGCCATTTTCAACCGGAAAGATGAACTTTTCGAGCTGCTGAACTCACTTGCCTTTCAAACTGATAAGGAATTTGAAGTTATTATCGTGGACGACGGTTCCAAGATTGCGCTTCTTACAACGGTAGAACTTTTTAATGACCGTTTGAACATTCAGTTTTTCAGAAAAGACAATTCAGGTCCCGGCCTGACGAGAAATTATGGCGCCAGAAAAGCAAAAAATGAGTGGCTGGTTTTTGTGGATTCTGATGTGATTGTTGAGAAAGACTATATTGAAAAAATAAAGAAAAATATTCTTGCAACACCGTGTGATGCCTTTGGTGGAGCGGATAAAGCGCATAAGGGTTTCAATCTGATGCAGAAAGCGATTTCTTATTCCATGACTTCGGTTTTTACAACCGGTGGAATTCGCGGAAACAAAAAAGCGGTATCGAAATTTCAGCCAAGAAGCTTCAATATGGGCGTGAAGAAATCGGTTTTTGAGAAAGTCGGCGGTTTTTCGGAAATGAGGATTGGCGAAGATCCAGATCTGTCGATGACGCTTTGGGAAAACGGCTTTACGACTGCCTTTTTTGATGACATCGGTGTTTATCACAAGCGTCGCGTAGATTTCGGAAAGTTTTCAAAACAAGTGTATCAGTTTGGCTGCGCAAGACCGATTCTCAACCAAAGGCATCCGAATTATGTAAAGATTACATTTGCTTTTCCGTCTCTGTTTCTGATTAGTTATGTTCTGGGATTTATTGAGTATTTCTGGGTAGGAAAGGGTTTTATTCTTGCACTATACGGACTGTATACAATTTTGGTTTTTTTCCACGCGCTGTACAAAACCAAAAACATCAGTATTGCTGCAATGGCGCTGATTTCAACGTACATTCAGATGTTTTCCTATGGTTACGGTTTTCTGAAATCCTGGATTTTGCTGAATGTTTTCCGGATGAAAGCGGAAGAAGCTTTTCCGGATCACTTTTACAAAAATTAAACCGCTGCGATTGCAACGGTTTAATTTATTATGACTTGAGCATTTCCTCAATCTTTAGTTTCAGTTTTTCCGCATTCGGAAGCATTGCCTTTTCAAGTTCCAGATTAATCGGTACAGCTGGTAAATTCAGTGAACCCATCGCTTCAACCGGAAGATCAAGATGTCTGAAGCATTGTTTTGAAATCCGGTGTGCAAAAGCTTCAGCAAAGGAATTCTGAATTTGTTCTTCGGTAAGAACAATACATTTTCCGTGAAGTTTCACTCTTTCGAAAACCAGTTTTTCATCAAGCGGAATCAGCGTTCTTAAATCAATGACTTCAACACGGCCGTTAAAGCTTTTGGCGGCTTCTTTCGCCCAGTAAACGCCCATTCCGTACGTTACTACCACTAACGTTCTTCCTTTTTCAGTTTCGTTTTCGTCGGCATTCTGAATAATATTGGCTTTTCCGAAAGGTAAAATATAATCTTCTGCAGGTTCAAGGGTTTTGGCGTCATCAGTTCCGGGAACTTTACTCCAGTAAAGACCTTTATGTTCCAGCATTACAACCGGATTCGGATCGTAATACGCGGCTTTCAGCAAGCCTTTCAAGTCCGCTGCATTGCTTGGATAAGCTATTTTAATTCCTTTAATATTTGCCAGAAGACTTTCAACACTTCCGCTGTGATATGGTCCGCCTCCGCCGTACGCACCAATCGGAACACGGATAATATTGCTTACCGGAAATTTTCCCTGACTTAAATAACAGGATTTGGAAATCTCAGTAATCAACTGATTGATTCCCGGATAAATATAATCAGCAAACTGAACTTCAACAATAGGTTTTAAACCGACAGCGCTCATTCCAACGGTTGATCCAATGATGTAGGCTTCCTGAATCGGCGTGTTGAACACCCTTTTATTGCCGAATTTTGCGCCCAAAGTAACCGTTTCACGGAATACGCCGCCAATTCTTTCGCCAACATCCTGTCCGTAAAGCAACGCTTCCGGGTGTTTCCACATCAGTTCCTGAATCGCATGAATGGCTGCGTCAACCATAACAATTTTCTCCGTGGCATCCGCCGGAATACGAGTTCCAACTTCTTCAGTAATGGGAGTCGGTGCGAAAACATGGTTTTCTACGGTTTCGGGTTTCGGATCTTCAGCGTTTTTTGCTTTCTCAAAGGCCTGTTCTGCTTCAAGACGGGCTTTCTTTTCCATCTGTTTCAGCAGTTCTTCATCAATGCCTTCTTCTTCAAGCAGATATTTTCTCAGTTTAATTCCGGGATCCTGTGCGCGGCAGTTTTCGAGTTCATCTTCCTGACGGTAAAATTCTCTTCTTACACCGGAAGTGTGGTGACCGATCAGAACCGTTTTTGCACACACCAAAAGTGGTTTTCTTTCGTTTCTTACAAAATCCACCGCATTTTTCATAGCTTCAAAACTTTCCACGAAATTGGTTCCGTCAACTCGCATTCGGTTTAAACCGACAAAACCGGCAGCAAAATCATAAGCATCGGAAGTTCTTGCTTCTTCTTTGGTTACGGAAATTCCCCATTCGTTGTCCTGCACAAGAAAAATAATCGGCAACTGATGGAGTGCTGCAAACTGAAAAGCTTCTGAAACTTCACCTTCTGTAATGGAATTATCACCGAAACTGCAGACTACAACAGGTTTTTTATCAAATGTTTCTAAGTTAAACTCTTCAATATATTTAATTCCCTGCGCAACTCCGGTTGTCGGAATTCCCTGCATGCCGGTTGCGGAACTCTGATGTATGATTTTCGGTTTGTCTGCTTCAAGGCTTGAAGGATGCGAATAATAAGAACGGCCGCCGGAAAAAGGATCATCAGTTTTTGCCAGAAGCTGAAGCATCAGTCGGTAAGGCTCAAAACCGATACCCATCAGCATGCTTTCATCGCGGTAGTAAGGCGAAACCCAGTCGTCTTTGGTCAGCTGATAAGCGGTCGCCAACTGAATGGCTTCGTGACCGCGTGAAGTAGAGTGAACATATTTTGTAATCTGCCTGTTTTCTTCGTAAATATCGGCCATTGCTTTAGCAAGCATCATGTGGTTGTAGGCCTTCAGCAGAATGTCCTGAGACACTTTTTCTTTGGTGATTTCCATAGTTCACAAAAATACTGATTTTAGTTAAGGAATAAAAATACTCCAGATTTAAAAGTTAATCCGTAAAAAACAGTCTTATTTTACCTGAGTTTTTACATAATTTACATTTCCTGCGATAGTGGTCATGTTTTTGTTCAGTTTTTAAAATCAAAAAACAAAAAGATATGAAAAAGTTACTTGCATTACCGGTTTTTATTCTTTTAGCTTCATGCAGCAGCAGTAATGACGGGTGCGACTGTACCCAGACAAGATGGGAACGCACAGCAGAATATCAGGGCACCAGCAACACTTTGGTTGCCACTACCTATTGGAACGCCATAGGAAATGCTGTTGCCTATAATTCCGACGACTGTGCAAAGGATGGAACATTAGGGGAAGAAGGAGTGATTTCGACGGAGGTTATGCCTAACGGAAATACTAAAAAAGAAGAATTCCAGTACCGTATTACCTGTCAATAATCTCTCACTATTCTTTCAGAAAAACCTCTGTTATTGCATCGGCATAGGCAGAAGTGTTCTGTTTGAGTTCGCGTAGTCTTACTGTTTCGGGATTGTCTTTTTCATCAAAGAAATAATAAAACTGAGGCATTTCTACTGTTATCAAAGTTGCCGCTTTCTTAAGAAGCCGCTTGTTTCCGTCACGGATTTCTGAACTAGCCCAGGTTCCGTAGGTCACTTTTCCGCCGTTCGTTTCGTAGCTGCGGATTTGATTTTCACCTTTGAAATTTGCGGGTGGATCCTGCGGATAAATCGGATTCAGATAAGAGACCTTCTGAATTTCGATACTGTCATTCACCACTTTTATTTTTTCATTAATAAAATTCCCAAAGATGGTGCCGCCTCTTTCTTTTACCTTGAATGCCATTTCGAGAGCAAGAAAAGCATCACTCTGAAAGCCCAAAGCCGTATTGTTGACGCCGGTTTTCGGGTCAGCATAAATACCGATTTCTTCTAACCCCGAACTGTTCTTGCAGTGAATAGAAACGGTTCTGTCGGGATTGAATTTTTGCGTTAAATAGAGCAAAATCTGATTTTCTGTCTCGATTTTTTCATTGAAACACGACAGCGTATCGCCCGGCTTAAAATAAGTGTTGATACAGGGCATCTGACGGTTGGGATCTGAACAGAAGCTGCAGTCGGAATCCTGTCCGTGGCATACTTCACAGGTTTTTCTGCCGTAATTAATGCTGAACGGATGATTTCTCCCTTTTTCTACATTGTCTGGAAAAAGTTCAGGAATTAGCAGGATTTTCCATTTTGATTTTTTTACTTTTTTCTGATCAAGTCTTTTCTTCACTTCGTAAGCCACATCAACACCATAAAACTCCGAACCGTGAACTCCGGCAAGAACCATGGCCGTTTCCGATCCGCCTTTGTTATAATAATAGGCGTAAATAGGTTTTCCTTTACTGCTTGTGCCCAGTTGAATTTTTTCTCCCCAGACATTATGCTTTGACAGCAGTTTATCAAACTGGCTGGAGTTTTCAAGAATATTCTGTGAGAAAACGCAATTTGCCAGGAACAGGAAAAGCAGAAAAAAAAGTGGATTTTTCATATTCAGAAAAAATAAAACCCGGTTTTCACCGGGTTGCAAATTATTCGTATCCGTACATTTTGTTGTAAAGATCGATGAATTTTTCTTTGATGGCTTTACGTTTCAATTTCAGAGTAGGAGTAAGGAGGCCGTCTTCAATGCTCCATACTTCAGGCGTGAGCTCAATTCTTTTTACCTGTTCCCAGCTTCCGAGTTTTGTGTTAAGATAATCGATTTCTTTTTCGATACGGTCTTTCAGTTCCTTGCTTTTCGCAATTTCTTCCGGTGTTGTTCCTATTTTGAGATGATGTCTTTCTGCCCAGTGCTGCGCGAAATTGAAATCCGGCTGTACCAGTGCAGTAGGCATTTTTTCGCCGTCACCAACTACCATAATCTGCTCGATAAATTTAGATGCTTTTGCCAGGTTTTCAATGACCTGAGGCGCAACATATTTACCGCCTGATGTTTTGAACATTTCCTTCTTACGGTCAGTAATTTTAAGGAACCCTTCACTGTCGATATGGCCAATGTCGCCGGTTTTGAAATAACCGTCTTCAGTGAATGCTTCTTTGGTGAGTTCCTCATTTTTGTAATATCCTTTAAAAACGGACGGGCCTTTCACGGTAATTTCACCGTCTGCCTGGATCTTAACATCAAGATTGTCTAAAGGATGACCGACAGTCCCCATTTTAAGTCGGTCAAAGGAGTTCACCGAAATTACGGGCGAAGTTTCTGTTAAACCGTAACCTTCCAGAATCGGGATACCGGCGTTTTGGAAAAGTCTGTTCAGTCTTTCCGAAAGAGCAGCCGATCCGGAAACCAGTGTCACCAGTTCTCCGCCCAAACCTTCTCTCCATTTCTTGAAAACCAGTTTGTCGGCAATAATCTCTTTAAGTCCGGACGGTTTTCCGATTTTTGCTTTGGCTTTATTCACGCCAAGAGCCCAAAGGAAAATTTTAGCTTTCAGTCCTCCGGCAGAAGTTCCTTTATCATAAATCTTGTCGTACACTTTTTCAACAAGGCGCGGAACCACACTCATGTAATGAGGTTTTACTTCCTTGATGTTATCGCCCATTTTCTCAATCGATTCGGCAAAATAAATAGAGAAACCGTTGAACTGGAAAAGATAGAAAAGCATTCTTTCAAAAATATGACAGATCGGAAGGAAGCTTAAGACTTTTGTTTCCTTGTAATCCAGACTTCTCTTTCTCGGTATTCTGTGGTCGGAAGCCAGTACATTCGACACGATATTATGGTGCGAAAGCATCACGCCTTTCGGTTTTCCGGTAGTTCCGGACGTGAAAATAATGGTGGCAAGATCTTCAGGATTGATGGTTTTGGAAATATCTTCCACTTCAGACTGTGTTGCAATATCCGAACCCAGATCCAGTACTTCTTTCCAGTTGGCAGCGCCTTCGATATTATCAAAGGTAAAAACTCCCTGCAGAGAAGGAATATTTGGTTTTGCGGCGTTAACTTTATCCAGAAGACCTTTGTCTGATACGAAGCAGTATTTTACTTCGGCGATATTAAAAATATACTCGTAGTCATCCGCTGAAATAGTTGGATAAACCGGTACTGTTACAACACCAATCTGCAGAAGTCCAAGATCGGTAACGGCCCATTCTGTTCTTGTGGCCGTGGTAATCATTGCGATTTTGTCGCCCGGCTTAATTCCCAGCTTCAGGATTCCGCGGGAAAGTTTGTTCGCCATGTTGATATAATCTGCGCTGGAGATTTTTTCCCATTCTCCGTGATATTTCGTTGCGAACATCACATCTTGCGGATATTTTGCAGCTGCATGATGTGCAAAATCAAATAATCTTCTTATTGACATAAATGGTATATTAAATTTTCGTTAAAAATTGCATTATTTGTAAAAGTAGAAATTTTTTTGAGTGCATCAAAAATTAATTTTTTCTTCATTATGCTAAAAATCGTAATTTTACACCAAACTATTATATCACATTTATGAACTTTAATTTATCTGAAGAACACCTGATGATTCAGCAGGCAGCTAGGGATTTTGCACAAAACGAGTTATTACCGGGCGTAATAGACAGAGACCGCGACCAGAAGTTTCCGCATGAACAGGTAAAAAAGATGGGGGAAATGGGTTTCCTGGGAATGATGGTAGACCCTAAATATGGAGGCGCCGGAATGGATTCCGTTTCCTACGTACTGGCAATGGAAGAAATTGCAAAAGTGGACGCCTCTGCAGCCGTAGTAATGTCCGTAAACAACTCTTTGGTATGTGCAGGTTTGGAAAAATACTGTAACGAAGAGCAGAAAATGAAATATCTGGCTCCTCTTGCCAGCGGTGAAGTAATTGGTGCATTTGCGCTTTCAGAACCGGAAGCAGGCTCTGATGCGACCTCGCAAAAAACGACTGCTGTGGATATGGGCGACCACTATCTTCTTAACGGAACTAAAAACTGGATTACAAATGGCGGAAACGCAACTTATTATGTTGTGATTGCCCAGACTGATCCTGAAAAGAAACATAAAGGAATCAATGCATTTATTGTTGAAAGAGGTTGGGAAGGTTTCGAAATCGGTCCGAAAGAAGACAAACTGGGAATCCGCGGAAGCGACACGCATTCCTTGCTGTTTACTGATGTGAAGGTTCCGAAGGAAAACAGAATCGGTGAAGACGGTTTTGGATTTAACTTCGCAATGGGCGTTCTGAATGGCGGCCGTATCGGTATTGCTTCACAGGCATTAGGAATTGCATCCGGAGCTTATGAACTTGCTCTTAAATATGCAAAAGAAAGAAAAGCGTTCGGTACTGAAATCATCAACCACCAGGCTATTGCTTTCAAACTTGCAGATATGGCAACCCAGATTACAGCTGCAAGAATGCTGTGCTTTAAAGCTGCGGTTGAAAAAGATGAAGGAAAAGATATCTCTGAAAGCGGCGCTATGGCAAAACTGTATTCTTCACAGGTTGCGATGGATACTGCCGTTGAAGCGGTTCAGATTCACGGTGGTTACGGTTATGTGAAAGAATACCATGTGGAAAGAATGATGCGCGACGCAAAAATCACTCAGATTTACGAGGGAACATCCGAAATTCAGAAGATTGTAATTTCGCGTTCCATCGCTAAGAAGTAATACGAGATTTAAACCATGAAATATTTTTGGATTATTCTTTCGGTTCTGCTGCTTTTTCTGGGCGTTTTTGTCTGGTATAAGTACTATTTCGTATTCGGCGAAGGCGTAAAATCCGGCTATCTGAATTACGCTGTAAATAAAGGTTACATTTTCAAGACTTATGAAGGTAAAATCATACAGGAAGGTTTTGGACGCGGTAAAACAGGCGGATTAACCAGTTACGAATTCGAGTTCTCTGTGGACGATCCCAAGGTTTTCCAACAGCTTGAAAACAACAGCGGTAAACATTTTGACCTTCATTACAAAGAATATAACGGTGCACTTCCGTGGAGAGGAAATACCAAATATGTGGTGGATAAAATCATCAGTATGAAATAAAAAAACCCTTCCTTCGGGAAGGATTTTCTATTTTTGAACCATGAAAGCATACATTTTAAAAAGAGAACGTATTTTACATGTTCTTTCCCTGCTCGCGATCGTAGCTTCGGTATTTCTTAAAGAAATCAACATGAAGATTGTTCTTCTTGCCGTCGGAATTATCGGTCTTACTGTCATTTCAGCAGCAAAAGGAAACAAAACCACAACTGCAATCTATGCTCTGCTTCTGATTCTTGCCTTTGTGGGATTTTTCCTCATTGATTCAGGAACAGTAAAGCTTCCTACATACTGATTAAAAAGTTATCCGGTTATTTAACATCCATTAACAGCCGCTTTGCATTATTGTTGTTGATTCAAACATAACATTAAATCAATACATTATGAAAAATTCAAGATTGGCGGGCGTTTGGCTCGATTCGGAAAAAGCGGTACTCGTAAGAAACCATGATACACAGAATGTTACAGAATTTTCTGTCTGCGATACTTTCAGGCATGAAAAGCAGCACGGAAACTCCAGCGAAAATGCCGGAAACAATTCTGAACAGACCACAAAAACTAAATTCTTCAAGGAAATAGACAAGGCGCTGGAGAATACTGAAGAACTTTTCATTACCGGTCCGGGACGCATTCAGGAAGAACTGAAAGCGTATCTTCAGGATACTGCGCAGTTTAAAAACTTAAAGATCACCTTGGATTCATCACAGCAGATGAGCGAAGGACAGGTTCTGGAAACTGTAAAATCTCACTTTGGAGAATAGACAAGCATAATTATTTATGATAATCCTTTCAATATTTTTGAAAGGATTTTTTATTTTTGGTTAAAATAACGAAATGAAAAGGATACTTGTTTTGCTGTCTTTCATGTCTGTCAGTGCTTTTGGACAGCAGATTCCTACATTAACCGATGAGGTGGCGAAAATGCTTGCAGAGAAACCGCTGAACTGCATGAATCAGGAGTATCCCAATAAAACTGCTCATGTTATCAATACCGCAACCGACGCTGTGATGACACCGAAACAGCTTCACCCGAGCTTTTATGGCTGTTTCGACTGGCATTCTTCGGTTCACGGCCACTGGATGCTGATCCGGCTTCTTAAAACCAATCCCAATATTCCGCAGTTCGATGAAATTGTGAAAAATCTTGACAAATCCTTTTCTCCGGAAAAAATTAAGGAAGAAGCCCGTTATTTTACCAAATTTCAGGTCGCCAAGAATTTTGAGAGAACATACGGTTGGGCATGGCTGCTGAAACTGGATGAAGAACTGTCGCAATGGGATCACCCGAAAGCAAAAGTGTGGCATCAGAACCTGAAACCGCTTACAGATGAAATTGTAATGATGTGGAAGGAGTATCTGCCGAAACAGACGTACCCGAACCGCACCGGTGTTCACCCCAATTCTGCTTTTGCCATGGCTTTTGCTATTGACTGGGCAAGAGCAACCGGAGATTCAAGTTTTGAACAGCAGCTCATTGATAAAAGCAGATATTTTTATCTGGAAGACGAAAAAGCACCGGCTTATCTGGAACCGGACGGCAGCGATTTTTTCTCGCCAAGTCTGCAGATTGCGGATCTGATGCGCCGGATTTTACCTCAGAATGAGTTCCGGAAGTGGATTGGTAAATTTTATGACAAAAGAAGCGTCGCGAACATATCGCAGATTCCGGTAATCAGTGATATCAACGATTATCAGACTGTTCATTTGGTTGGGCTTTCTTTTACGCGCGCGTGGTGTATGAACGGCGTTGCGGAAGCTTTACCTGAAAACCACCGGCTGGGCAAACAGTTTAAAGAAACGGCCGACAAATTTCTGGTCAACGCACTGCCTTTGGTATTCAAAGGCAATTATGGCGGCGATCACTGGCTGGCCAGCTTTGCAGTTTATGCCTTATCCGATCATAAATAATTTCTGTTACAGTAAAAAAGGCTAATTTCATTGAATCAGCCTTTATACTGTTAGTTCTTAGGTTTGTATTTCGCGTAAGGATCGTCACCGTCGTTATTCTGGTTGTTGTTTGGGTCAGAATAATTGCGTTTTCCACTTTCAGCGTTCCCGTTATTATGTCTTGGTATATTTTGATCAGAATACTGCTCACGGTTTTTATTCTGCTGTTGAAGCTGTTCCATTTTCTTCTTCATGCTCCGGTTCATCAGATAAAGAATAAGAAGCATGAGAGGAATCAGCACCAAAGCCACAGCGATGATGATTCCTGTTACTCCAAATTTCTCAGTGAAGCTCTTTTCCTCGGCAGTATTTTTTTCAGCATTGTCGGTGGCAATACTTTCACTGCCGGTGAACTGGCGGTTTTCACTTAAGGTAATTTCTACATCACACATTTGGTTTGCGCTGTAATCGCGTCCCTGAACGTCTGTGTTTTTGGTCTTCACCGTTCCCAGATCTCTGGAAACAGCGTTTGAAAGCTCATCAAAAAACTGATAAGGGACTTTTGCAGTGATCGTCTGTCTGCGGAAACCGTCCTGCATTCCGTAATTGTCGGTTACGATTTCTCCGCCGTTTCTTCTGATGATTCCGGTAAGCTGATCGCGTGAAACATTCAGGTCATCCACAGTAATTTCTGTTCTCAGACTTTTTACCAGCGGATCGTAAACCGGTGTCTCCTGGGTCTGAACCTGTGGTTGAGGCTGAGGTTGCGCCGGTGGAGATACTGACTGATTCTTTACAGAAGCGTCCGGCTGTGATGACTGTGGTTCGGTGGCAGAACTGTTCTCATTTTTGGGCTTTTCTTTAGCCTGTTTTGAAACTTTATCAATCGTTTTCGAAATTGTGGAAAGAACATCAATGGGATTGTTGGTGTTCTTCAGCTCTTCCCGCGCGGAATCTACAGTGGAAAGGACTTCACGGCCTCTTTTGATCTGCTCTGTTGAATTTTTGATGACGGCGTTAATTGAATCCAGACTTTTTGCATTTTCCGAAATCACTTTTTCAACGGTTTCCTTTGTCTTATTGATTTCAGGAACAATTACTTTGTTGAATTTTGCAGAATCCTTCACAATCTGTGAGATGGAATCCAGCGTTTTAAATCCATCATTGGCGCTTCGGAACAAGCTGTCGGCAGACTTAATCGTGTCGTTGGCCTGCTTGATTTCGGTCTTGCTGCAGGAAAACAGAAAACCTGCGGTAACGGCTATCAGGAAAATACTTTTTTTCATGTTCATTACAATTTTTTCAAAATCTGAGTTGAATAAGCAATTTGCGTTCCCGAAATTTTGATTACAGCGCTTGTTTCAATTTAATGATCTAAAAATCAAACTGTTGTAATACTAATTTACAACTGCTCTACAATTTTCTTCGGTTAGAACCCGAAATTCTAACATCCACGAAACGTATTCAACAAAAAAAGAACAGAAATTCCTGTCCTTTATTTTATCCGTTTCCAAACCGGTCATTCACCGTAATCCGTAATTAATAATTCGTAATTAATAATTCGTAATTAATAATTGATTATTCATTCTGATATTCGCTTACAAAATGCAGCTTTACATTCGGAAATTTTTCCTGCGTCATATGAATGGTGAATGAAGAATCCGCCAGAAATACCAGTTGGTTGTATTTGTCTCTTGCAAGGAACCGCTGTTTCAGACGGGCAAATTCGCGGTATTCATCCGATTTTTCATCGGCTTCCACCCAACATGCTTTATGGATGGAAAGTGGTTCGTAGGTACATTTCGCGCCGTATTCGTGTTCAAGACGGTACTGTATTACTTCATACTGCAGCGCTCCAACCGTTCCGATGATTTTTCTTCCGTTCATTTCCAGTGTGAAAAGCTGTGCCACACCTTCATCCATCAGCTGATCAATGCCTTTTGCAAGCTGTTTTGCCTTCAAAGGATCTTCATTGTTGATATAACGGAAATGTTCCGGCGAGAAGCTCGGAATTCCTTTGAAATTCAGTTTTTCTCCGCCAGTTAAAGTATCACCGATTCTGAAATTTCCGGTGTCGTGAAGTCCGACAATGTCGCCGGGATAACTTTCATCAACCACTTCTTTTTTATCGGCAAAAAACGCATTCGGTGCAGAGAATTTCATTTTCTTTCCTTCACGAACCAAAAGATAGTTTTCATTTCTTTTGAAAGTACCGGAAACAATTTTTACGAAAGCCAACCGGTCGCGGTGTTTAGGATCCATATTCGCGTGAATTTTGAAAACAAAACCCGTAAAACTGTTTTCTTCAGGCTTCACAATTCTCGTGTCCGACTGTTTCGGCTGCGGCATCGGCGCGATGTCGATAAAAGCATCCAGAAGTTCGCGGACACCAAAATTATTCAACGCTGAACCAAAGAAAACCGGCTGCAGATCGCCGTTCATATAATCTTCGCGACTGAATTCAGGATAAACGGTTTCCACAAGTTCCAGTTCGTCACGCAATATTTTGGCTGCTTTTTCACCGATGATTTCATCTACTTTAGGATCGTTGACATTATCGATTCTTACAGATTCACCAACTTTCTGCTTCTTTTCTTCAAGGAAAAGCTGAATATTGTTTTCCCAGATATTATAGATTCCCTGAAAATCCGAACCCATTCCGATCGGCAAAGAAAGCGGACAGACGGTAAGGCCGAGTTTCTGCTCCACTTCGTCAAGAAGATCAAAAGCATCTTTTCCCTCACGGTCAAGCTTGTTGATAAAAACCAACATCGGAATGTTTCTCATCCGGCAGACCTGAACGAGCTTTTCTGTCTGTTCCTCAACACCTTTCGCAACGTCAATCACCACAATTACGGAATCAACCGCTGTTAAGGTTCTGTACGTATCTTCAGCAAAATCCTTGTGCCCGGGAGTATCCAGAATATTGATTTTGTGTCCTTTATATTCAAACGCCAGAACGGAAGTTGCCACGGAAATTCCTCTCTGTCTTTCGATTTCCATAAAGTCGGAAGTCGCACCTTTCTTGATTTTATTGGATTTTACGGCTCCTGCTTCCTGAATGGCGCCACCAAAAAGCAGCAGTTTTTCTGTTAGAGTAGTTTTTCCGGCATCGGGGTGGGAGATGATGCCGAAAGTTTTACGTTTCTCTATTTCTTTTATTAAATCTGACATATTGAATTTTCTGGCTGCAAAAATCGGTATTTTTAATGAGATGTGAAAACCGGTATTTCTGCTGATGATTCCGAGTACATTTTCTTTATATTTGTCCGAAATAAACTGTGTACATGGGTAATTTACGTTCTTCGCTGCCGAAGTATGTTTTCAACTGGAAAGGCACTTTGGCGCTTATTCTGGGCGCTTTGGTTCCTGTAATGATTCTCTCTGTTGGAAACGTTTTTGCGATGTTTATGATGAAGGAAAACTTTCAGTATGAAGATGCTTTTCTGATCATTTCCAACGCCGTGATGTGGGTTGGAGCCATAATGTCTTTTGATTATTTTGTTTGCCGGCCGCAGACAGGAAAGCCCCTGAACTTCAATTTTTCCACAAGGAATTTTTATACCTATCTCCTTATTTTTCCGCTGATGTTCGGAATGATGCTGATTGCCGAGTTTTTCACAGGAAAGATTCCGGTAACCGGACCGTTTTTCGGTGAAATGTATGAGCTTTTCTCGAAACTGATGGAACAGATGTCGAAAGATACATCGGTGATGATTTTGCTGGCCGTAATTATGGCACCGATTTTTGAAGAGATTGTTTTCCGCGGGATTATTCAGAAAGGCCTTATCAACAGGGGAATGGCGCCCATGAAAGCCATTTGGATTTCGGCGCTGGTTTTTGGATTGATTCACGGTAATCCTTGGCAGTTTGTTGGAGCTACTCTGCTGGGCGTTGTGATGGGAATTGTGTATGAAAGAACAAAATCTCTGCTGATGCCGATTTTGCTGCATGCCTTCAATAACGGCGCTTCAACGCTGTTGGTTTTTTATGGTAACACGGAAAGTTTTTCCGATTTTTTCCATATTAACGAATATATTCTCTTAGCCGCCGGAATCGTGATTTTTGCTGTATTTTACTATCTGTTTACGAAAAAGTACCGCGTTCACTATTCTGAAAACTAAAAAAAAATAATTCTCAAACCGTTCAAAATACATGAAAGAAATCCTTATTGCCACTCACAATTTGCATAAAAAAGAAGAAATTCAGCAAATTCTAGGAAATGACTTTCTCGTAAAGTCTTTAACCGATTACGGAATTCATGATGAAATCGTAGAAGACGGAAATTCGTTTCACGAAAATGCAGAAATCAAGGCAAAATACTGTTTCGAAAAAACGGGAATTGCCAGTATCGGTGATGATTCCGGACTTGCAGTGGAAGAATTGGACGGAAGACCGGGAATTCATTCGGCCCGTTACGCCGGAGATCATGATTTTCCAAAAAACATTGCCAAGGTTCTTGAGGAAATGGAAGGGAAAACAGACCGGAAAGCCCATTTCGTCACGGTAATGTGCTACTACGATGCAAACGGACCGAAGTTTTTTGAAGGAAAGGTTTTCGGAAATCTTCTTACTGAAAACAAGGGCCACAAAGGTTTCGGTTACGATCCGATCTTTGTTCCCAATGGCCATCAGATTACTTTCGCAGAAATGCTTTCGGAAGAAAAAAACGCAATTTCTCACCGCAGAAACGCCATTGATCAGTTGCTGGCATTTCTTAATGGTATCTAATTTCGTAACTTTGCTGTTCTTTCAAAAAAAGACAACTTGAGTTCTTATCTTACAATTCTCGGATTTAATTCCGCAATTCCAACCGTTAATTCTTCGCCAACTGCGCAGTTTCTGGAGATGGAAGAACGCCATTTTCTTATAGACTGTGGGGAAGGAACGCAGGTTCAGCTTCGGAAAGCGAAAGTAAGATTTTCAAAAATAAGTCATATTTTTATTTCGCATCTTCACGGCGATCACTGTTTTGGTTTGCCTGGACTGATCGCTAGTTTCCGGCTTTTGGGCAGGGAAATTCCGCTGCATATTTACGGTCCGAAAGGCATCAGGGAAATGCTTGAAACTATTTTCAGAATTACGGAAACTCAGCGCGGATTTGATGTGGTTTATCACGAACTCGACAAAAATTATTCTGAAAAAATCTACGAAGACAAAAGGGTAGAAGTGTACACCATTCCGCTGAATCACCGTGTGTACTGTAACGGTTACCTTTTTAATGAAAAACCGAAAGAGCGTCACCTCAATATGAAGGAAATTGCTAAATATCCTGAAATTGAAACCTGCGACTACCATAATCTGAAACTTGGGAAAGATTTTGAGCTCAGCGACGGATACATTCTGAAAAATGAAACGCTGACATTTGATCCTTCCAAATCGGTTTCCTACGCATTCTGCAGCGATACGCGCTACATCGAAAGTATCGTTCCGATTATCGAAGGTGTGGATTTACTATATCATGAAGCAACCTTTCTTCACGACCTTAAAGAAATGGCAGATTACACCGGCCATACCACAGCTTTGGAGGCAGCAAGAATCGCGCGCAAAGCAAACGTGGGAAAACTGATTGTCGGGCATTTTTCAAACCGTTACGGCGACCTTTCTGTTTTTACCAATGAGGCTCGTGAGGTTTTTCCAAATACTTTTCTTCCGTCGCAGTTGGAAGCAGTAAAAATCGGCTGACCGATGATGGATTTTAATGAACTGAAAAATTTTCTTGACGAAAAAGCCAATCAGTACAATCATCCCGATTTTATTGAAAATGATCCAGTACAGATTCCGCATCAGTTTGAACTGAAACAGGATATTGAAATCGCAGGATTTTTAACCGCAATTATTTCCTGGGGAAACCGAAAATCCATCATTAACAATGCGAATAAAATGATGAACTGGATGGACAGTTCTCCTTATGATTTTGTCCTGAATTTTTCCCAAAAGGATCTGAAAAGTTTTGAAAACCAGTCGGTTCACCGGACTTTTAATGCGGAGGATTTTACATTTTTTCTCAACAGTCTGCAAAGGATTTACCGCGAATTTAATTCAATGGAAGCACTGTTCAAAACTGCAGAAAGCGAAACCAGTTATTACCACGCGATTGAACGGTTCAGAAACACTTTCCTCGCAGAAAACACCGTTCACCGGAGCCGGAAGCATATCAGTTCTACCTACAGAAATTCGTCGGCAAAAAGACTGATGATGTATTTGAGATGGATGGTACGGAAGGATAACAAAGGTGTTGATTTCGGGATTTGGAACATTCTTGAACAGAAATACCTGTCGGTTCCGCTGGATGTACATACCGGAAATATTTCACGGAAACTAGATTTGATTCAGAGAAAACAGAACGACTGGAAAACGGTTGAAGAACTGGACGCAGTGTTAAGAAAATTTAATTCCGAAGACCCGGCAGTTTATGATTTTGCGCTTTTCGGACTCGGGGTTTCAAAAGAATTTTAGCTATTTTTGTCTTAAACTTCATCAACAATGAGCACAGAGACAAAAAACATCCGGGTACTGGAAAAAGCGGCAGAAAACATTACCGCCTGGGTGGGCTCCATTCCCTCGCTCATTGTTCATACTGTGCTGTTCATATGCGCATTTATGCTTCCGGTCTTTAAAGTGCTGGAGTTCGACCAGATGCTGCTCATTCTCACAACAATACTTTCACTTGAAGCTATTTATCTCTCCATTTTTATTCAGCTTTCCGTAAACCGCAGCCGGGAACATATTGAAGATCTGAAAGACGATGTATCTGAAATTCAGGAAGATATTGAGGATATTCAGGAAGATATTGAGGAAATTTCTGAAGATATTGACGATATTCAGGAAGATATTGAAGAAATTAATGAAGACGAGGATGAAGACGAAGAAGATCACAATGAAAGAGCAAAAAAAGTAATGCTGAAAAGCAATGTGAGCTCCAACAAGAATGAAATTAAGGTTTTAAAAGATAAAATTCAGGAACTTCAGAATAAGATTGAAGACCTCAAAACTGAAGAATAATGCTATTTTATGCATATGTTTTTTGAAATTCAGAATCAGACTCTTAGAACAACGTCAAAACAGGCAAAATTTAACACATTTCTATGCTAAAGTTCCAAAAAAAAATATAATTTTGTTGAAAACTACCAAAAATGTTAAATTATAGATTGAAAAACTATCTTCTTGCTTTTTCGTTACTCTTTACAGCTGTCGGTGTCTCCGCACAGCAGACGCCAGAACGTAAACCTGCAATGAAAAGTGCGGATTTTCTTTCGAAAGGCGGGCCTCTGATCGAGGTGAATCTGCCTGCACATCCGCAGTCTTCTTATACACCTACTCAGCTTGTTACCGATGTGCTCATCAGTGGCGGATCCAGTTGCGGAACTCCCATGGTGAGCAACGTATCAGTTTCTCCCAATGATCCGGTTACCGATAACGACAGGTTTTGGGGATACTTCAAGAAAGGAACTTCAACATTTCCTTTTCAGGAAGGTATTGTCCTGACTACAGGTTTTGCCAGAAAGGCCGGTAATACTGCGCAGGCAGGAATTATGAGCGACAACAACGGCGGTGGCAGTGATGCAGATCTGATCGCTGCTTTGGGAACGACCAATTCCATCAATAATGCCGGTGTACTTGAGTTTGATTTTGTGCCGACGAGTACCCAGATGACCTTTAATTATATCTTCGCTTCTGAAGAATATTCTGGATCTTTTTCCTGTACTTATGATGATGCTTTTGCATTATTGCTGAAACCTAATACTGCAGGTGCAACTTATACAAACTTAGCAGTACTGCCAGCTGGAGCGGGACCAGTAGCCGTTACCAACATTCACCCTGCAAATACGGTATGTGCGGCTGTAAATCAGCAATACTTTGGTGGATTGACAAATAACGGAACCAACTATATCGGCAGAACCACACCGTTACAGGCTGTGGCAACCGTTGTTCCGGGACAGTCTTACCATATTAAAATGGTTATCGCGGATGCGAGAGACAGCAGTTATGGTTCTGCAGTATTTCTGGAAGCAGGATCTTTCGATATCGGCGTTCAGATTCTGGATCCGGGAGGAAATCCGTTACCGCCAAGTATCAATATGTGCGACAATACTCCGCAGACTTTAACTTCATCTATTCAGATTGCGGGTTCTACCTACCAGTGGAGCCACAACGGAACTCCAATTCCGGGAGCTACCAATCCAACCTATATCGCCAACGAACCTGGCGAATACTGCCTGAGTGTAAATATTCCGGGTAATCAGTGTCCTGGTGAGGCCTGTGTTACTATCGTGGGCGGTGCAACTGCTCAGACTCAAGATACTACTTTAACGTACTGTTTTGCGCCTGGTGATATCGATTATAACCTTACACTGGCAGAGCCGGCCATCACGAGTGCTCCGGGAGTAACTTTCACTTATTATGAAGACCTTGCCGATGCTCAGGCGATGAACGCCAACAATATTGCCAACCCTCTTTCATACACCAGCGCGGGTGGACAGATTATTTATGTTGTGGTAATGAACGGTTTCTGTCCAAAGATTACAGAACTGAGCCTTGTGAAATCAACAGATATTGAAGCTACTATCGCTCCGCCTGCGGCACTTAACTGTACTAATCCACAGCAGACACTTTATGCCGGCGGTTCCACTTATCCTGCGGGATCCACATTCCATTGGGTTGCGTCGGGCGGCGGATATATTGTTTCGGGTCAGGATACACTTTCTCCTGTAATCAACGCTCCGGGAACTTATACTTTAACCATAACAAGACATTACCAGCCGGGTGACATCGTTTGTACAGATACTGCAACAGTAAATGTAATCGGAGACTTCACTACTGCGCCTGTAAATGTTACGACCAATGAAGCGGTAATTTGTGTTGGAGAATCGGCTATTCTTACTGCAACCGGTGGAGTTACCTACAACTGGGCAAATAACTCTGCAACCGGTAATACGATTACGGTTTCCCCAACCGTGACGACCACTTACAGCGTGTATGCAATCGGTCCGAACGGATGTCAGTCTGCAACACCGGCAGAAGTTACCGTACATGTTATTCCTGCGATTACTTCGACAATGCCTGCAGTTACAGGACAGATCTGTACTGATGATGAGATTATACTGGATGCAGGAACCGGACCTGACTACACTTACCTTTGGAGTACCGGTGAAACAACGCAGACAATTACTGTTGACACACCTGGAATCTATACCGTAGAAATAGACAATGGTGAATGTTCCGCCATCTTCTCAACAGAAGTTATTGAAGCCGGCGTACCGCAGATTGTAGAAGTTGCTTACCAGAACCAAAGCAGCGGTACCATTGTTATCACAGCAACCAATCCTAGTAATGCAGAACTGGAATACTCAATTAACCAGGGCTTCAGCTGGCAGGATTCCAATACATTCCAGAATGTTCCTAACAATGTTCCGTTAACCATTTGGGTACGTGTAAAAAGAACAACCTGCGTCGGTATTCTTGAGTATTATCCGTTTGTTGTTCAGAATGTAATTACGCCTAACGGAGACGGTAAAAATGATGTAGTGGATCTTACAGGAATTGCTCATCTTAAAGGTTTCTCTGCGTCTTTCTTCGACAGATACGGTAAAGAACTTTGGAAAGCTGATGACAAGCGTGCAGTTTGGGACGGAAGGTTCCAGAGCAAGGCGCTTCCGACAACAACGTACTGGTATCAGATTAAATACGAAGATCAGGCAACAAAACAGCCGGTAGTAAAAACAGGTTGGATTTTGCTGAAGAATATTGATTAATAAAAAAGCGGTTTTCAAATTTTGAAAACCGCTTTTTTTATTTTCTTTCTTTCCAGAATTTGGTGAAACTGATGAAATCGGCCACCGAAAGTTCTTCTGCACGTTTATCCATAAAAGGATGGGTCTTCAGTTCTTCAGGAATTTCAAGAACCTTCAGCGCATTGGAAAGTTTCTTTCTGCGTTGTCCGAATCCGGCTTTCACAATTTTTTTGAAGAGCTCTTCATTACCTTCCAATCCTGCTTTTATATTTCTGGTAAGTCGGATAACACCCGATTTTACCTTTGGCGGCGGATTGAAGACATTTTCATGAACCGTAAAAAGATATTTAACATCATAGTACGCCTGAACCATTACAGACAGGATTCCGTAATCTTTGGTACGTGGAACAGCCGCAGTTCTCTCAGCTACTTCTTTCTGAAACATGCCCACCATTTCCGGAACAGTCTGATGATAATCAATAATTTTAAAAAGAATCTGCGACGAAATATTGTACGGAAAATTACCGATAACGGCCACGGGTTCTCCTTCTGTGAAACTGAAATCCGTTTTCAGGAAATCACCGGTAAACGAAGATTCGGAAAGCTGGCTGTAATTTTCCAGCAGATAGACGATTGATTCGCTGTCGATTTCGGCCAGAAAAATACGGAGATCTTTTTTCAGAAGATATTTGGTAAGAACACCCATTCCGGGACCCACTTCCAATACATTCCGGTATCCGTCAAAACTCAGCGCTTCAACGATTTTCGACGCGATATTTTCATCGGTGAGGAAGTGTTGGCCAAGGTGTTTTTTCGCTTTTACACTCAAAATTTTTATGATTTTGTTAACAATGATTTTCGTCTGCTGCAGGCAAATTTCGGAAGTTTTTTTCTATTTTAGCCGAAAATTTTTATTTGATGCCGAAAACAGTTGATGATTTTAATAAGCGAAGGCTGCGTTCAAGTAATATTACCGTTGTAGTTTCTATTGCACTGGTGTTGTTTTTAGTAGGTTTAATGGGGCTTATACTGCTGAATGCGCAGAAATACTCCGATTATCTGAAAGAGCAGCTCGTAGTGAATGCTTATTTTGATGAAAATTTTGATGCGAAAGATTCTGTAAAGATTGCCCAGCTTGAAAAGACGGCTGTTGAAAAAATTCAGCAGATGACTTCCGTGAAGAAAGCAACGTACATTTCCCGCGATCAGGCAACTGTTGAGGCCAAGAAAAGCTTAGGAATAGACGGTGATGCACTGTTTGAAAGCAATATTTTTCCGCCGTCTGTAGAGGTTTCCCTGAAGCCGGAATATACGGATTCAGTACGGATTGCATCGGTTTTGCGTGAGATTAAAAGCGTTCCGGGCATTGTTGAAGTAAAAAATGATTCCGAATCACAAAAAATCTATACCAACCTTGAGAGAATTCTTAAATGGATTCTCGGTTTCTCTGTTCTGTTTCTTGTTTTAGCTATTGTTTTGATTAACAACTCGATACGTCTGAAAATATTTTCAAAAAGATTTATCATCAAAACTATGCAGCTAGTGGGAGCCAAACGCGGATTTATCCTTAAACCTTTTGTGAAGGAAGCGGTTATTCTCGGAATTCTGGGAGCGGTAATCGGTTTATTGGCGCTGTTTGGCGTTTGGTATTATTTCACAACGTCGATTAAAACACCTTTTGTACAGGATACCAATCAGTATCTGTGGCTGGCGTTGCTGGTTTTCGGACTAGGAATTCTGATTACAGTGGTAAGTACCATTTTTGCTACCTGGAGATTCCTGCGTACGAATATTGACGATTTATATTATTCCTGATGAGTAAGAAAAACCAAAAATTCTCTGCCGATCAGTTTGGTTCGGACAAAGATGCTCCGCAGTCGGACAGTACCTTTTATTTTGGAAAGGAGAATTTTAAATTCATGCTGATTGGGCTAGCGCTGATTGTTGTAGGTTTCCTGCTGATGATGGGGCCGGACGCGAATACTGTTGACGGCAAGTTTGATCCCAATTCCTGGAACGAAGGTATTTTTTCAGTCAGAAGAATCCGGATTGCGCCGCTTTTGGTAGTGGCAGGGTTTGTGGTTCAGGTGTACGCGATACTGAAACGCAACAAAAAATAATTTTAGATAATTTTGCAAAAAATTTGAACCATTAGGAACACAATTCTTAATGGTTTTTTATAAAGAACACTATGGATTTAATTAAGGCGATTATCATTGCGATTGTTGAAGGACTTACGGAATATCTACCGGTTTCTTCCACTGCACATATGATTTTTACGAGTTCTATTTTTGGAATTCAGGAGGATGAATTTGTGAAGATGTTTCAGGTTTCCATTCAGTTTGGAGCAATCCTGGCTGTCGTTTTTCTGTACTGGAAGAAATTTTTCGATTTTACGAATCTGAAATTTTATCTCAAGCTGGCTGTCGCAGTAATTCCGGCGCTTATTTTGGGTTATATTTTTGATGATGCCATTGAATCGGTTCTCGGTGATCCTGTTCCTATTGCCATTGTATTGATCATCGGTGGTGTTTTTCTACTCTTTATTGATAAGCTGTTTACGGTCCACACGATTGATGATGAAAAAGAGATATCATATAAAAAAGCTTTCATTATCGGTGTTTATCAGTGTCTTGCAATGATGCCCGGAGTAAGCCGCAGTGCGGCCTCCATCATCGGCGGAATGCAGCAGAAACTGACGAGAAAAGCAGCAGCAGAATTTTCCTTCTTTCTGGCAGTTCCTACCATGCTTGCGGTATGTGTTTATTCCATTTTTGTAAAGAACTGGAATCATAACGGAGTAGAACAGAAAGGTTATGAAATGATTTTCCAGAATTCCGAGAATACCATGAGTTTCTTTGTGGGAAATATAGTAGCGTTTGTGGTTGCTGTAATTGCAATTAAATTCTTCATCGGAGTTCTTACGAAATACGGTTTTAAACCTTGGGGCTGGTACAGAATCATCGTCGGAATTGCGCTGCTGATTTACTTTACACAGTTCCAGTAATGCGAAAGCGCGTTTTCCGGTACAGAATTATTTACCTGATTTCAGTATTGATTTTTCCGCTTCTGACCTTGGTCATGCTGTTTGCAATGGTCAGTGGATTGATGAACGGAGCCAACGCAGTGAATTTTATTTATTTTACAGTAACAGGCATACTCTCGCTCATTATTACCATCAAACTGTTTGAAAAAGAAAAAGGGGTTGTGCGGTTGATGAATATCTGTCTGGCTGTACTGATTTTGCCAACAGTGTACAGAAGTTTGGTTTCTGTACTCAGTTTAAATTTTACTTCAACTGTAGTTATCATAACGCTGGCTGTCTTCGTATATTTATTTATAATTAATAAATACCGGTACAGAAGCGAGGATTTTGAGGAAATTAACGAAATTGGAAATCCAAAAAATGACATCTGAAGATTTACTTTCCGGCCAGATTCTGCTGGTTGATAAGCCACTGGACTGGACATCGTTTCAGGCGGTGAATAAGCTTAAATACAAGCTGAAAAGAGAGTTTGACCTTCCCAAAAAGTTCAAAATCGGTCATGCAGGAACGTTGGATCCGCGTGCAACCGGACTTCTTATTGTCTGTACCGGAAAATTCACAAAGAAGATTCCTGAAATCCAGGACGCTCCGAAAGAATATTTAACTGAAATAAAAATCGGCGTTCAAACCGAATCGTACGATACGGAAAAACCGGAGATTCTTCACTGTGATTATTCTGCGGTCACCGAAAGTTTAATTCATGAAACTTTGGCAAAATTTACAGGTGAAATCGATCAGAAACCGCCGGTTTTTTCCGCTATCAAGATTGACGGAAACCGTGCCTACGATCTGGCAAGAAAAGGCGAGGACGTGGAAATGAAAAGCCGTAAAACAACCATTCATTATCTCAACAATATTGAAATTGATTTGCCTTTTGTCCGTTTCACTGTAGGCTGTTCTAAAGGAACTTACATCAGGAGTCTGGCTCACGATATCGGTCAGGAATTGGGCGTTGGAGCTTATTTAACGAATCTGCGAAGAACAAAAATAGGAGAATATTCCGTAGAAAACGCCAATAAAAACTATCTGGAAAACGATTTCAGATTTTCTGAGCAGTCATAACTCATAACTCATAACTCATCACTCAATATTCATCACTCAAAACTCGTTAATGGAAACACGCATCAATAAATATCTTTCCGAAGTTGGTTACTGTTCCCGCAGAGCAGCAGACAAGCTCCTGGAAGAAGGCAGAATCACCGTGAACGGAAAGGTTCCCGAAATGGGAACAAAAGTTTCTGATGAAGATGATATTGCTGTTGACGGCGTTTCCATCCGTAAAACTGATGAGGAGTTTGTGTACATCGCATTCAACAAACCGGTTGGAATCGTCTGTACAACGGACACGAAGCGTGAAAGAAACAATATCGTCGATTACATCAACCATCCGAAAAGGATTTTTCCGATCGGCCGTCTGGACAAACCCAGTGAAGGTCTTATTTTGCTTACTTCTGACGGTGATATTGTCAACAAAATTTTACGCGCAAGAAACAATCACGAAAAAGAATACATCGTCCGCGTTGATAAACCCATTACGCCGAAATTTCTTGAAAAAATGCGGAATGGCGTTCCGATTCTGGATACCGTAACCAAGAAATGTGAAGTGGAGAAACTGGACACCATGTCTTTCAGAATTGTTCTGACACAGGGTTTAAACCGCCAGATCCGCCGCATGTGCGAGTTCCTTGGCTACGAAGTGAAGAAACTGAAAAGAATCCGCATCATGAACATTCATCTTGATGTTCCCGTAGGAAAATGGCGTGATCTGACTGCCTCGGAGATGAAAGAACTTGAAAAACTTTTGTCCGATTCAAGTAAAACTTTTGATTAACTGTTCCTGAACTGGATTTCAGCCATAAAATCCAGGAACTGTTTTTTCTGTTTGAAATAGCTTTTTGAAAGAGAATTCTGATAAGCTCCCAAAGCACTGTTCAGTTGCTCAACATCACTACCTATGTAATGGTCTTTATTAAAATAAAGCAAATCTGCATCACGGTATTGCTCCAAAACAGTCCGGTCAATCTCAGGAATGTTTTTCGACAGAGAAGAGTCTGTTAACAGCTTACCGATTCTGGTTTTAAAATCTTTTTCGGCGGTCAGAAGCTTGCTCCGGTGTTTGACGATTTCATCAAACTGAAGCGTTTGCGACATAAAATCAACAAAAGGAATGAAATTCTGAAAATCATTGGCGAATTCATCAAATTCCAGATCTGCATCGTTAAATTTCTGCTGCATTTCAGAAAGCTGAATCTTTTCTTCGGGAGTTGCTCTGCTGTAGGTGAAACGGTATATTTTTTCGTCGTTCTTTACAATTTCGGCATCTACTTCTTCAAGCCGTTGATCCATGATGGTTTTTACCTGCGCTGCCTGTTTTTTACTGTATTTTCTGCCGTCGTAATCAAAAGTTCGGATCTCGGTATTTCCTTCCGCGATCTGCTGCATGAGCGACGAGTCGTTGGTAAGTGAATGTTTTTCGTATACCAGAGCAACCACTTCATCAGTATAAAAATCCTCAGCCTGTGCATTTTGAGGATCATGGCGTTCCAGTGATTTAAAAGCGGCAACAACCGGATTTTTCAAATCATAATAGGAGTTGAATTTTTTACTGAAATCCGTTTCTTCTCTTTTCATCTTAAACTTTTCCAGAAATTCTGATGCAGAGAGATCGTTGTGGCTGTCTTCAATCTGATAAAGTGTAAAAACCTTTTCAGTGAAAAGCTTTGCGTAACGATCAAAATGACGGAAGATGCTGTGTGCCAACCTGTTGTCGGGACTCTGGTTTGGAATATCAAGTTTTTTTACCGCTGCAATTCTCTGGGAAATGGAAGGATGTGACGACCATTGATCCTCAATTTTAAGCTTTGATTTGTTGTAGCGTTCCAGCTCAAATTCATTCACCGTTGGCAAACCGTTTTCTATTTCGTGCCTGTTTTCTTCAGCGTAAAACTTCAGCAAAGTGGCCTGATCTTTATAAATGTCCTTTGTAGAGAATTCTGTGTTTTCACTGAAAAAATTTACAGAAGAACTGAATGCGGTTTCAGAAAGATCGATTCTCAAAAGGGCCGTTTTATTCACTTCAGAACCCACAATATTCGTAGCAATTGCATCAGCATTGAATTCCATCTGTCTGCTTAAAGACATATGACGCAGATAAAGAAGATCGTAGAATTTAATCAGAACCCATTTGATTCCGGAAACATAGAGCATGGCCAGCTGTGAAAAAAAGTGAAGAATACCGTGAATACTCGCAAAATAATTCGAGATTTTTTCAAAACCGTCATTGTTGTAGAGCATGTCGTAAATAATCTTGTTGGCCTGATACACAAAGCTTCCGACTTTCATGCTTCTCTGCGAAAAATGTCCGAATTCGTGCGCCAGAATGCCTTTCAGTTCACTTACGGTACACGTGTTGATAAGGCCCATTCCGATGGTGAGATTTTTTCTGACAGGAAAAAACATGGACCAGAATGTAGAATTGTAATTTACAAATGCGTTTACTTCATAGGTGAGAAAAACTTTTTTGGGTTGCTGAGTCTGTACTTTCTGTACCACTTCGTCAATCATTCTGAACAGTTCCGGCTCTTCGTTTCTTTTGATTTCAACCAGGTCGCTGCTGTCCGCTTTATTGGATGAAAACATGAATTTAAAAAGGAAAATAATAATGAGAACGCCCATTCCCACCAATCCTGCTGACAGTAAAGCCGACCAGAATGTCGTCTTATAAGCAAGAAGCTGTACCGCAAAATACACCAGAATTGCAATTAAAGCAAGCGAAATAAGAATTAAAACAAGGTAAATAATGAAAAAAAGTACTATGAAAAGTACGGCGTTGCGTGCCTCTTTTCTATACTCTGCGGAAACCGCAGATAATCTCGCGTCCATGAAAATGTTTTGACGAAAATAAGTTTTTTACTTCAAATACAGCTTCATTTTTGCCACATATTCCGGTTTTACATTCATCATTTTCCAGATTTTTTTCTCGTTGTCGTTGGTTTGGCGGTAATAGATGATTTTATCGGCGCTGTAACGGAAATACGGATGCGTTTTCAGCCAGCTTTCCGGCGCGTTGAGCAACGTATATTTTTCAACTTTTTCAGTTTTTAGAAGGCAGGTGGTGTTGAGTTTTTCCGCAAGCTGACGGTCGATATCATACGTTTCAAAAACCTGATTTTTATTGATGAAACCGCCAAGTTTACTGCGGAAGGTTACAAAACCTGCAGCAACTTTCTGTGTAAATCCAAATTCTACAAGCTGTTCGTAAGTGATCTGATTGATATCAATTTTCGTAAAATCACTTTTTACGGCCGGAAGTTCTGTTTTTGCATATACCGGAGTTTTTCTTTCTGTGAAATTTTCCCTGTTCAGCTGAATGAAAGGAGCGATTTCTGTAAACTTTTCCTCCGAAATCACAAAACAGGATTTTATTTCATCCAAAGTATGGAAGCTTCCTCTGAGATTTTTTGTTTTATAATTCAGGATAACATTGGCTTGTTTTTCCGAGAAACCAAGATCTTTCCAGCCTTCAACATCCAAAGTGTTGGGATCGAAATTTTTTAAAGCTAATTTCGGATTCTGGGATTGCGATGTTTTAAAGATTCGAGTCTCATTACTTTTACTTTTTTCGGGCAACATTAAAAACGGCGCCAGTTTCCGGTAATTTTCTTCGTTGATGATAAAGCACTCTCTGAATTTTTCCTTGCTGTGAAAGCTTCCGCCAAGATAATCTCTGTATTTGATGATGGCTGCGCTTTGCTTTTCCGAAAAGCCAAGGTTTTCCCAGTCCTGCTGCGAATATAAATCTGGATTGAACTTCTGATGTACCGAAATTCCTTTTTTTGAACTTTTTGAGTAATTCACAAAACCATAACCGGAGTTTGAGCTTTTCGGAGTTTCCTCTGGAAGTAAAATGAAGTCATCCAATTCTGCAAACTTTTCATCGGAAATAGCATAACATTTCTTCAGCTGCTTTTTAGAAAGAAATTCTCCGCCGACAATATTTTTGTACTTCAGTATCGTTGCGGACTGTTTTTCGGAGAAGCCAAGTTTCTGCCATTGTTCTGCGGAAAGTTCATTAGGGTTGAATTCTGACAGAACGATATTTTTTTCAGCAGAATTCTCTGTAAAAGTGAGTTTTTCAATTTCCGGCGCGTTTTCGGTTTTATGAGATCCCAGATAATAAGATCCGGCTGCAATACCGATTCCGAAAAAGGAAAATGCGATAATCTTGCTTTTGAAAAGCGAGTTTTTAATGGTTGATTTCATCCTGTTGTATTTTGTTCAAAATTAAACAGGAAAAAGAATTGAAAAATAAGGAAAAACCCCCTTTTTTTATCCGGACTGCGGATTTTCTGCTAAAGATTCTTTAATCTTGAGCAATTCGGCCTTTACAAATTCCAATCGGTCAATCATCGAAACGGTTTCAGAAATTTTACTGTTGGTCGTCAGGGCAATGCGCGCGCCGTCGAGTGTATAGCCTTTTTCTTTTACAAGATGATAAATAATCTGAAGATTTTTGAGGTCTTCGGGTGTGAAGTAGCGGTTGCCTTTTTTGTTTTTCTTCGGTCTTAAAATCGGAAATTCCTGCTCCCAATAGCGAAGCAGTGATGTGTTCACATCAAATGCCTTGGCAACTTCGCCAATAGAGTAGTACAATTTATCCGGAAGATTGACTTTCACACAATAATTTTAAACAAATATAAGAAGTTTGATTTTTGTGCAAAATAAAAAAGACACTTCCTGAAGAAATGTCTTTCTGTTAAATTTACGTGTGCTTTGTAATTAGAACGTGTCGCCCTGATGATCCATACGGTCTGTCATTCCGTCTCTTCTTCTGAAACTGTAAGAACGGTCGGAATCCAAATAAGCTCCGGATCTTGCTTTTGCGATAATCCTTGCTCTTTCGGCATTGCTTAAGTGCTGATCGCCGGTATCATTAATGAACTCTTCGCTTTGCGGATAATAATCTTTAGTGTAATCGTTTACATTAATGGCGCCCATATCGTTCATAATATCACGCGCTTCTTCTGCACGCGAATTGTCATCAGTATAAACGGTTACAATATTGCTCTTCGTGCCGGCGTAGCTGTATCTTTTTCGTTCATCTTCATTATCGCCGAATAATGAATCCCAGAAGCTCGTAGTATTGGCATCTTCCTCGTATTCGTAATCCAGGTCGTTATCAATTTCGGTGTTTCTTCTGTAATTGGAAACATTGTAATCTTCCTTCGAGAAACCGTTATTATCTAATTTTTCTGATGCTCTTGCGGCATCGTCATTACTTGGGAACATTCCCACAACTGTGTAAGACATAATTTTGAATTTTTAATGTTAATAATTGTGATTTGGTTACTGATAGTGCATCAAGAATTATGACATTTTAATACGGTAAAAGGACTTTATAATAAAATTAACGGGCTGTTAAAATAGTATGGATTGAATAATATGTTAATGAAATCTTCAAGTGAAGAATGTTATAAAAGAATGAATGACCGATGAAAGAAAAATATCCGCGGTTTATTCATGAAAACAGGTAAAAATTTCATCTTTAATTTAACATAATAGTTAATGAAACATTTATGATCAAATTATGTAAGACCTTTTGTTGTGTAATTGACTGATTAGTCGTATTTTTGCACCACTTTTTTGCGGACAGGTCTGAAAAAGTAAAACATTAACAATTAACAACTTCCGTATTTTGAGATCCGCACTTCAGACCACTTGAGAGAAGGAATACAAATTTTTTATTATGTCTGAAACGACAAACAAAGAAGCGTTATTAATGAACGCAAACGTAGCACCTGAACAGTTTGACTGGGATTCTTTCGAGTCTGGTCTTGATGCTGATGCAAGAAAAGAAAAAAATGATCTTGAAGAAATCTACAAAGGATCTCTTTCTGATCTTGAAGACAACGACGTACTTGTAGGTAAAGTAGTAAGACTTACAGACAAGGAAGCGATTGTGGACATCAATTTCAAATCTGAAGGTGTTATCTCTCTTAACGAATTCCGTTACAACCAAGGTTTAGCTGTTGGTGATGAAGTAGAAGTAATGGTAGACAGAAGAGAAGACAAGTCAGGCCAGTTACAGCTGTCTCACAAAAAAGCAAGAACGCTTAAAGCTTGGGATAAAGTAAATGAACTGCACGAAACCGGAGAAATCGTTAACGGTTTTGTAAAATCAAGAACGAAAGGAGGTATGATCGTGGATGTTCACGGTATTGAAGCTTTCCTTCCAGGTTCTCAGATCGATGTTAAGCCGATTAAAGATTACGATCAATACGTTGGTAAAACAATGGAATTCAAAGTGGTTAAAATCAACCCTGAGTTCAAAAACGTTGTTGTATCTCACAAAGCACTTATCGAAGCAGACATCGAAGGACAGAAAAAAGAAATCATCGCTCAGCTTGAAAAAGGTCAGGTTCTTGAAGGAACTGTTAAAAACATTACTTCTTACGCTGTATTTGTTGACCTTGGAGGTGTTGACGGTCTTATCCACATTACAGATCTTTCATGGTCTAGGGTTAACCATCCATCTGAAATCCTTGAAGACGGGCAGACAGTTAAAGTGGTTATCCTTGACTTCGACGATGAGAAAACAAGAATTCAGCTTGGCATGAAGCAGTTGGAAGCTCATCCTTGGGATGCTCTTTCTGCTGACATGAAAGTTGGTGATAAAGTAAAAGGAAAAGTGGTGGTTCTTGCAGACTATGGCGCATTTGTAGAAGTTGCTCCAGGTGTTGAAGGCCTTATCCACGTTTCAGAAATGTCTTGGAGCACTCACCTGAGAAGCGCAGGAGATTTCGTAAAAGTTGGTGATGAAGTTGAAGCAGAAGTATTGACGCTTGACAGAGAAGAGAGAAAAATTTCTCTTGGTATGAAGCAGCTTTCTAAAGATCCATGGGAAAATATCGAGCAGAAATATCCAATCGGTTCCCAGCACAAAGGAACGGTTAGAAACTTTACAAACTTTGGTGTTTTCGTAGAACTTGAAGAAGGAATTGACGGTTTGATCTACATTTCTGACCTTTCATGGACGAAGAAAATCAAGCATCCAAGCGAATTCTGCAACGTAGGTGACAAACTTGATGTTGTAGTTCTTGAACTTGATACTGCTGCAAGAAGACTTTCTCTAGGTCACAAGCAGCTTCAGGAAAACCCTTGGGATAAATTCGAAACTAAATATGCTGAAGGTACCGTACACAGCGGAACTGCAACTGATGTATTCGATAAAGGAGCTCAGGTTCAGTTTGAAGATGCTGAAGTAGAAGCGTTCTGCCCTGCAAGACTTTTGGAGAAGGAAGACGGATCCAAAATCAAGAAAGGAGAATCAGCAGAATTCAAAGTAATCGAATTCAACAAAGATTTCAAGAGAGTAGTAGTATCGCATACAGGAATCTTCAGAGATGAGGAAAGAAAGAATGTGAAAGAAGCTTCAAACAAGCCGGCAGCTACTTCAGGTGAAGAAAAAACTACACTTGGAGACATTGATGCTTTGGCTGAACTGAAAAAGAAAATGGAAGGAGGAAACTAATCCAGAATTTCATACATTTCGCCGCTTCAGAAATGAAGCGGTTTTTTTATGCGAAAATTATCACTAGAATATTTCATACAGTTGCCGTTTGATGACTGCTGCAGAACAGTCCAGGCAATGCCTTATCAACGGAACGCTTTCAAAGCAGATATTCTATGCGTTCTGAAAGAAAACTGTGGTACCTGCAGTACGAAACATGCCTTTCTGAAATATGTCGCAGAGATTAAGAGGATTGATGGTGTGCAGCTGATGTTGGGGATTTTCATGATGAATTCAGCAAATACACCGCGAATTATTCCGGTTCTTCAGAAATATAATCTTCAGGAAATGCCGGAAGCGCATAATTATCTGAAAATAAACGGCGAAATTAAGGATTTCACACGAAAAGGCTGGAAACCGGAAATTTTTGCGAATGATTTGGTTTTTGAAACAGAAATTGAAACGGATCAGATCACGGATTTTAAGATAGATTTTCACAGGAAATTTCTTTCCAGTTACTTAAAGAAAAATACGCACATTATTTACAGCTTAGAAGAATTCTGGAAGATAAGAGAAGAGTGCATCAAGGCGCTCCAAAAATGAAAAACCATCCAAAATCTGGATGGTTTTTCTATTGTTGTTGTCTGAATTGTCTTAGCTCTTTTTGTAAGGCATATCTTTAATTCTTGCCTTTTTACCTCTAAGATCTCTGAAGTAGTAGATTCTTGATCTTCTTACTTTACCTCTTCTGTCTACCTCAATTTTCTGCAGAGCAGGCATGTTGATAGGGAAAACTCTTTCTACACCTACATCACCGCTCATTTTTCTGATGGTGAAAGTCTTGGTAAGACCGGTTCCTCTCAACTGAATCACAGTTCCTTTAAAGAACTGAGTTCTGGTTTTCTGACCTTCTTTAATTTCGTAATACACGGTGATGGTGTCACCGGCTTTGAATTCAGGGAATTCCTTTTTAGCAATGTACTTGTCCTGTACGTACTTTAATAAATCCATTATTAATATAAAAAATGTTTAAGCCAAACAACATTCACGTCCTTCGTCAGAGGTTGGTTAACAGGCTGCAAAAATACAAATTATTTACAAATTAGCAAGATAAATTATTAAATTTAATACATGTGGAAAACCGGGCTTGGCAGCCACTTGAAAAAAAATTATCTTTGGAAAAATTGAAAAAACTATTTATGATCAGGAGATTTATCGCTTTGATTCTTTTTTGCTGCATCGTTTATTCACCAGCGCAAAGCCGTGCAGAAACTTCACTTTTAACATTCAACGAAAAATATCCGCAGGAAAAAATACACCTTTCGCTGCTGAAAGATAAGTTTATTGCGGGTGAAAATCTGTGGTTCAAATCCTATGTTTTCGACGGATACAGCTTGTCCCGTCTTTCAACCAACCTGTATCTGGAACTGTATGACAGCAGCAAAAAGATTGTTACCAAGAAGATGTTTCCTCTGATCAATGCTGAAGGAAGCGGCAATATTTTCCTGCCGGAAGATCTTCAGGAAGGTATCTATTACCTTAGAGCTTATACGACATGGATGACGAACTTCAGCGAAGATTTCCAGTATCTGCAGGAAATTCAGGTGTACAATCCGGATTCTCCCCAAAAGCTGAAATTAAAGGAAAACGCAGACTGGACTGTCAAAATCCACCCTGAAAGCGGCTCATTCATCAGCGGTATTCCAACAAAACTCGCTGTAAGAATAAATTCCGAAGGCCATTTTCCGGGGAAACTCACCGGATATGTTGCAGAAATGCAGAATCCTGACCAAAAGCTGGTTGATTTCATTAACATGGATTCCAACGTCGGTATTCTGAATATTACGCCTGAAGCCGGAAAGAAGTACAAACTTTTTGCTGAAGATTCAAACGGCAATAAGAAAACTTTTGATATTCCGGAAGTAATGCCGTCCGGAATTCACCTCAAAGTAGCTAGTAAGGCAGAGGCCGTAGAATTTCAGATTCTCACAAAAAATCCTGCTGCCGGCTCCGGTTACTACACCGTTTTGGGAACCATTGGCAGTCAGGTGGTTTACCGCGCAAAATTTAATTCCTTGCCCAGTCAGAAGCTGTCAATTCCAACCAGTTCTTTAATCAATGGCGTTCTCCAGCTTACTGTTTTTGATGATCAGGAGAATGTTCTTGCCAAAAGACTGGCTTTTGTTCAGCCTCAGAAACTGGAGCTTATCAAGCCGGAATTTGCTACAAAATCATTCAATACAACAGCGCGCGGAAACAACTCATTCAGCTTTAAGAAAACACCTGAAAATATCAATTACAGTGTACTGATTGTCAACGATGATCAGCCCGGAACCGAACATATCAACAGTATGTTGAGCAGTCTATGGCTTACAGGTGACTTTGGATCAAAAATTGACCGGCCTGCGCAGTACTTCGATGAACAACGCAATCCGGAAGCACTTGATGCTCTGATGATTTCAGAACAGTGGAAAAGGTTCGACTGGGCGCAGATGACAGCAGGAAATTTTCCGCAGATTACAAAAGTTCCCGAATTTTATCTTTCCTACAACGGTAAAATTTTCATTGGCGGAAAACCGGCTCCCAATACCGATGTAACGCTTTTCTTTACTCAGAAAAATCATGGCATCAGAACAATCAACGCCAAATCCGATGCGAACGGATTTTTTGTGCTGAGCCAGCTCGCTTTTGAAGATTCAGTGAAATTTTCCTATGAGGTAGATACCAAACAGCCCAAAGACAGAGTTCAGGTGTACCTGCAGCCTAATTTTGGGTTTCAGCCGTTCAGAAAACAGTTGCCGTCTAATGCCTACACGCTCGTCAGCCGTTCTCAGACTGCAGAACTTTCCAGAGATGAGGCAGTGTTGGTTTCAACTAAAAAAAATCAGAAAATATTCGATGAAAAGATTTTTGAGATTGAGGAAGTGAAAATCAGAGCCCAGAAAAAAGATCTTACAGCAAAACTTAATAAAGAATTAAGTTCTTCGCTTTTCAGAAGTCAGAATGAGGATGTTTTCGATTTCATAAACGATAATACATCTTCACTGGGTTCTACCGATATTATGCAGTGGCTGCAGGGAAGGGTTTCCGGTCTTTCCCTACAATCCAGAAACGGTGATTACTCGGCCACATACCGAGGTTCTCCCGTGAACTTCTTTATTGATGAAATTCCGGTTTTCTCCCAGCAGGTTTCTTCAATGAATGCTACTGATGTGGCCATGATTAAGGTTCTGAAGAACAGTTATGCAATTTCCCGCAACGGTTCTCTTGCGGCTATTGTGATTTACACCAAGAGAGGAAATCATGGCCGGTCATCTGATGAATTCGGTAAATCAGCAGGCCTCAAACAGGTTTCGCTGGCTGGTTATGCAAAGGAAGAAACCTTTCCAAACATTTCCTACCGTCCGGAACTGAATACTGTAATTACGACAGATATCAGAAATGTTCTGTACTGGAATCCTGATGTGCCGAGTGCAGCCAATCCGCCTGTAGATTTGAATTTTTATAATAACGACACACCGGATAAAAGACATCTGCTGATTACGGGCTTTGATAATAACAGCGGGATCCCGGTGTACTACAGCGAAGATATTAAATGATCCAGCCAAAATTAAGCCGCTGAAGCGTTTTGTAAGTCGTACTGACTGTTTCTGTCGTTTTAAAAGTATTTTTGGACGAACAGTTTAATTTTTTGTCTTAAGTCATATCTGAAATCTTACTGAACCGATTGTTTATGCGTGCGGAAATCCTTTCTTTTGCTTAAAAGAATAATGATGAGTTCAGAGAATCGGTGGCCGTTGTATATCGGAATTGTCCTGGCAGTATATGCTGTTGTGATTCTGTTTTTTGTAATCCGCGGAGCGCTGAAAACCAAAAGTATTTCCGATTATGGCATTGGAAACCTTGGCTTTCCGTCATGGATTGTCGGGCTGTCGCTTGCTGCATCCATGACGAGTGCGGCGACATTCGTAATTAATCCCGGCTTTATTGCTTTGTACGGTTTTGCGGGCTTTATTTCGATGGCGGTAGTTCTGCCTCTGGCAGCTTTTGCGTCGCTGATTGTTTTTACTAAAGGTTTTGCCAAATACGGTAAAGCAGTTAAGGCAAACACGATGTCGCAGTGGATTGGAAACCGCTTTAACAATAAGTCTTATCAGTTCTTTTTTGCCATTGTCGCGATGCTTCTGATAACATTTATTGTTTTGATTAATGTAGGTTTAACGCAGGTAATCTCCAAATCTTTAAATGTTGAGCCGTTCTATGTACTGCTCGGAATTACAGTTTTTGTTTTTGGATATATGATGTTCGGCGGTGCGAATTCAATGGTATATACCAATACGGTTCAGGCCATCATCATGGTCATAGTGGCCTTAATGATGATTTTTTCAGGTACTGATCTTTTCAGTGAAGGTCTGGACGGCTTTGCTGCAAAGCTCAACACCATCGATCCGAATCTTACGAAAACCTTTAACGAAAGCAGCCCGTTATACCGCGATTTTTTTGAAGTCGTTATCTGTCAGCTTATTGTAGGTGTAGCAATTGTCTGTCAGCCGCATATCATGACAAAGTCACTGATGTTAAAAAGTCCTGATAAAGTAAATTCATACCTGTTTTTTGCGATAGCTTCTATGATTGTATTCTTTCTCATTGTGGTTGCCGGATTTTATGCCAGAATAATGTTTCCGGATCTTACCGTGGACGGACACAAAATGAAAATGGATGAAGTAATTCCAACTTATGTTGTGAAAAGATTTTCTGCCGCGGCGGGAATTCTGGTGATTGTAGGGCTGATTTCTGCAGGTTTGTCTACACTGGAAGGACTGATACAGTCGCTTTCCGTTACGGTTACTTCTGATATTCTGGAACCGATTTTTGGTGATAAAATTTCAAAAAACGGACTTGTTATCAATAAATTTGTAATTGTTACATTGGCGATTGTAAGTTTTCTGCTGAGTTGGGATCAGATTCAGCATCCAAACCTGAGCGTTGGTATTTTCGGTCAGAACGGCGTTTACGGATATTTTGCCGCAGCTTTTGTTCCTGTTCTTTTCGGTACATTTGTAAAAAATGTAAAATCTTCTACGGTTTTCATCGGTTCAATAGTGGCTATAGTTACGCATTTCGGTATTTTTTACGGTAAGCTGACGCCTTATATGCAGGGAACGGTAGGAAATCCGGGAGTTTCAGCGGCTATTGCAATTATGAGCTCTGTTCTGGTTGCCGGTGCTTTACATTTAATCAGCAAAAAAACGGAGACCGCATAACGATGAAAAACCTGGACTGGATTTCTAAATGGGCTGCATTGAAGCCAAATTCAACCGCCGTTACCGATCTGGAAACCGGTGAAAGTTTCACGTACAGAATGCTCGACAGGATTTCTACGCAAATCTGTGAATACTTTTCTGAAACAGTAAAAGAAGGCGACAGAATCGGAGCTTTAATGGAACATTCGCCGTATTTGGTAGCGCTTTTTTCGGCTTGCCAAAGATTGGGCGCCATTCTGGTTCCGTTGAATTACCGCCTTTCTGCCACAGAAATTCAGCAGCAGATTAAAGACTGTAAACCTTCTGTTTTAATATACAGTGAGCTTTTTGATGAAGCTGTTTTCTTTCTGAAAGATCAGGTGGAAACTTTACGGTTGCTTGATTTCAGTGAAAGAATCAGGAGTATTGATATTACGGGCGCTGAAAAAAACAAATATCATATCAGGGAAGAGCTTCCGGTTTTCCTTTTTTATACCAGCGGAACAACTGCGAGGCCCAAAGGCGTTCTTTACACTACAAAAATGCTGTTCTGGAACAGTCTGAACACTTCAATGCAGCTGGGAATTACCTCAAAGGACAAAACCCTGAATATTCTGCCGCCGTACCATACTTCGGGCTGGAATATTTTCCTGACGCCTTTGCTTCATAACGGCGGAGAAATTCTGATTCAGAAAAAAATCGATCCTTCACTGATTCTGAAATATCTTTCATCAAAAAAAATTACGCTCTTTATGGTATTGCCGACGATTCTGCAGATGCTCTCCAAAGAAAAGGATTTTGATGCTTCCGATCTTAAAGCTTTACGTTACATTATCTGTGGCGGAGAAGGAATTACGCTGGAGCAGTTGCGGATCTGGAAAGAACATAAAAATGTAAATATCCGTCCCGGTTACGGACTCACAGAAGCCGGACCGAGCATAACATCACTTCACGAAGATTTCTGTCTGGAAAAACCAACTTCTATTGGAAAACCGAACTTTTATGTTGAACTGAAAGTGATTGATTCCGAAGGAAAGGAAGTGGCGGAAAACGAAATTGGAGAACTGTGTATCCGCGGAGAAGTAGTGACGCCGGGTTACTGGAACAATTCGGTGGCAACAAGGGATAAAATCAAGAATGAATGGTTTCATACCGGAGATTTGGCGATGACGGATGAGGACGGATTTTACTATCTGAAAGGAAGAATTGATGATATGTACATTTCCGGCGGTGAAAACATTTTCCCTCATGAAATTGAAAATGTTCTGAAAAACCACCCTGAAATTGTGAATATTCAGGTAATTCCTTTTGATGATGATGTCTGGGGAAAAAAAGGCGTGGTTTTCATCAAACCGTCCGGTCCGGGACTGAACAAAGAAGCTGTGCAGAATTTTCTGAAAGACAGGCTGGCGAAATTCAAACATCCGAAGGAATATATTTTCCTGGAAGAGTTTCCGCTGACAGGCTTTGGAAAGGTTTCCAGAAAAGATCTTGTCCGAATTTACAGTCAGAAAAATTCAAAGAAAAATCTGAATTCATGAAAAAAATACTTTTTTTAATTTTCATCAGTTTATTGTCGTGTACGGCACAGAAAGAAAAACCCAACACAATGAGAGAAGTTCTTCAGCCTTATCATTTCAAGACTCGCTTTGTTAGTCTTAAAGATGGTGAACTTGCATACACGAAGGAAGGAAACGGAAAAAATGTTCTGATTTTCGTGCACGGTTTAAGCAGTAATGCAGATGCGTGGTACCGTAATATTGAAGATCTTCAGAAAGATTTCACCTGTTACGCCATTGATTTGCCTGGATACGGAAAATCGTATCTGAAAGCCAGTGAATATACGCCAACGTACTTTGCGGAAACCATCAGGGAGTTTGCAGAGAAAATGAATGTTCAGAAATTTACAGTTGTCGGACATTCGATGGGCGGACAAACCGCAATTAAATTTGCATCAAAATATCCGGAAAAACTTGACAGGATGATTCTGATTGCGCCTGCTGGAATTGAAGAATTTACGGAATTCGAAGGAAATACGATGAAAATGGTGACGACAAAAGGCGCCATTATGAATACTTCTGATGAGCAGATTGATAAAAATTATGCAATTAACTTTTTCAAAATGCCGCAGGAAGCAAACCGGATGATCGCAGACCGGAAAGCTATCAAAAACACTGATGATTTTGAACAGCATGCTGAAGCAATTGTTGGAAGCGTACACGGAATGCTGAATGATAAAGTAATTGCAGACTTGGAAAAAATTACAGTGCCGACGCTGCTGCTGTTTGGAAAGAATGATTTCCTGATTCCGAACCGCTATCTTCACGCTGCAATGGCGGTTGATGATGTTGCCGGAAAAGCAAAAACGGCATTGAAAGGAAGTCAGTTACAGATGATTGAAAACGCCGGACATTTCCTGATGTTCGAAAAACCGCAGGAAGTAAATCATGCTGTCCGTGCATTCTTGAAATAACTTTTTACATTCATATTAACCTGGGAATTGCTGATTTTTATCGGCAGTTTCCTTTTTATTTCTGCTGAACTTTCTTATTTTTCCGGTTCAGTATTTTCCATGAAACCGAAACTCAAAGTCTTTGAAGAATTCAGCCAGGCACTGCTGCCGCACGAAGCAAGATATCTTTCTTCGCTGGCCGCTTTCGTTGATGCTGAAAAAGAAGAGATTTTTTCCACTTTGGTTCACAATGCCCTGAATGCAGAATCTGCAAAAACCTTTAATCCTGATTTCGACAAAAGGAAATACCATCACATCAAAACCTGGGTTGAAAAAAAGCTTTCACAGCGCGATGTTGACAAAGTTGGAGCGTGGATAATGGAGTTCAACAAAAAGCTGTCGCTGGATCTTATTTCGGCATCGGAGGAACGCGAAATGCTTGATTATATCCGGAATTATAAATCGATAGGTTTTAATTTCCAGCAGCTGTACAATGTGATGAAGGAATACCGTTCGTACCTTCTGATGCGGCTTCGTTACGACGATCATATTATTGTGAAGGATTTTCTGGACAGGTTTGCTTCGGCATTTCAGAAAGCGGTTAAAATTCAGGAAAAGCTGTACGAGGCGACTTCGGAAATCACACTTCAGTACACTTCAAAAAGCAATAAAACACTTTATTGGGAAAAATGGCTGCGCAAGGTTTTTGAGAATGAAGAAATTAACGGAATAAACCGTTACAGAGCGTTTATTCTGCTCGCCTTCATGTATAATACCGAGAAAAATCCACAAAAGCTTCAGAAGATTTTTGATCAGATTGATCATTTTTTCAGTCAGGGACAAATGTACTGCAGGCGTGTTCTCTATAATTATTATTCGAGCAGGGTTTTGCTTCATTCGCAGCTCAATGATACTGAAAAGGCAATTTATTACGGTAAACTCGCTGTGCGGCAAACCAATGAAGATGCACTGATGTATGTGAACAATCTGGTTGCCATCTATCTGAAAACAGGGCAGATCAGAGAAGCTTCAGAACTTCTGGAGAACTACAGACCGGTGTACGAGAATACGCATAACGACCTTCAGAAAATTACTTATACCTCTTACTATCTGCGTGTTCTTACAGAACTGAATCAGCTCAAAAAAGCCGAAAATATCGGGATTTACTTCCTGAATAAGTTTGAAACCGAAATTTTTGAATACCGGTGGCATCACTTCTTTACGTCGTACCTGACGGTTCTGATGCTTCAGGAAAATTACAACGAAATTCTTCTGCTGGAAAGAAAATACGGACTCAACGCTCTGGAGGCGAAAACTTCATTTGTGCCCAACTTATCATGGATTATTGCGCTTTCATCGTATATGGAAAGCAAGATTGATAAAGACATGCTCTTCACTTCAATTGCTGACAGTTTAAGTGTACTGAAGCATTCACCAGCAAACTTTTCGATCATTTCCAATAACGCCGAGAAACTGATTATAGCATTGCCGGAACTGCGTGTTTTATTTAAGTCCTACATCGTCGGTAAGTAGCATTGATAGGTTTTATCTGTTCTGTTCTGCAAATTTAGCGTCATTTTTATCATAAGTCATATCCTAATTTCTTAATGAACCCGTAAAGTTCTGTTTACAGTTGCTTTATCATTGTATCATAAATAAGAAAAAAATCAGATAATTATGAAAAAATCAGTTGTACTGTCTCTTACTTTGGCGGCTTTTTTTGCAAGCGCACAGCAGACAGATTCACTTAAAACAAGAGACATCGAGCAGGTTACGGTTTCTGCGAGCAGAAAGGTACAGAAACTGGTGGAAGTGCCGGCGACGGTAAACATCATCAGTTCGAAAGATATTAAAGAATTTACCGGTTTCAACCTGGGTGAACTGGCTGCAAGACAAAAAGGGGTAGACTTTGTAAGAGCGGGTGTTTTGGGCACCGGAATCAACATCAGAGGTTTCAACTCTGCTTTTAACTCCAAAAACCTTCAGATTACCGATGACCGTGTTTCAACATTGGTGGCAACCGGACTTCCTTTCGGAACGTTTTCAACCGTAATCAAGGAAGATATTGAAAAAGTGGAAATCCTTCTGGGACCAAACGGAACACTGTATGGCCCGAATGCGCACAACGGATTGGTAAACAGTATTTCCAAGAATCCTTTCAGGTCTCAGGGCACAACCTTCGCAATGGGCTTAGGAAACCAGAACGTTTTTACGGGAAGAGCAAGACACGCACAGGCACTCAGCGATAAAGTGGCTTTGAAAGTTGCATTTGAACACAGCCAGGGAACAGAATTCGACTATACGGACTCCGTATATGTTGCCAATATTGCATTTCCGGAACTGGATCTTGACAGAGATTTCTCATCAACAAAATTCAATGGTCAGCTGAATTTCAAACCGTTCTCTGTAGGTGAATTAATCGGTTATTTCGGACACAGTAACAATAGCAACCTGGGCGTAACATCGGCCGGTAGAAATCAGATCAAAGACTGGAAAATCAATGAATATCAGTTAAAATACGTTCATCCGAGATTCTTCCTGAATACCTATTATCAGACTTCAAATACAGAAGATACTTATTCCATCAACCAAAGAACGCAAAACTATGTTTCCTGGATCGCCGGTGGCTTTTCTGATGCTGTAGCAAGGGAAAGATCCTATAATGAGCAGTGGCTGGCAATTCCTGCACTGCCGGGCGGAGGTATGGCTTTACAGAGAGGTTCCCGCTTCAGAGATGATTCCAAAAGATGGGTTGCAGAAGGGCAGTACAACAAAACATGGGGCGGTTTTACCGGAATTCTGGGAGCCCAGTTCCAGCGCGATATGGCGTTCACGAAAAATACCTATATGCTGGATTTCGACGGCCCGATTAACATTAACCAGCTCGGCGTTTACGGTCAGGCAGAATATAAAATTGACGGTTGGGGATTTTTGGCAGCTGCCAGAGTCGACAATCATGACTATTACGGAACCAACATCCTTCCGAAAGCGGCTGTTACGAAAAAAGTGGGCGACGGAATGTTCCGTTTGACGTACGGTAAAGGTATGGCAGTACCTTCGATCATGAACCTTGAAGGTTATCTTTTTGGCGGATTGATTCTCGGAAACGGTGTTGGATTTACACTTTCCGACGGCTCAAAAATAAATCCGCTTGAAGTGGAAACCATCAACTCTTTTGAGGTAGGTTATAAAGGAGCAATCGACAAGAAATTCTATATTGATGCAAATGCTTACTACAATATTTCTGAAAACTTCATCAGTCCGTTAACGCAGCTGGCAGTTGGCGGAAGAACGGTAACACACCGCGGCGATCAGGCTATGGCTGATATTCCGGGAGCAAATCCGGCTTTTGTTTTAACCTATTCAAACTTTGGTAAAGTGGATACCTACGGATTTGATATCGGACTGAACTATTACTTCACCGATGCGCTGAGAGGTACCGTAAACTATTCCTATTTCGGCAGAAAGCTGGATAAGAATGATATGAGCAACGACGGAAACCATGACGGAAAAGTACTGGATACCGATTTGCCGATCAATACACCTGAAAATAAAGTAACTGTCGGTCTTAATTACGCTACACAGAAATGGTTTGGCGCCGTTTACGGAAGATGGGTGCAGGATTACGATTTCTTTTCGGGAGTGGCTACTGCAGCCAAAACGCAGGATCTGGACGGAAACGGAACTATTGATATCACTGAAAATTCTTACTACGCACCGGCAAGAACATGGAATTACGGGCCGCTTGGTGGTTTCACAGTGGATATGAATGCAGGATACAACTTCTCAAACGGAATGACGGTTGGCGCAAACGTAACCAATCTGTTTAATGTAGATATCCGTGAGTTCGCGAGTTCTCCGTTTATCAAGAGACTGGTTTCACTTGAGTTCAAATACACACTTGATTTCTTCGATAAAAACAAATAATTAATTTTTTCATAATGGCTGTAAAAGGCATTAACGGGGTTGAAATCAGCTACGCAGAAGCCGGTGAAGGTGATGTTGTTGTACTTCTGCACGGGTTGGGCTCTACAAATCAGGACTGGGATCTTCAGATCCCTGTTCTTTCCCCGAAATTCAGAGTGATTGCGCCGGATTTTCGTGCGCACGGCAATTCAACCAGAGTTCCCTCGGAACAGAGCGTTGAGTTAATGACTGAAGATATTTTTGAACTGCTGAAGTCTATGCATATTTCCAAAGCAAGTTTTGTAGGATTTTCAATGGGGGGTGCGGTGTGCTTTCAGATGGCACTTTCGCATCCTGAAATGGTGCACAAAATGGTGATCGTAAATTCCGGACCGGATTTTAACCGCCCGAATGATGCGGGAGTGGATATTCTGGCAGTACGTACAGATATTATCAAGAATCAGGGCTTTCTCTCTTTGGCCGATGCTATATCAAAAGGAATGTATCCGGAAGAAAACCAGGCTGCATGGCGTGAGGAATTCAAACAGCGCTTGGTTCAGAATGATGAAGATGCCTATCTGAACACCTTTGGCGAGCTGATGAAGTGGGGAATTGGCGATAAAGTTTCAGAGATTGACAACAAAACACTGGTGATTGCTTCGGATATGGATTATACACCTGTGGAATACAAACGGAATTATGTGGACAGAATGCCTAATGCAGAACTCATCGTGATTGAAAACTCAAGACACGGAATTGTTGTGGATCAGGCCGATAAACTTAATGAAGAACTTCTAAAATTTTTGTAAATGGCTAAAAATGTTGTAATTACGGGAAGTACAAGCGGAATTGGACTGGGAATAGCCGAAGCTTTTGCAAAGAACGGCGATCATGTAATCTTTAACGGTCTCGAAGCAAACGGAGCTGAAATCGCTGCAGAAACCGGACAGAAATACGGTGTGAAAACTGGGTTCATAAATGCCAATCTGATGACTCCGGAAGGTGTTCAGGAACTGATTGATTTTGCTTATGAAAAGTTGGGTTCAGTTGATGTTCTGGTGAACAATGCAGGAATTCAGCATGTTTCTAAAATTGAGGATTTCCCCATTGAAAAGTACCAGCAGATCATCGCCCTTAACATGAATTCTGTTTTCTACGCCTCAAGAGCGGTTTTTGCGAAGATGAAAGACCAGAAATTCGGAAGAATCATCAATGTTTCTTCGGTTCACGGTCTGCGGGCCTCTGAATTCAAATCGGCTTATGTTACAGCAAAACACGGTGTTGTAGGTCTTACGAAAGTGCTGGCTTTGGAAGGTGCGCCGTTCAACATTACCTGTAACGCAGTTTGTCCGGGTTATGTGAAAACACCGCTGGTGGAAGGTCAGATTAAAGATCAGGCAAAAACCCACGGAATGTCCGAAAATGAAGTGGTGGAGAAGGTAATGCTGAAGAAACAGGCGGTAAAAAGTTTCATTCCGGTAGAGAAAATTGGAGAAATGTGCGTATTTTTAGCTGCAGATAATGCAACTTCGGTTTCCGGAACCACTTTTACGCTGGACGGTGGCTGGACTGCACAATAAAAAATCTAAAGAAAAATGATCGACAAAAGAGTAAAAGATGCCAAAGAAGCCATCGCCGGAATTTCCGACGGAATGACTTTAATGCTTGGTGGTTTCGGACTTTGCGGAATTCCTGAAAACTGTATTAATGCTTTGGTAGACAGTAATGTAACGGATTTAACGTGCATTTCAAACAATGCCGGAGTAGACGATTTCGGTTTGGGACTGCTGCTTCAGAAAAGGCAGATTAAAAAAATGATTTCTTCCTATGTTGGTGAAAATGCTGAATTCGAAAGACAGATGCTTTCCGGAGAACTGGAAGTGGAGCTTACACCGCAGGGAACTTTGGCTGAAAAATGCCGCGCTGCACAGGCCGGAATTCCAGCGTTCTACACACCTGCAGGTTACGGAACTGAGGTTGCCGAAGGTAAAGAAGTAAAGGATTTCAACGGTAAACCCCATATCCTGGAGCATGCTTTTCACGCTGACTATTCCATTGTAAAAGCCTGGAAAGGTGATCATGCTGGAAACCTTATTTTCAAAGGTTCAGCAAGAAATTTCAATCATCCGATGGCCGGAGCAGGAAAAATAACGATCGCCGAGGTGGAAGAACTGGTAGAACCGGGTGGACTGGATCCGAACGAAATTCATATTCCGGGAATTATGGTTCAGCGTATTTTCCAGGGTGAAAACTACGAAAAGAGAATTGAGCAGCGTACAACCAGAAAAAGAGAAGCATAATGTTGACAAAAGAACAGATAGCAAAGCGTATTTCTAAAGAAGTAAAGGACGGTTACTACGTTAATCTCGGAATCGGGATTCCTACTTTGGTGGCCAATTATGTTCCGAAAGATATTTCGGTGGAGTTTCAGAGTGAAAACGGTGTATTGGGGATGGGCCCTTTTCCTTTTGAAGGTGAAGAGGATGCAGACCTTATCAACGCAGGAAAACAGACTATTACAACGCTTCCGGGCGCATCATTTTTCGATTCGGCCTTCAGTTTCGGAATGATCCGGAGCCAGAAGGTTGATCTTACAATTCTGGGCGCAATGGAAGTTTCTGAAAAAGGAGATATCGCCAACTGGAAAATTCCGGGTAAAATGGTGAAAGGTATGGGCGGAGCGATGGATTTGGTAGCTTCTGCAGAGAATATCATTGTTGCCATGATGCACGTCAATAAAGCCGGCGAGAGCAAGATTCTGAAGGAATGTGCGCTTCCGTTAACGGGTGTTAACTGCGTAAAAAGAGTGGTAACGGAACTGGCGGTGATGGATGTAACTCCGGACGGGTTCAAACTTCTGGAACGGGCGCCGGGCGTTTCGGTGGAAGATATTGTGAAGGCAACAGAAGCTGATTTGATTGTTGAAGGTGAAATTCCGGAAATGGTGATCGACTAATTTAATTTCATATAACAGTAAACTCCTTCTCAGATTTTTGGGAAGGAGTTTTTGTTGGTGAAATATTTCCGGAGCAACTTAAGATTATTAAGGTTCAAAACTCTCGAATTTTCCGTTTTCATAGAAAAGAACAATCCGCTTTACCTTATTTGATTGATTTCCGGATGGTTTGTAATACGGCGCCGGATCTTCATCCGCTAATCGCTGAGAATCGTTTAAAAAATGTTCTTCAGCAGTTTGATAAGGTTTAGGGAATTCTCGTGGCTTACTGATTTCCGTAGGTTCCGGAATTTCTTTTTGAATCCGGTCTTCACTTTCTGTAATTCCAAAATCATCGTCGTCTATTAAAGAAAAAAGATCGGGCAGGGAAGCAGTACGCGGTTTTTGCTGGTCTGCGGGCTCTGTTACCGCTTTTTCCGGCTCAATAAGCATTTCTCCGTCACCTTTTATCAGCCAGTCCCACTGAAGCTCAGGGAAACGTTCTTTTACTTTAATCAGGAAGTCCAGCGAAGGTTTGTTTCTTCCCGAAGTAATATGGGAAATAGAAGAACGCTGCACATCAATCTCATCAGCAAACTCTGAAGAAGTCAGTCCTGAATATTCAATAATTTTTGAAATTCTTTCGTTGGGATTCATAACAGATGAATAAAATTTACAATTACAAATGTAATATAAATATTTACAAAGGTAAAATACAAATGTAATTTACTGTACGGTGCCGCAATTTACAAAAATAAAACCAACACCGTAAAGTGTTGGTTTTTAATATAATGATCTGTTTACAATTATGAATTCCTGTGTAAATGTTCATCGTGTTCCGGATCGTATTTCAGTTTTCTGTCTTTTTTCTTTTCAGGGAAAATCAGCGATGCAAAAATACTTACACCCAGAATCGTAAGGATAATCAGCAGGGAGTGGGTAGTCTCAAATCCCCAACCTTTAAGCTGGTGATGCAGCAGCATTTTCAGTCCTATAAATGTAAGAAGAGCAGAAAGCCCTACCTTCAGGAAGCGGAATTTATCTATGATTCCGGCAAGCATAAAGAACATGGAACGCAGACCGATGATTGCGAATATATTGGAGAAAAATACGATATACGGATCTTTTGTAACCGAGAATATGGCAGGAATACTGTCTACCGCAAATATTAAATCCGTTGCCTCTATAATAAGAAGAACCAGGAAAAGCGGCGTCATTTTCTTAACTCCGTCTATGGTTACCCAAAATTTGTTTCCTACAAAGTGGTCATGAACCTTAAAGAAACGGTTGGCAAATTTCACCACCGGATGGTTTTTCGTATCAATTTGCTCGTCTTTATCCTTTTCCAGGAACATTTTGATACCTGTCAACACCAGGAAACCACCGAATACATACATGATCCAGCTGAATTTCGCGATCAAAGCAGCGCCGACGAAGATGAAGATAAAGCGCATGACAATTGCGCCCAGAATTCCCCAGAACAGTACACGGTGATAATTCTTCTGTGCGACTCCAAATGCTGAAAAAATCAGAATCATTACAAATATATTATCTACAGATAGGGCATATTCTACGATATAACCGGTGAGATATTCCAGTCCGAGATTCTGGTTATACAGTTTAATGGAATGTTCCAGATCATTTGGAATTATATGAACGGGATGCTGATGCTTTGTAATGACGGCCTGAAGTTTTTCAATAGAGTCTATTCCGTGGAGTAGGTGACCGTATGTTATCAGTACAAAATAAAAACCCATTGAAAGGGCGACTACAAAAAAGCTCATCAGTCCGGCTTTCTTCATGGAGACCACACCGCCGGATTTTCGGCCGAGACCCAGATCAATGGCCAGGATAATAATAATAAAGGCAAGAAAGCCAAGTAGGAAAATAGTTTCGCTGCTCATAATAAAAATAATCGCAAAGATACCAAATCGCGGTATTTTGAGAAAATTTACAAACGTAAAATCTGGAGTACCAATTGCACTTATCCACAATCCGAATGTTTAAAAAAGTTGTCTATAAATGGAGTTTTCAACAGTAATTTCCAGTTAAAGTAAATATAAAATTATACTTTATTTAAATTATATAAAATACTGATTTACAATTATTATATATTTTTTCATTAAAAATATTGCAATCCACAATTTTACCAACAGACAAAGTGACATTCTGTACTGTTTGGTGAATTTACAAAAGTAAATACTACGCTGCTCTTCAAAAAAAACATATTTTTGATTTTTGTAAATTATTTGTTAATGCCGACTGAACTCATCTACCGCCGAAATCCTGATTTCCCAAACCGCTATATTTCGCCCAAATCCCTTGAAAATTTTCTCCAGACGAATCTCAGCGATTACATTTCGCAGATTGGGACTTCTTATTTGGGTAAACCGATTTATATGCTGCATCTGGGTTCGGGAGAAACCAAGGTTTTGGCGTGGTCGCAAATGCATGGTAATGAGAGTAATGCAACTCATGCTATGTTGGATTTAATCGAGAGTTTTAAGAGCCAGAAAAACCTTGAAGCGGAGTTATTTTCAAAAATTACGCTGGATTTCATTTTTATGCTGAATCCGGACGGTTCTGAGAAATGGACGAGAAGAAACGCACTCGACATTGATATGAACAGAGACTACCTGAAACTTTCAAGCAAGGAATTCAGGATTCTTAAAAACACCGCTGAAAAAGGAAATTATGATTATGCGCTCAATCTGCATGAACAGAGAACTATTTTCACCAGCGATGGTGAAAACCCTGCAACGCTTTCCTTTCTGGCACCTGCGGAAAATGCGGAACGCGATGTTACCGAAACCCGGAAT
>JAEXBA010000024.1 GCA_023457935.1 Bacteroidota bacterium | reverse complement strand
TAATCTTTAAAGACTACTTTTGACTTAGTTAACACACAGCAAATTACGAAATTTGCAACTATTAGGAAAGCCTCGGCTTTCCTTTTTTTGCATAAAAAAGGCTATCTCTCTTTTGAGACAGCCTCTTCCTTTTTTATTCATCAGCATCCGCTGAATTTTTGTTGCTTTCCCAAGCATCGCTATATGCTTTCTGCTGGTTTTCCCACGCTTCCGGCGGACAGTCGTTCTTAGCTCTTGTCATAAAACCTTCTTCGGTGGCTTCTTCTTTTTTGCTTCTCATTTCTGCAACATAATCCTGTGCCAGTTTATTCGGATTGGAATCCAGGTTGGGATTGTTGGCTTTATTTTTTTCGATATTGTCGAAATTCTGCGATTTTTTGAAATTATTAGTGTCCATAACTTTTAAATTTAGTGGTTAGTATTAATTGATGTCATCAGGAGTTTCAAGGTCTTGATGATTGTCGCCACCCAAACTCCAGTAATTGTTTTCTTCGTCTTCGGAACCTATTTTCTGCTGTTCATTATCCAATTCTGAACCGGGAACATCCAGATTCTGATCCATTGCTTCGGGAGTGTCGTTCAGATATTCCGGTGCTTCTTCGGATTCGGTAGAAATTCTTTCCTGCTGATTGTAAATATCTTCGCTTGGCGGATAATTCAGGTTCTCCAGATTTTCGTCCTGTTCTGATTTATTATTATTCAAATTCATCTTTAAAATTATTTGGAATTAACTCAGATAAAATTATCACTTACATCACAGAAAATCTTACAGCTTGCTCACAAAAAATTATAGAGTTCCCAATAATAACGATTACTTGAGCGCTGAAAATATAACAGTTATCAGCATTCCGAAGTATTTTGTAATTTAGAGGAAACTCAAAAAATGAACAAAACCGCTTACTTTATTCTAAGATTAGCTGTTGCAATGTCGCTCTTTGGTCATGGTTTGGTTCGTCTGCCAAAACTTCAGGAATTCGCATCGGGAATGACTGCATCTATGGAAAAATCGTTTATTCCTGAACCATTAATTCTGGCTTTTGGTTATGCTATTCCTTTTATCGAAGTTATTACCGGACTTTTTCTGATTATCGGACTCTTCACCCGGGAAACGATTTATGCTTCACTGGTTTTAATGTCGATTCTTATTTTCGGCTGTACAACGGTTGAAAATTTTGGACCTATAACCTCTCAGCTCGTACATTCCATTTATTTGGCGATGCTGCTGTATTTTATTCAGTATAACACAGTTTCGCTAGACACTGCTCTGAAAAAGTAGAGACACAGTTAAGAATGGAAAAGATATTCGCAATTATCAGTAGGATTTCCTTCTGAACCTTTACAGTTTTTTCTACTCGGATTAGATTGATTACATAAAAAAATACAATGTTTACATAATCATAAAATACTGTTTCTGAGTAAGTTTCTTTGGTTAAATTTAATGACACAAAAAATCATTAAGAAAAATGGAAAACAAAAAGAAAGATAAAACAATTGCAGGAAAAACAGTGGTGATTACAGGCGCTTCGAGCGGTGTAGGCCGTGCAATCGCTGAAGCATTCGCACTTGAAGGCTGCAATCTTGTTCTCGCGGCACGAGGAAAAGAGGCGCTTGACGAAACTGTACAGCTCTGTCATGATCTTGGTGCTATAGCTTCGGCGGTACCGACAGATGTTTCCAGCGAAGCAGACATTCAGAATCTTGTAAAAAAAGCACTTGAATACAACGGCCGAATTGATTACTGGATTAACAATGCCGGAGTGATGGCCAGCGGAAAATTCGAAGAAATCCCGATGGAAACGCAGGAACAGGTCATCAAAACCAACCTTTTCGGCTATATGTACAGTGCCTACAACGTCCTGCCGGTTTTCAAGAGACAGAAAGAAGGTGTTCTCATCAACAATGTCTCGATCGGCGCATTTATGCCCGCACCTTACAGCGCTGCGTATTCTGCCTCAAAAAGAGGAATTGCCGGTCTCATGGAAACGCTTCAGGGCGAAGTTTCTGACTATCCCGACATTCACATTTCCAATATTTACCCGCAGATACAGCGTTCTACAGGTAATTCTCATTCTGCAAAATATTCCGGACTTGATTTTAAGATTCCGCCATTGGCCGCGGATCCGAGAGACACGGCGCAAAAAGTTGTTGAACTCGCCAAATTTCCACGCAAAGGAATGTTTCCGGATGCCTTTTCTTATATATTGAAAACCGCGCATTCCATTATGCCCTCTGCATTAATCAATACTGCTTCCGCAGGCATGCGTACCCTGATGAAGTTTTCCAGCTCGCCTGACAATCCCGGAAATGTTCTGGAAACTTCGGACGAACCTCACCGTATTTATGGTGAAACTGCGCTTCCTGTTCCTTCCAGAAATGTGAAAAACGCATTGCTTGCCGGCATTGGAATTGGATTCGGCTATATGGTTCTTAAATCGAAACTTGGAAATAAAAAATAATCAACAAAAAAAGCCGCGAAATTCGTGGCTTTTTGTTTTATCTTGACTGATTAAACTACTTTCTGCCCGTCAGTTTTCTCAGCAGTGAGACCAATGCGTCCACTTCTTGCTGTGGCGTTGCCCATGAAGTAATCAGGCGTACTGCAGATTGGTTATCCGTCATTTTTTTCCACACATAAAACTCACATTCTTTACTCAATTCATGTATAATTTCATCAGAAAACAAGGGAAAAATCTGATTCGAGTGCGGTGTTGCCATGAAATCAAAACCCATCAGCTGAATTTCATGAGCCATCTGCATCGCCATAGAATTGGCATGCTCTGCAAGGCGGTAATACAGATTATCGCTGAACAGTTCCAGAAACTGAATACCCAGAATTCTTCCTTTTGCAAGAAGAGCGCCTTTCTGTTTCAGTGCAAACTCAAATTCATTTCCGAGTGAGGAATCGTTGAATACAACGGCTTCTCCCAATAAGGCTCCGTTTTTGGTTCCGCCAATGTAGAAAACATCAGTCAGCGCAGAGATTTCAGCTAAGGAAAGATTGCTTCCTTCGGCCATAATTCCGTTGCCGAGCCGGGCGCCGTCCATAAAGAGAAGCAACTGATTTTTCTTGCAGAACCCATAAAGCTGTTCCAGTTCTGTCTTTGTATAAACCGTACCTAATTCTGTGGAATTTGAAATGTACACCATGCGCGGTTTCACAACGTGCGGTTTTAAACTGTATTCCGAAAGTACTTCCCAGATCAGTTCAGGTGTCAGTTTGCCATCCGAAGTATCTACAGTTATTACGCGGTGGCCGGTTGCTTCAATAGCGCCTGTTTCATTGGCATAAATGTGGCCTGTTTTTGCGCTGATCACGGCCTCGTGTACGCGCAGTAAAAATGAAATCGTGATTAAATTGGTCTGCGTTCCTCCGGAAAGAAAATAAATTCCCGTATAAGGATTATCCAATTCAGCTTTAATGATTTCTTTGGCCTGCAAAGAATATTCATCATCACCATAACCCGTTTGAAAAGTTAAATTGGTTTCGGCAAGCTTCCGGATTATATTGGGATGAGCTCCAACAGAATAATCATTTTTGAAATTCAGCATTTTCTTGATTTCAATACGGAATAAATTTACTCCGTTTTTAAGTGAAATTTTAATTTTCGAAATTCCTATTTATTCGTACTTCCCAACATCGGAACAAACTTATACGCGCCAAATTCCTCTTTTTCGAATTCTGTCGGAGAAATTTTAGTGAAGCGGAACAAAACCTGTTCATCAGTTTTCCCTAAAGGAATCACCATTTTTCCACCAACGTTCAGCTGTTTCAGAAGTTCTGTCGGAAGATTTTCCGCTCCGCAGGTCACGATGATTTTATCGAACGGAGCAAAAGTTGGCAAACCAGCAAAACCGTCTCCAAAACTCTGGAATTTCGGTCTTAAATGCATTTCGCGGAACTTCTTTTTAGAAAAATCGAATAAATCTTTCTGCCTTTCAACCGTGTACACCAAAGCATTCATCTGAATTAAAACGGCGGTCTGATAACCGCAACCGGTCCCGATTTCCAGAATTTTTTCTCCCGGTTTCACCTGTAGCAGTTCGCTCTGTTCCGCAACCGTTGAAGGATGGGAAATCGTCTGATGAGCAGCAATAGGAAACGCACGGTCTTCGTAGGCATAATCCTCAAAAATACTTTCAATGAAGAGATGACGCGGAACTTCGTTGATGGCTTTCAGGACATTTTCATCGGAAATCCCAATTTTCTCCCGAAGATAATCCACCAGAATTTTCCGCTTTCCTTTATGTACAAATGTGTCGTGCATTTCACAAAAATATAGAATAGACTTCAGATTTCAGACATCGGACAGCAGATTTTTTCAGACAATGTCTCAAATCTGATATCCGAAATCTGACATCTAATTACTACCTTTACAAAAACAAGAAATCTATGCTTAAAGCAGGTTTGGTTGGTGCAGGACACCTCGGAAAAATACATTTAAAACTGTTGAATCAGTCCGAAAAATACGAGCTGGTTGGTTTTCATGACGCCGATGCGGAAAACGGTAAAAAACTGGAAGCTGAATTCGGCTATAAATTTTTTGAAAATTTTGATGAACTGCTGTCGCAGATTGACATGCTCGATATTGTGACGCCAACGCTTTATCACTACGATTACGCGATGAAAGCCATCAACAACCGCAAACACTTCTTCATTGAAAAACCGGTGACGCAAACTTTACAGCAGGCGGAAGAAATTCTCTACAAATGTCGCGAATACGGCATAAAAGCGCAGGTTGGACATGTGGAACGCTACAATCCTGCATTTATTGCGACCAAAGAATACATCAAAAATCCGATGTTCATTGAAATTCACCGTTTGGCGGAATTCAATCCGAGAGGAACAGATGTTTCGGTAGTTCTGGATTTAATGATTCACGATCTGGATATTTTGCTGAGCATTGTGAAATCCAAAGTGAAAGTAATTCATCCTTCCGGCGTTTGCGTAGTTTCGAAAACTCCTGATATCTGCAACGCGAGAATTGAATTTGAAAACGGCTGTGTCGCCAATCTCACCACTTCAAGAATTTCCATGAAGGCGATGCGCAAATCACGGTTTTTCCAGCAGGACGCTTATATTTCTGTTGATTTTCTTGAGAAAAAAGCCGAAGTTATCCGCATGAAAGAAGCGCCGGAAAACCCTACTCCATTCGATATGATTATTGAAAATGCAGACGGTGAAAGAAATCAGATTCTGTTTGAATATCCGAATATTCAGCCGAACAACGCAATTCTGGACGAACTGAATTCCTTTGCTAAAGCCATTGAACAAGACAAAAATGTAGAAGTTTCTCTTGAAGACGGAACAGAAGCTTTGAAAGTGGCTTTGGAAATTATGAAACTCATCAGCTGAACAAATTGAAAGTAGAAAATTGAAAATTGAAAATGAAGACCATAACTTTTGTTTTGTTACTGATTTCTTGCACTGTTTTTGCGCAAAAATCTTTGTTGAAAGAGCGAATTTCTGAAATCACGAAAGAAAAAAATGCAACTGTTGCCGTTTCCGTAAAGGGAATTGATTTTCCATTTACTTACAATAATGACAATGCGTCAAAAAAGCTTCCGATGCTGAGTGTTTTTAAGTTTCATATTGCTGTGGCGGCTCTCGATTTGGTCGATCAGGGAAAACTGAAGCTCAGTCAGAAATATTTAATTAAGAAAGAAGATTTACTGCCAAATACATACAGTCCGTTCCGCGACAAATTTCCGGAAGGCAATGTTGAAATCAGTCTGGACGAAATGATTTATTACACCGTTTCTTTAAGCGATAATAATTTAACCGATGTTCTGCTCAGATTAATCGGTGGAACTGAAACCGTTCAGAAATTCATGAATTCAAAGAATGTCAGGGATTTTCAGATTAAATACAACGAAGAACAGATGCATCAGGGAACGGAATATTTTTATCCCAACTACTCCTCCACAAAATCGCTGAGCAAACTGTACAAAGACTTTTACAACGGAAAAATTCTTTCAAAAAAATCAACGGATTATCTTTACGAGATTCTGTTGAAAACCACCACCGGCGCCAACAAACTGGTTGAACAACTTCCGAAAAATACAGTTGCACACAAGACAGGTTCTTCCGGAAAAGACGAAAACGGCTTAACAGCGGCAGAAAACGACAGCGGTATTGTCACTCTTCCCAACGGAAAACACTATGCTATTACTGTTTTCGTGTCCGATTCCAAAGAAAGTTTTGAAACCAACTGCAGAATGATTTCTGATATTTCTAAAACGGTTTGGGATTTTTTACAAAAGCCATAATTTTCGTAAAACACCTATTTTCCGTACTTTTGAAAACCCTGAACTTTAAACATTAAACCTTGAATCAATTATGAAGAATATCGTTGTAATCGGAGCCGGAACCATGGGAAACGGAATTGCCCACACTTTTGCACAAACCGGATTTAAAGTAAATCTTGTTGATGTTTCGCAGGAAGCTCTTGACAGAGGAATCGGAACGATTACCAAAAACCTCGACAGAATTATCGCGAAAGGTAACCTTACCGAAGAACAGAAAGCGGAAACGCTTGGAAATATCACGACTTTCACAGAACTGAAAGACGCAGCCGGAAACGCCGATCTTATCGTGGAAGCCGCAACAGAAAACATCGACCTGAAACTGAAGATCTTCAAAAATATGGACGAACTGGCGCCGGAAAACTGTATTCTTGCGACCAATACTTCTTCCATTTCCATTACAAAAATTGCTTCGGTAACGAACAGACCGGAAAAAGTGATCGGAATGCACTTCATGAATCCGGTTCCGATTATGAAACTGGTTGAAATCATTAAAGGATATTCCACATCGAAAGAAACTTTTGATGCGATTTACGACATGTCGAAAACTTTGGGGAAAGTTCCGGTTGAAGTGAACGATTATCCTGGTTTTGTGGCGAACAGAATTCTAATGCCGATGATCAACGAATCCATCGAAACTTTATACAACGGTGTTGCCGGAGTTGAGGAAATCGACACCGTAATGAAACTCGGAATGGCTCATCCGATGGGACCGCTTCAGTTGGCAGATTTTATCGGTCTGGATGTTTGTCTGGCTATTCTGAACGTGATGTACGACGGTTTCAAAAATCCAAAATACGCTCCGAATCCTTTATTGGTGAACATGGTAACTGCCGGGAAACTGGGCGTGAAATCCGGTGAAGGTTTTTACGATTATTCAGAATCGAAAAAGGCGGAGAAAGTTTCGAAGATGTTTGCGAAATAAATAAACACGTAACTTTTCTTCCATGCAAAGAAGAAAACAGGAAAGATTAATACAGATAATTTTGGTCATTGCTACTTTGGTAATGACCATTATTCGTTTTCTGCTGAATGAAAAAGGCCGTGTAAGTCCGGATTCTATTCGGTTTATGAGAACTTCGGAAGTTTTTCCGGTGATTGATAATACCACAACTCCACTCGGTTATCCGCTGAGTTTAAAGTTTTTCACTTTATTTGGTTTGGATGAATTCTGGGCAAGCAAAACTGTTGGAATTTTGACTTTGCTTTTCATCCTGTATTTTGCACGGAAAAAGAATTTCTATTTCAAGGAAACCGTGGTTGTAACAGCACTTTTCAGTTTTGTTTCTATCTTTTCGTATACGATGAGTGAAGCGCTGATTCTGCCTTTTGTTTTTGTTTTTCTTTACGTGGCAAGACAAATCATCATCGATCAGCTGAAAGGAACAGAAGCAGTTCTGTTGCTGAGTTTATTGGTGATTCTGCTGTATAACATCCGTTATCCGGCGCTGTTTTTTATTGGAGGAACTTTTCTTTTTGGAATGCTGAATTTCAAAAAACATTACGCCAAAACTTTCATGATTTCCGGGGTAATCGGATTGGTTTTCGTGGTGCTTTACAAGTTTCTGTTCATTGATTATTTCAACGAAAATTATGTTGACACTTTCCTGAATATCGGAATTCATCCCACTTCAAAACTTGCAGTTGAGTTTTTCCAGGGAATTTTCATAACTTTTAATCCGTTTGTTCACATCGCAAATCCTTCAGGCGGTATTATCAATTTTGGAATTTACGGAATCGGTTTTCTGAACATTGGTCTGATGGTGTATTTCTTCGTAAAATCCGGACTTTCAGAAACAGAAAAATTTCTTGTATTCACTGGAGTTTTCGGTATCATCTGTTCATTTTTCATTCAGTATTTTTATTCAGTAAACGCTCTTGATTATCGGCTTCTGGCGCCGTTTTCATTTCCGATCTGGTTGGTTTATTTCAGAAAAATGTGGTTGTTTTTGGGGAAATTCAGTTACGGAATTGCAGTTTTAAGTTTGATGACCGGACTGGCTTTCACTCTTCTTTCCAAAGGAAACTATCTTGAAAACCGCAGGGAAATGACAAGATTTCTGGAAGAAGAAAATCTGAAAAATGTTCCGCTGAAATTTTTTCTTGAAAGCGAAAAAGAACTCGACAAAACCCAGATTGCCGAACTCGTCAGTACTGTAAATCCAAACGTAAGTATTACATTCAAGCCGAAAGATACGCTGCAGAAAACAACCTTAACCCAATACAAAGTTTTGAGAAAAATAAAAATTGACACCAACAGATTTCAATAATATTTTCTATCTTTGAAACAAGTTAAAAACCTTAAAAAAATGAAATTACCTAAGTTTTTATTGGCTGATAATTCAGATTTTCCTGAAGATTTGTTTGTTGTACACACAGAATATCCGCGTTTCATCCTGAATGTTGAGGAGGAAGAAGTGGAATGGCTGGATGATCTTGAAGGAGACGACGAGGAAACGATGGCAGATGAAGCAACTAAAGTTGTGGAACAGGCCTTCAAATGGTGTGACGAGGAGTTGGCAAAATACGAAGACGAAGAAGACGAAGAGGAGTAATCTCCGTCTTACGAACAATAAAAAAGGACTCATTTCTGAGTCCTTTTTCTATTTTGTACGGTTGAATTTCAAAAGCAGAAGCTTGTCTTTATACAGTTCCAGCACATTATTGGAAACCACATATTTATTGGCTTCCGAAAGTGCGTTGAGATACGCCTGTTCCGTATTCATATATTCGCACGCCATTTTTGTTGAACCTACATTGCTTGTCGTAAAAGTTCCGGTGGAAGTGTCCAGATTCACGTTTCCGAAATAACGGTTGCAACCGGCATTTCCGGAAATCTTACCGCTCTCGATGTTTAGAGTCGGCCGGTTTCCTTTTACATTTTCAGCAAGCGACCAACCGGTATTCGCAACCGATGCCTGCTGTGTTCCCACTTTTGCTGCCGTAGTTCCCATTGTTGAACAAGAAGCCAGAACGGCCGAAGCAAACGTTCCTATCAATAGTTTTTTCATATTTCTTTTTATCTCGATAAAATTAAAAAATTCATCTTAAAATAACGGAAAACTCAACTATAAATTGCCTGAAATGCATAAAAAATCCCTGCCGTAAAAAAGCAGCAGGGAAATTTACAGACCTAAATCTTATTATCTTAATTCAGCAGAGAATTCCTTTTCAAAACTTTTGATCAGCGAATTCATTACTTCCGAAATCTCTTTTTCTTCCAGCGTTTTTTCCTCATTCAGCAGCTCAAAACTCAACGCATAGGATTTCTTTCCTTCCGGAAGGTTTTTCCCTTCATACACATCAAACAGGTTGACGTTTTTCAAATATATTGACGGATTCCTTCTCGCAGTTCTGTATAAGTCATCGTAACTTACATTTTTATCCAGCAACAGCGCCAGATCTCTTCTGATCTTGTTGAATTTAGGAATATCCGCAAACTTCAGATTGCCTGAAGTCCGGGACTGCTGAGCGGTTTCAAGCTCAATTTCAGCATAATAGCAGTCCAGATCAACATCTGCTGCTTTCAGAAGTTCCGGCGAAACCTTGCCCAGCCTTGCCAAAGTTTTTCCATCTGCAACCAGTTCCAGGGCATCGGAAAATCTGGAGTCTTCCAGCGGTTTTTCTTCGGTTTCAAGATTCAGTTTACCGAGAAGTATATTCACATAACCTTTCAGATAATAGAAATCTGTAGCCGATTTTGGCTGAAGCCAGTTCTCAGTTTTATCTCTTCCGGAAACCAGTACAGCAAGCTGTTTTCTTTCCTGATATGCCTCTTTTTTATGATAAATTTTTCCAAGTTCGAAAAACTTAATATCCGGATTCTTACGGTTGATGTTATAAGCAGCGTTCTGCAGCAAGCCTTCCATCAGAGATTTTCGCATGAAAGCCAGATCACCGGAAAGCGGATTCATAATTTTTACGGCTTCATTTTCATCTTTCACAGAACACAAAGAGTTGTTCATCACTTCATTGAAACCGTTGCTCTGAAGCGTTCTCGCCCAGCTGTTTTCAAGTTCATCCTGGTCATCCAGAGAAAGTCTTACCGGAGTAAAGGATATTTTCTGCGGCGAATCTATTTTATTGTATCCGTAAATTCTCAGTATTTCTTCAATAACGTCAATTTCCCTTGTCACATCGGCTCTGTACGCCGGAACTGAGATTTCCAGACCGTTCTGAATATCATTCAGAACACTGATTTCCAATGATTTAAGTATTTCCTTTACTTTTTCGCGGTGAATTTTAGTTCCGAGAATCTGCTCTATTTTGGAGAATCGGAGGATAATATAATGGTCTTCAATTTTCTTCGGATAATGTTCCAGAACAGATCCAACCATTTTTCCGTCGGCAATTTCCTCAATCAGTTTTACGGCATGAGTGAGCGCTGTTACCGTGATGTTCGGATCCACGCCTCTTTCGAAACGGAAACTTGCATCGGTGTTCAAACCATGGAATTTTGCCCCTTTTCTTACTGCAACCGGATTGAAATACGCACTTTCCAGGAAAATGGTTTTCGTTTCTGCAGAAACGCCTGAAGTTTCACCGCCAAAAACGCCGGCAATACACATCGGGCTGTCGTTTCCGTCTTTAATCATGATTTCGGAACCGTTCAGCGTACGCTCTACTCCATCCAGAGTTCTGAATTTAGTTCCTTCTTTATTCACGCCAACTTTCACGGTTTTTCCGGCAATTTTATCAGCGTCAAATGCGTGAAGCGGCTGTCCGTATCCGTGCAGAATATAGTTGGTAATATCCACGACATTGTTGATTGGACTCAAGCCAATTGCTTTCAAGCGGTTTTTCAGCCATTCGGGAGATTCACCAACCTTAACGTTTTCAATAACGGCACCTGCATATCTCGGACAAAGTTCCGAATCTTCCACTTC
>JAEXBA010000023.1 GCA_023457935.1 Bacteroidota bacterium | reverse complement strand
AATCTGGGATCAGTTTCCGATGAAGAATCAGATAAATCCCAATATTTTCGATTACAGCAATTTTTCAACAAAACATTATATTGATCTTGAACTGATTTACTATTTCGGAGATCAGTTTCCGCTTCGTCTTCAAACCGACATTGCTTTGTGCGGAAATGATTTTGAAACCGATGAGTTCGGTAATAAAAGTAGACTGTATTCCACTTATGTTGAAGGTTTATACCGAATCATCACTACTCCGAAAATGCGTTTCGGGCCGTTTGTGGGTGTCGGAATGTCTTTCAATGGAAATTCAATGGAATACGGCAATGGAAAAGGGAATTTTGATGTTGTGAATGTAGGTTTAATGGCGGTCCGGAAAGTCAAGGTTTCGCAATGGCAGTTTCCGGTTACGGGTGTGGTGTTCTGGAATCCGTCGCAGAAAATCGCGAGGTTTCAGCTCAGCGCCAATCTCTTTTAAACATAATAAAATTTAATATTGACGTGATGAACAACTCAAATAATCTTAGTAAATTAATAGTCAACAAATTACTGAGATGTAAAGTGCGTTCAGAACCTAAAAAAACACTCAGGAAAAATGAAAAAACTTCTTCTTTTAGCTGCGCTGAGTTTTGCCGTTGGATTTGGTTTTTCTCAGCAAACGATACATTACGAACACAAAGATTCTGCTGCGGTTCCACATCCGCATCCATGGAAAATCAATCTCAGTGCAACGTATGTCACTCAGCATTACTGGCGCGGAATTGGTCGCGGTGGTTTGTTTGGAAAAGCACCTTCTTTTGAGCCACAAATTACTTTTACGCATCAGAAATGGACTTTTGGTGTTTTTGCAGGAGCGTCTTTTGATAATGTTTATAAAACCGTGATGCCTTTTGTGATTTACCGTGTAACGCCGGAATTTATGGTGGCTGTTCAGGATATTTATTCGCCGGGAACCAACTTCTGGAATTCGAAACCTTTGGATTACGATCTTCACACTTCCAAACATTTTGTTGATTATTACATGGTGTACCGGTTTAAAGAATTTCCGCTTCAGCTGAAATGGGCAACTGTAGTTTTGGGAAAAGATCCGAATGCCGACGGAAACAGGAATTTCTCAACCTATGCCGAAGTTTCTTCAGGATTTAAGGCGGATAAATGGCAGTTTGACGGGTATGTCGGAGTTACGCCATGGAAAGGACTTTACGCCAAAAAAGCAGGAGTGAATAATCTTGAGGCAAAAGTTCAGTATAATTTTATTGTAAGTGAAAAAGTGCCACTTCCGGTTTTCATGAAAGCAGCTTACAACCCAATTACCGATAAAGGAATTGTGGTTGGTGGCTGCACCGTGAATCTGGCTCTGAAATAAATTGAAAGTAATGACAAATACAGCAAATAACGTGGGTAACGACAGAATTTTAGCGGGATTTATCCTTTCTGTCCTTACGTTTTGGCTTTTCGCCAATTCGATGATGAACATTGCGCCAACCATGAGCAAAGAACTCGGCGTAGCTTCTAATACCATGAACATTGCTGTATCGCTTGCTGCACTGTTTTCCGGAATTTTCGTGGTGGTTTTGGTGGTTTGGCGGATAAAATCGGACGTGCAAAAATCCTCAGAATAGGACTTTATTTAAGCATCATCGGTTCTTTGCTGATTGCGGTAATTCCTGAAGGAAGTTTAGCTTCACCATTATTATTAACCGGCCGCGTTTTGCAGGGACTTTCTGCAGCCTGCGTAATGCCGACAAGTTTAGGTTTGGTGAAAATACTTTGGGACGGTCCGGCTCAACAGAGAGCAATCAGTTTCTGGAGTATGGGAACATTCGGAGGTTCCGGATTTTCTGCACTTTTTGCCGGAATTGTAGCAACAAATTTAGGTTGGAGATGGATTTTTGTTTTCTCAATCGTCGTTTCAGTTATTGCATTGGTTTTACTCAAAAATCTTCCTGAAAGCAAAAAAGAAAACGCCGGACATTACCGTCCCGACTGGATTGGAATTTTAATTTTCCTTATCTCGATGATTTGTCTTGAACTCTTCATCACCAAAGGCGGAACTTTCGGTTGGTTCAGTTTAACTTCCATTATTCTGATTGTGGTTGCGGTAATCAGCTTCGTCATTTTCTATTATTATGAAAACCGTGCTGAAAATAATTTCTTTGATTTCAGTCTGTTTAAAAACGGCGTTTTTTCCGGAGCGATCATTTGTAATTTCTTGATGAATGCAACAGCAGGAATCATCATCGTAGCATTGACTTTAATGCAGAGCGCCGCAAATTATTCCGCTCAGAGTGCTGGTTTGCTGACTTTGGGTTATGCTATTTCCGTGATTCTGTTCATCAGAGCCGGTGAAAGAATGATGCGGAAAATCGGAGCAAGAAAACCAATGGTTTGGGGTTCTCTGATTGTCGCATTAGCAACAGTTTTACTGATGCAAACCTATGTAATGACAGGAACTTACAAAATATTAGCGCTGATTGCTTTTACACTGTTCGGAACCGGTTTGGCATTTTTTGCAACGCCTGCAACAACAGCTGCACTTTCCAATTTACCTGTAGAACAGTCCGGAGCAGGAGCCGGAATTTTCAAGATGGCTTCGTCGCTTGGCGTCGGGTTCGGAATTGCGATTGCAGCCGGAATTTTCACGGCAGTTTCAAAAGCTGAAAATCCAATGGAATGGTTCCGGGATATTTTTACAGGACGACAGGATAACGTGAGTTTCCGTTTTGCCGGAATTATGGCGTTGAGTTCCATTCTGATTTTCGCACTGCTTTCAGCATTCGTCGCAAATACAAAAATCCCTAAAGACGGAGGGAAAACAATAAACTAGAAAAAGAATTTTAAAAAATAAAGTATTATGCAAGCAACAGCCACACAACAAACGTACAAAGGTAACGACCGTTTGTTATACGGAATTATTTTAGGGGTTTTGGCCTTCTGGTTATTCGCGCAGACCACACTGAACATCAATGTTGGAATGGCGAAAGAATTAGGCATGGAACAGAATATGATGAATATTGCTGTTTCGATAACGTCGCTGTTCTCCGGTATTTTCATCGTAGTTCTCGGTGGTTTGGCGGACAGAGTCGGACGTGTAAAAATGGTACTGATTGGTTTTATTTTCAGTATTATCGGTTCCACTTTGGTGGCTTTAACGCCATCGGGAGCAATGGCAACACCGGTTTTAATGGCAGGTAGAATTTTTCAGGGACTTTCCGGTGCAGCAATTATGCCTGCAAGTTTGGCCCTGGTAAAAACCTATTGGGATGGCGCTGAAAGACAGAGAGCGGTAAGTTTATGGTCCATCGGTTCTTGGGGAGGTTCAGGTTTCTGTGCGCTTTTCGGAGGTTTGGTAGCTTCCAATCTTGGCTGGAGATATATTTTCTGGGCAACCGTTTTAATCTCAATTATCGGTTTCTTCATGGTAAAAGGAACTCCTGAAAGCAAGGGCGAAGTGAAAGCCGATTACAAATTTGATTTGGCCGGAGTAATTACTTTCATGATTTCAATTCTTGGTTTAATGCTGTTCTTAACTAATGGAAGTAAATTTGGCTGGACAAGTCCGATTTCTTTGGGATTATTGGCTGCTTTCATCATTTTCGGTTTGATTTTCTACCGCCTTGAATCTAAAAATCATAACGCTTTTGTTGATTTCAAACTGTTTAAAAATTCAACATTCACCGGTGCTACAATTTCCAATTTCTTGCTGAATGCAACGGCGGGAATCCTGATTGTTTCACTTTCACTGGTTCAGTTGGGAGCTGGTTTAACTTCACAGCAGTCCGGACTTTTAACTTTGGGTTATGCAATTGCAATTGTTGCGTTCATCAGAGTCGGTGAAAAACTCTTACAGAAATTCGGCGCAAGAAAACCGATGATTTGGGGCTCACTGATTGTTGGTTTGTCCATTATCCTTTTAATGCAGACACAGGTGATGACCGACACGTATAAAATTCTGGCAATTGTTGCTTATGCACTGTTCGGTGTTGGTTTGGCTTTTTATGCAACGCCTTCCACAGATGCAGCTTTATCCAATCTTCCTGCAGATCAGTCAGGAGCAGGAGCCGGAATTTACAAAATGGCGTCTTCACTTGGAGCAGCTTAGGTGTGGCAATTTCTGCAGCTATTTTTACAGCTTTGAGTGGACATGACGGTCCGATTGAATTTGTGGACGGACTGATCAATTTCGTAGGAAGACAGGATAATCTCGCTGGAAGACAGGGCGCAATGATTGCTTTAGGTGTGAATTTAATTATGGTAGTTCTTGCCATCGTTTCTATTATGATGACGGTTCCTAAAGGAAAAAAAGAAGTTTAAAATATTTAACAACAATCAATTCTAACTAATAAATCTAACATAAAATGAGTATAGAAGTTCTAGAAAGAATCAAATCAACCAAGGATACTTTAAAATCCTGGATGGATCATATGCACCAAATGCCTGAATTGGCTATGAATGAAACCGAAACTGCAAAATTCATCGCTGAAAAACTTCGCGAAATCGGTGGTTGGGAAATTGTTGAAGGTGTAGGAAAAACAGGAATTGTAGCGACAATGAAAGTAGGAGACGGTCCGAAATCTATCGGTTTAAGAGCTGATTTTGATGCGCTTCCAATTGTGGAAGACAACGATTTGCCTTACCGAAGTAAAGTAGAAGGAAACGCCCATCTTTGCGGTCACGACGGACATACAACAATGCTTTTGGGAGCTGCTAAATATCTTGCCGAAACCAAAAATTTCAACGGGACAGTTCGATTGTTTTTCCAACCTGGCGAAGAAACCATGCAGGGCGCTCCAGCGATGATTGCTGACGGACTTTTCGAAAGATTCCCTGTAGATTCTGTTTACGGAATGCACAATATGCCTGGTTTGGAATTGGGCAAATTCTACTTCAATACCGGAAAATTTATGGCAGCGGTGGACAACTGGGAAATTGAGCTCACCGGAAAAGGAAGTCACGGTTCCATGCCGGAAATCGGAATCGACCCGATTGTTTGCGGATCTTCTTTGGTAATGGCGCTTCAGACCATTGTTTCACGCAATCTGTCTCCATGGCATACTTCTGTCGTGAATGTCGGAGCTTTCCAATCCGGAATTGCCGGAAATGCTGTTCCGCAAACCGCAATTCTTCGTTTGAGTATCAGAAATATGGATCCTGAAGATCGTAAAATGGTTCTGGATAAAATCAGAAAAATCACCAAAGCTCAAGCTGAATCATTCAACTGCGGTTACGAAATCCGCGAAGGAATTCCGGGAACTGTTCTCGTAAATTCTGAAAACGAAACACATTGGGCAGCAGATGTTGCGAAACAGACCTTCGGTGAAGAAAATGTGGATACCAATGCTCATCCTTACATGGGAAGCGAAGATTTCGCATTCATGCTCGAGAAAAAACAGGGAAATTACTGCATGGTAGGAAACGGCGATACTTTTATGGTTCACCATCCGAAATACATTTTCAATCAGGAATTACTGCCGCTTGGAGCCAGATATTGGGTAGCGCTGGTTGAGAATTACCTGAAATAAATTTTATTAACTGATTACTTTTAAGACCGTACTTTTCGTGCGGTCTTTTTGTTTGAGTGGATTGTAATTTTGGCAATTATTTTTCCACAAAATTTCGTTCAAAAATCTCAAATCGTTATATTTGTAAGTTATTGATTTTTTGAGGAGAGAAAAGCATTTATGAGCGAAAATTTACAGCCACAGTACACCGAAGACAACATTAAAACGCTGGAGCCGCGCGAGCACGTTCGTCTCCGTCCCGGGATGTATATAGGGAAGCTGGGCGATGGTTCTGCCGGTGATGACGGTATCTACATTTTGTTGAAAGAAGTGGTGGACAACTCGATTGATGAGTTCCGTATGAAACACGGAAAGAAAATTGAGGTGAAAATCAAAGACAGTAAAGTAGTGGTGCGCGATTATGGCCGTGGAATTCCGTTAGGGAAAATTGTCGATGTTGTTTCCATTATGAATACCGGTGGAAAATACGATGAAGGTGCATTTAAAAAATCAATCGGTCTGAATGGTGTGGGTACCAAAGCCGTGAATTTCCTTTCCGAATATTTTCAGGTAAAATCTATTCGCGACGGAAAGATGAAACGGGCGGAATTCCGTGAAGGAAAGCTTGCCGAACTGCACGAAGAAGTAGATACCACAGAACGGAACGGAACGGAAATTACTTTTGTTCCGGACGAAACTATTTTCATCAATTATAAATTCAGAAGCGAGTATGTGGAACGCATGCTCCGCAATTATACATACCTGAATTTAGGTTTAAAAATCTATTACAACGGCGAAGTTTTCGAGTCACAGAACGGTTTGAAAGACCTTCTGGAACAGGAAATCGATACTGAAATCGTCTATCCAATCATTCACATCAAAGATGAAGATATGGAAGTGGCGATTACACACTCCGACAAGTCACAGTCGGAAACCTATTTTTCCTTTGTAAACGGACAGTACACGTCTCAGGGCGGAACACATCTGAATGCTTTCAAGGAAGCCTTTGTAAAAACCATCCGTGAGTTTTACGGAAAAACTTTCGAAGCAGCCGACATCAGAAAAGCTATTATTGCTGCGGTGTACATTAATGTCGGGAATCCGGTTTTTGAGTCTCAGACGAAAACGAAACTCGGTTCCACAACAATGGGTCAGGACAAAAAAGGCAATGAGCTGGAGACCATCAAAACCTTCATGATCAATTACATGAAGAGCAAACTGGATAATTATCTTCATAAAAACCCTGAAATTGCAGAGGCCATTCAGAAAAAAATTCTGATATCTGAGCGCGAAAGAAAAGAACTTTCCGGGATTCAGAAACTGGCAAGAGAACGAGCTAAAAAAGTTTCGCTGCACAATAAAAAACTGCGCGACTGCCGACAGCATTACAACGATCAGAAAGCAGTGCGAAAGGTAGAGTCCCAGATTTTCATTACAGAAGGAGATTCTGCATCCGGTTCCATTACCAAATCGCGCGACGTGGAAACACAGGCGGTTTTTTCGCTCCGTGGAAAACCATTGAATTCGTACGGCTTAACCAAAAGAGTCGTGTATGAAAATGAAGAATTCAACCTTCTTCAGGCAGCACTGAATATTGAAGATTCTCTGGAAGATTTGCGTTACAATCAGGTGATCATCGCTACTGATGCCGATGTAGACGGAATGCATATCCGGTTGCTGATGATTACATTTTTCCTGCAGTTTTTCCCGGATTTAATTAAGAACGGACATTTGTATATTCTTCAGACACCGCTTTTCCGTGTGAGAAACAAGAAGGAAACAAGATACTGTTACTCTGATGCTGAAAGAATCAAAGCGCTGAATGAGCTCGGAAAAAACCCTGAAATCACCCGTTTTAAAGGTCTTGGAGAAATTTCGCCTGATGAATTTAAACACTTTATCGGAAAAGACATACGTCTGGAACCGGTTGTTCTGGGAAAAGATCAGACGTCAGAGCAGCTGCTGGAATTTTATATGGGTAAAAATACACCGGACAGACAGGCGTTTATTCTGGAGAATCTTGTGGTGGAAGACCCGGATATCAATAAAAAAGAAGTTTTAAGCGACGCGGAATAAAGGAAAAATCTGCCCTAAGATCAATCTAACCCATTATCCATGAGACTTAGTAACCGAAACAAAGCCAGCTATTACAATTTTCTGAACACTTTTCTGTGGACCATGTTCGCGGCCGGTGTTGCAGGCTTTTTTCTGGAGCGTTACAAATTTAATGTCCTGGGATGGCAGAGTTATCTCTTAATCCTGGTGCCGCTGATTTTTTTGCTTGCCTTTTATTTCGCGGGACGGCAGATTTTTGAATACGACAGCGACGGTGAAGCACTGAATTTCAAAAACAGAAACGTGCTTCCTTTTCTTGACAAACCCGCTAACGACGAATTTCCAAAATATAAACTGCTGAAATATGAAGTCGTTAACTTGCTGTTGTTCAAACGGCTTTATGTTACCATAACAAGTAAGAAGACCAACCACACCATTTTAAAATACGACATCTCTTACCTGACAGGAAAAGAGACTGCAGATTTAAAATATTCCCTTAGCAAAGTGGTAAAAGCGAATAAAGAAAAAAATAAAGAAATTAAATGACCGAAGAGCATTCGCACGAAGGAGAGAGTTTAAAGAAAGTATCAGGCCTGTATAAAGACTGGTTTCTGGATTACGCATCATATGTAATTCTGGACAGGGCAATTCCGTCTGTTTATGACGGTTTCAAACCAGTTCAGCGCAGAATCATGCACTCAATGCGTGAGCTGGAAGACGGCCGCTACAACAAAGTAGCCAACATCGTCGGAAACACCATGAAATACCACCCGCACGGTGACGCATCCATTACCGATGCAATGGTTCAGATTGGGCAGAAAGAACTGCTGATTGATACTCAGGGAAACTGGGGAAATATCTATACCGGAGATTCTGCTGCAGCCGCGCGTTATATTGAAGCAAGACTGACACCTTTGGCGCTGGAAGTGGTTTTCAACCCAAAAACAACCGACTGGGCAAAATCCTATGACGGAAGAAACAACGAGCCCATTGATCTTCCCGTAAAATTTCCGCTGCTTTTGGCGCAGGGAGTGGAAGGAATCGGGGTCGGACTTTCAACCAAAATTCTTCCGCACAATTTTAATGAACTGATTAATGCTTCTGTTGCTTATCTTAAAGGCAAAAAATTTGAGATTTTTCCGGATTTTTTAACAGGCGGCTATCTTGATGTTTCTGAGTACAACGACGGCGCAAGAGGCGGAAAAGTGCGCACAAGAGCGAAAATATCGCAGCTTGACAGACATACTTTAATAATCACCGAACTGCCTTTCTCCAAAACAACCGGCGATCTGATTGATTCCGTTCTCAAAGCCAACGACCGTGGAAAAATCAAGGTAAAGAAGATTGAGGACAACACTTCCGATAAGGTAGAAATCCTGATTCATCTTCATAACGATGTTTCGCCCGACAAAACCATTGATGCACTGTACGCATTTACCGACTGTCAGGTCACCGTTTCACCGAACGCCTGCGTGATTGTTGGCGACAAACCGATGTTCCTTTCTGTTTCTGAGATTCTGAGGATGAATACAGACCATACTGTTTCACTGCTCAAAAAAGAACTGGATATCGAGCTTCATGAACTTCAGGAAAGCTGGCATTTCGCCTCGCTGGAAAGAATTTTCATTGAGAACCGAATTTATCACGACATTGAAGAGGTGAAATCCTGGGAAGAGGTTCTCACAACCATAGATAAAGGACTGAAACCGCATACCAAACACCTGTTGCGGGCGGTTACAGAAGAAGATATCATTAAATTAACAGAAATACGGATCAAGAGAATTTCAAGATTCGACCTGGATAAATTCAAGGAAACTATTGCGGCTCTTGAAGGTAAGATTGAGCAGGTGAAACATCATCTCGCAAATCTGATTCAGTATGCGATTGACTATTATCTCAACATTCAGAAAAAATACGGAAAAGGCCGCGAAAGAAAAACCGAACTGAGAATTTTTGATACGATTGACGCTACAAAAGTGGCTGTGGCCAATGAAAAATACTACGTGAACCGCGAGGAAGGCTTCGTGGGAACGTCTCTGCGGAAAGATGAATATCTGTTTGACTGTTCTGATATCGACGATATCATTACGTTCCAGAAAGACGGTACAATGAAAGTGGTGAAAGTGGAAGCCAAAACATTTATCGGCAAGAATATCGAACACGTCGGCATTTTCAAGAAAGGCGACAAGCGTACTGTTTACAATATGATTTACCGTGAAGGCCGCGACGGACCGTTTTACATGAAGCGTTTCTCGGTGACCGGCGTTACCAGAAACAACGATTACAAACTGGCTTCCGACAAGAAAGGATCAGAAATGCTTTATTTTTCAGCCAATCCGAACGGCGAAGCTGAAGTAGTAACTGTTTTGCTGAAACCCAATGCAAGAATCAGAAAAAACAAAATTGATATTGATTTTTCTGAACTCGCGATAAAAGGCCGCGATTCCAAAGGAAATCTTGTAACAAAATACGCCGTTAAAAAAGTTGATCTCAAGGAAGAAGGTGTTTCCACACTGGCACCGAGAAAAATCTGGTTTGATGATACCGTTCGCCGGCTGAATGCTGACGGGAGAGGAACTTTACTCGGAAATTTCAAGGGCGACGACAGGATTCTGATTGTCAATTCTCAGGGAGAAGCCAAACTGATTTCGTTCGACCTTTCAAACCGTTTCGACGATGAATACCTGATTCTTGAAAAATGGAAACCGGAACAGCCGCTGACCTGTATTTATTTCGACGGAGATAAAGGAATTTATTTCATCAAAAGATTCCTGCTTGAAAATACGGCCTCACCGCAGAATTTCATGCCTTCCGAACATCCAAAATCCTTTATTGAGTTTGTCGGGACTTCCGACGGATGCACTGCAGAAATTATTTTCTCCAAAGACAAGGGCAAGGAAAAAGATCCCGAAAACATCAATATCGATGAGTTTATCGCGGTGAAAGGCATCAAGGCGATGGGTAATCAGTTTGTAAAAGACAAAGTAAAATCAATCAATATTACCGTTCCTGAACCTACCGAGGAAATCAATCCCGGCTTTGATGAGGTTGAAGCAACGGAAGGCCATATTTCCTTTATCGATCATGATGTGAAAGATGAGGATTATCCGGAAGAAGGCACAATTCCAAGCTTATTTGATGACACCGAAGAATGAAAAAGATAACTCTTTTAATCCTGACTGTATTAGCAGCACTTGCTTTCTATTTTTGGTATAAAAGTCAGCCAGTTAAAATAGAAAACCAGAAAACTCAGCAAACAGCGCAGCAATCTGAAATCAGAACCGAGCCTGTAAATGATTCAGTATCCCATCTTGAAACAGCGTCGGAAGACTATGATGTTTCTGATATTTCTGCAGAAGAGCTTAAACCATGGGTTGGAGAATATAACTTCCAATGCGTAGAAGCGCAGGGAGAAGGCGAATATTGGGCTAAAATGAACATCATCATTGAAGCCAGCGGAGATTCAAGAGTGTCAGTGTGGGCAGAAAATTTTGATAATCCTAAGAAGGAAGCGATCAAAAAAATGTTCGGCCACTTCATTTGGGGCGATCAAAAAGACAAAATTCGGTTTCAGTTTGAAGTTGTGGAAGAAGGAGTGGTCTATCAAAGTGAAGTAGAAGTGCTTCTGTCGGTAAAAGACGGTAAATACTATCTCGAAAGCGACCTGATTGTTCCTGAACATGATCAGTGGCCTATAGAAATAAAAAAAATAAAATAGAAAAATGAATATCATTCTGCTTATAACAATTGCAGTTACAGCAATTATCAGCTTCATAGCGTTCAACAACCAGGCAATTTTCGAGAAATACAAATTCAACGTTTCTGCCATTCAGCATAATAAGGAATACATACGTCTTGTTTCAGCTGGTTTTCTGCATGCAGACATGATGCATTTGATTTTCAATATGTTAACGCTGTATTTCTTTGGGCCAATCGTCGTTGAGGCATTTGGTGAAATCGGCTTTCTCGTTATTTATTTCGGATCTATTATTTTGGGAAACCTGTTCTCGCTTTATCTTTATAAAAATCAGGGTTGGTATTCAGCAATTGGAGCGAGTGGAGGCGTTTCCGGTATTCTGTTTGCTGCTATTGCCGTTTATCCGTCTATAGGAATTTACTTTTTCTTTATTCCGATTCCCATTCCGGGCTATATCTTCGGTTTGCTTTATTTCGGTTATTCCGTTTACATGATGCTGAATCCGCGTCAGCATGATAACATCGGCCATGCAGCACATTTGGGCGGCGCCTTTTTCGGTTTGGCGTATGCCGTTGCCAATCAGCCGGAAGCTGCAATGCGACATGCGCTACAGCTAGGAATTATGGCTTTACCGCTCATCTACATGGGTTATATGGTTTTCGTGAAAAAGAGAATCGGCTGATTTTTCAGAAGCTTTTTCCCGCTTTCCGCTGTATCTTTTGCTCTCACTGCGTTCATCACAAAAGGATGCCGCTGCAATCGGGGCTAGGGATGTAAGGTAAAATTTGAAGTTCAGTTTTGTACGAACACAAACCGGTCGTTTCCGGAAATATCCTTTATCAGTTTGCTGATGTGGAAATCTTTGAAAATCGCCAGCGTTTCCGGACCCAGTTTCTGATTGATTTCCAGAAAAACCATTCCGCCGTCAGATAAACAGTTCTTTGCGTCTTCACTTATTTTTCTGTAGAAAACAAGTGGATCTGCGTCCAGCGGGAAAAGTGCATTTTTCGGTTCAAATTCCTTCACAGAATCAGCAATTTCAGTTTCTTCATCCTTGCCGATGTACGGCGGATTTGAAATAATGATATCAAACGTTCCGTTCAGGTCAAAATTCAGGTAATCTGCATGAATAAAGTTGATGTCTGTCTGATGGAATTCTGCATTCTTTTTTGCGGTCTCAATCGCTTTATCAGAAATGTCAATACTTGAAATCTCTGCTTCAGGAAAGTGTTTTTTAAGAATGATCGGGATAATTCCGCTTCCGGTTCCAATGTCTAATATTCTAAGATTTGAGATTTGAGATTTGAGATTTGAGATTTTCTGAATAGCCAGCTCCAGAAGTTCTTCGGTTTCCGGCCGTGGAATAAGAACATGTTCAGTAACGAAGAATCTCATTCCGAAAAACGCTGCTTCACCCAAAATCAGCTGATATGGTTTGCCTGATTTCAGTTCCGGAATTACTTGGTAAAATTCAGTTTGTTGACTGATATTGAGTTCGTTATCATAACTTTTCCTCAGTTCGAATTTATGAAGACCAAGAATTTTTTCAGCAAAAATTAAAAACAGTTCAGCGCTTTCAGACTCGCTGTACAATCCCGAAATTTCATTTCTAAAATACGCCCTGACTTCTAAAACCGTCATAACTCATAATTCATAACTCATAATTCATAACTCATAACTCAAAACCCTACCTCGTAAACACCAGTTTTCTATCAGTAGACAAATTCTCATCAATGCGGTAACCTTCGTAGTTGAACGCCTTCACATCGTTGAGCGTTTTGGCTTTCGTCTCTGCGCAGTACCGTACAAGCAGTCCGCGTGCGTGTTTGGTGTAAACCACAATGGTTTTCGGTTTGCCTTCTTTTATTTCGTAAAAATCAAAATCTATTACAGGAGCTTTCAGTTTTTTTCGGTCAATCACTTTAAAGTACTCAGAGCTGGCAAGATTGAGTACCAAATCTCTTGATTTAAGCTCAGAATTCAGCTGTTCCGTAACTTTTTCGGTCCAGAACTGGTAAAGGTTTTTATAGTCTTCAAACTCAAAATTCCGGCCCATTTCCAGGCGGTAAAGCATCACCTTGTCGGATGGTTTAAGGTAACCGTAAAGTCCGGAAAGCATCCGGTAATTTTTCTGAAGATAATCGACAGCCGATTTGTCCAGCGTTTTCGCATCCAGACCTCTGTACACTTCACCGACAAAAGCAAACATCGCAGGCGCTGAATTTTTTGCGGTCGGATTCGGTTTCCATTTCTGGTTCCGTTCCCAGTTCTCATCAGCAAGTTTCGGGGAAATTTCCATCAGTTCCGACAGGTATTTCGGTGATTTTTCTTTCAGATAAAACTGTATCAGTTCTGCTTCCTTAATGAACTTTGGGGTAGATGAACGCAACAGCTCAGTTGAATTCTCAATGTTCATCAGTTTTGCAGGCGAAGTGATAATCTTCATTTTTTATAGATGTTAGAATTTAGATGTCAGATATGAGATGTCAGATGTGAGATATGAGATATGAGATGTGAGATGTCAGAAGTTACAGATTCAGGCTTAGTTATCAGTTGAAAGTCAAAGGTTTTCTGCACAAACTTCATCACTTCATAACCTTCTAACTTCATCACCTCTTCACTTCTTTACTTCATCACACTGTAATTTATCGCCTCATCACCTCAAAAACTACAGCTGTCCTTTTCCTTCCCGGATAATCTCCGGCTCACCGGAAGTAAGATCCACGATGGTTGAAGCAACATTGTCGCCGTAACCGGAATCAATAACGATATCAACCAGATGATCAAATTTTTCTGCAATCAGTTCAGGATCAGTAGTATATTCGATGATTTCGTCATCATCTTTAATGGAAGTGGAGGCAATTGGATTTCCGAGCTTTTCAACAATCATCTGCGGAATGGTATGATCAGGAACACGTATTCCGACGGTTTTATGACCTTTATAGGCCAGCGGAAGATTTTTATTGGCTTCCAGAATAAACGTGAACGGGCCGGGAACATTATTTTTCAGGATTCTGAACGTTGCGGTGTCAATGGGTTTTGCAAATGATGAAAGATGGCTTAAATCGTTACAGATAATCGAGAACTGTGCCTTTTCAAGCTTGATTTTTTTCAGCTGCGCGAGTTTCTCCATTGCTCTGATGTTGTTGATGTCGCAACCCATCGCATAAACCGTGTCCGAAGGATAAATAATTATACCACCGTTCTGCAACGTTTTAACAACTTCATTAATAAGGTTTTCCTGTGGGTTTTCAGGGTAAATTTTCAAGATTTTGGCCATGCTGCAAAGGTAGTTAAATTGGGATGAATAAGGAATTTTTCATGAATATTTGACGGATGGCAAATTTTTTGTATATTTGCAGTCCAATATCGCGGGGTAGAGCAGTAGGTAGCTCGTCGGGCTCATAACCCGGAGGTCGCACGTTCGAGTCGTGTCCCCGCTACTAAGACAGCCAGGATTTCAGAGAAAACGCGGTTTTCTGAAATTTTCGAAAAACATACCGCGGGGTAGAGCAGTAGGTAGCTCGTCGGGCTCATAACCCGGAGGT
>JAEXBA010000022.1 GCA_023457935.1 Bacteroidota bacterium | reverse complement strand
ATAGACTGTTTTTTGACTTTTTTAGCTTTGTTTTTCGAAAAATCAAAAATAGAAAACTTCAAAAATCGGATTTTTAAACAAAGCGAAAAAAAAAGACTGTCCTTTTGAGACAGCCTCTTTTTTTATTTCAGTTATTTCGTTATATTAGAGATAAAGCGTATTCAAAAATGGAAAAAAAAGATTTTATTCTCAATGAAATAGCAACTTATGGATTTTTTACAATACATAAAGATAATGCAGAAGTTATGAAGTCAAAAGATGAGCTAGAAGCAAGAGGACTTATTTATAAATGTTCAAAGTCTATGTATAAACTAACAAAGCTAGGTTATGATGCGATAGAATTCGGTTCATATGAAAAATGGAAAGATGTGAACAAACAAAATAATCAGTTTATTGGAAATATTAAAGATTCTAATATAATAGTTGGTGATAAAAACAAGTTAATTTTAACGTCTGAAAAGAAAGACTCTCAAGGTGTTATTGCAAATTTCCTTTCTGTTTTTTCATTAATTATAGCTTATTTTGGGATAAAATATTAAATCCTTTCCAACTCATTTCCATCAATCTGAGTTTTGAACGCGCCGTAATTCACCGTTACTTTTCCGTTTTTGTGAATCGCGTCGATGGTTCCTACAGAAGTGGAGCCGGAAATCCGTACACGCTGTCCGATTTTCATCCAGACTGCTCTTTCTTTTTGCTTTTTCTCTTCGATTTTTTCGTTGGTTTCGGCAATTTTTTCTTTTACTTCTACCTTTTTGAGTTGCTGCGTCACTTTTCGTTTCACCACCTGAAGACGTTTGCTTTCATCTTTGTCTGAACCGAGTTTCCTGAATTTTTCCTGCTCCAGAATTTTCACAAAATCTTTCACCACATCTTTCCGCGCTTTTCCTTTGATATACGAATCAATGAAGGCCTCAATTTTGTTTCCAAACTGAAGTTTTCGGTGTTCTTCTTCGTACAGTTTCTGGAAATTGAAAAGTTTCTGTTCCAGCTGTTCATTCAGTTTCTGCAGGTTGTCGCGCTTATCTTCAACATTTTCTTTCTGTTCGGTAAGATTGGATTTCAGTTTTTCAACCTCAAATTTTTCCTGCTGAAGTTTTACAATGGTTTTGTCCAGGTTCACGACATCTTTTTCCACTTTTGCACGTGCATTTTTGATGATGAATCTTGGAATTTTATTTTTCTCGGCCACTTCAAAAGTAAAGGAACTTCCGGCCTGTCCGACTTCCAGTTTGTACAGCGGTTCCAAAGAATTTTCATCAAAAAGCATGGCTGCATTTGTTGCATTCGGAAGCTGTTCAATCACAAGTTTAATGTTCGTGTAATGCGTTGTAATAATCGCAAAAGATTTTTTCTCGTAGAAAAATTCCAGGAAACTTTCCGCCAAAGCGCCGCCGAGTTCCGGATCAGATCCTGTTCCGAATTCATCAATCAGCAAAAGCGTTTCTGCATCGGCTTCACGGATAATTCCGGACATTTTTTTCAGTCGGGAAGAGTAGGTGGAAAGATGATTTTCAATCGACTGATTATCACCAATATCTGTCATCATTTTATCAAAGAAAAACATCTCCGATTTTGGGTGAACCGGAACTAGAATTCCACTCTGAATCATCAGTTGCAGCAATCCTACGGTTTTCAGCGTGATGGATTTTCCACCGGCATTCGGCCCGGAAATACAGATAATCCGGTTGTGTTCCGTTAAAGTCAGTGTTTGCGGATAAATTTTCTTGTTTTCCGCTTTATTCTGAAGCCACAGCAAAGGATGATAAGCGTCTTTCAGTCGCAGCGTTTTGTGCCGGTTGATTTTCGGCAAAACGCCGTTCACCGTTTCAGCAAACATGGCTTTGGCACGCGTTAAGTCCAGACTGAAAATATAATTCTGATAATCGGAAAGCTGCGGTTGGAATTCCGAAATTTCGGCCGTAAGATTTCGCAGAATTCTGTCGATTTCCTTTTTTTCCTCTTCTTGATTTTCCCTCAGTTTGAAATAATGTTTCACCACCGAATCCGGCTGAATATAAGTGATGGAGCCGGTTTTTGAAATTCCGAGTGTTCTTCCGGGAACTCTTTTTTTGAACCCTGATTTTACTGCCAAAACGCGTTGATCATCAATAATCGTTTCGCGGATATCTTCCAAAACATCGGCGTAATTGTTCATCGCGCGGTTAAAATTTTCGTCGATGGCTTTTTTCGCATGCTGAATTTCGGTGCGCAAAGTTCTCAGATTGGGTGAAGCTTCGTTTTTCACTTCACCGAAACGGTTGAAAACCTTGTCGATTTTTTCAATAATTTCCTTACGGAATTCCAGGTCTTTTACTTCTTCCAGAAGATTCGGAAACGTTTCAGAAAGCGCAGGAAAAAATTTCTGCAGACGGCCAATCTGTTCAGTAATGGCTTTAATTTTTACGAATGCCTTGTTTTCCAGACGGAAATTTTCAATCAGCATCAGTTTCAGTTCTGTTTCAATATCTTCATATTCGTTGAACGGAATAGCGTTCGAACTTTCAAAACTGGTCAGAAATTCTGAGGTTTTTTTCAGAGAAAGTTCGGCTTCATCGATGTTCATCGGACGAAGGTTCATAATTTTCTCTTCCGTTTTATGGGAATACGCAAAAGGCGCAATTTCCGACAGCAGTACCGGAAATTCAAGTTCGTCTAAATCTTCTTGTTGTATGTGCACAGTGCAAAAATAACTATTTTGAAAGTGACAGTATTGGATAATTCGGAAATGATTTTACAGAATTTTGTAATCCTGCATTTCTTTAATTGATTAATATTGATGTATGAAAAAGCTGGTTTTTGTTTTCTTCGCAGCAGCGCTGTTTTCCTGTTCCAAATCGGAAACTTCTGCTGAAAAATCTTCGGTTGATACGTTTTCAACGGTGAATAGTTCGCCGGATTCTGCAAAAGTCTGGACTTCAAAAAATCAGGATTTTCTGGATAAATTCAGACAGATAGACCTGGATTCAACACGCTTTGTCGCACCGGATTATGCGGAGAAAAGTATCGGACCGTCTTTTTCAGAAGAGGAAATCAGTTTGTTTCCATTTGAAGTTACGGAATCATTTGTGGGAAATAAGACGGATTTTCAGGCGCATTCCAGATTTGATATTGACGAAAATACAATCGGACTTGTTGCGAGAATGCCCGGTGAATATTCGTTTACAGCTTTGAAACTGTTTTTCTACGACAAAACCAAAGATGAAGTTTCACCGCAGTATTTTGAACTTGCCGATAAACTGGGCGATGCCGGTTACGCCGAAGAAATAAAAAGCTGGCTGTGGAAAGAAGGAAATCAGCTGAAATCCTTCACGTATTTATGGACAACAATTGAACCGGTTGATCCGGAAGATGCAACGCGACCTTCAAGAACCGATGATTATTATCTGATTCAGCTTTCGCCGGAAAAAATTGATACTTTCAGAATTTCAAAACCCGATTTGGTGAAATATCAGAAGCTTTTGAATCAGAAATAATTGATTTATTTTTGAAGGATAATCTTAAACCATGACCTGGACTGAAGTTCTTGCACCCATAAAAAATTCCGAATATTTCGAGAATCTTTGGGCAAAAGTGAAAGAAGAGTATACTACAACCCAATGTTTTCCACCAAAAAACCAGATTTTCCGATCGCTGGAATTAACGCCTTTTGATGATGTGAAAGTCGTAATAATTGGTCAGGATCCTTATCATAATGATTTTCAGGCGAATGGTTTGTGTTTTTCAGTTTCTGAAAATGTTTCTGCGCCACCTTCACTCAAGAATATTTTTACGGAATTAAAGGAAGATTTAGGAATAGAACGCAGCAAAAAAGAGCTTGATGACTGGGCAAAACAGGGTGTTTTACTACTAAATGCCACTTTAACGGTTCGTGCACATTCACCAAATTCTCATAAAGATTTGGGATGGGAAAAATTCACGGATTTCATTATCAAAGAAATTTCCGACAGGAAAGAAAACGTTGTTTTCGTTTTGTGGGGCGCTTTTGCGCAGAAAAAAGCTCTGCTGATTGATTCAGCGAAGCATAGTATTGTTCAGTCGGCGCATCCGTCGCCGTTTTCTGTGTACCGCGGATTTTACGGGAGCAAACCGTTTTCGAAAATCAATGATTTTCTGAAATCCACCGGTCAGCAAGTTATTTCGTGGTAGAACTGGTGGAAAAAGGATCTGCTTTTTCAAATTTCAGTCCAATCCTGTAACTGCCTTTCAGAGCGCGGAATCCTTTGTCGGAACTGCTCGGAGAAACTTCAACAAGCGAAATTTTATAGCCGTTAAACTCAGTTGATTTCTTGAGACTGCGTGTCGGCATATTCACCGTTGCAAGCTGAACAGTTACAGGCCGGCTTGTTGTGCTCATCAGTTCGATATTGACAACTACTGCGCCTGCCCAGACGCACTGTACTTTTGGCGGACAGCGGCTGTCTTCATGAATGTTGATAAGCGTAACGTTCATCTGATATTCCTTCAGAAACCTGTTTTCCCCTTCCCTTAAATACACAATGCCTTTTGGATCGGTTGTTGAGGAATTATCTGCCGCTGAAGATGCCGAAGTGTCAGAAGAATTTTTGGTATCGTCGGTCTGAGCTTTCTTTACGTCTGTTTCTTTTACAGTATTGGTCTGTATTTTTAGTCCAGCAGATTCAGAGGAAGGAGTATTTACTGTGTTGGAAGCAGAAATTTTGGTAGTGTTGTCCGTGGTTTTCTGATCCGCACAGTCCTGAGCACTCAGTAAACTTAAAGCCGAAATTACAAAAAGACGTATCATATGTGTTTATTTAATTATATCCCATAAAACTACCAAAAACATTGCCAATGCAACCACAAAATTGAATCCGGTGCCGTAGATAAATCCGATAAAAGCACCTTTTGTAGAGTTAACGGCTTTCTTCCTGTCTTTCGAGTCGTGAAGAAGTTCACCGATAAAAACACCGAGAAACATTCCGATCAGAAATCCAAAAGGAACAGGAATGAAAAGCATCCCGGCAATAGTTCCGATTACAGAGCCCACGGAACCCCAGCGGGTGCCGCCATATTTTCGGTTTGTTTTGGCCGGAATTATATAATTCAGGAAAATGGAAACCAGCGTCAAAAATGCGAAAATCCAGATATAAACCATGGATAAATCGGAACCGGTGTAGAATTTGTAAATCAGTACACCGCCCAGACTGAGGACGAGCCCGGGAAGAATCGGTAATATCGTGCCTACCATTCCCAGTATCAGAAGTATGATGCAAATAAGCTCCACCAAAGGAAAATCCATAATGATAAATTTTGTTAAAAGTAAGCATTAATCGGGGAAACACAAACCATTTTCTTATTTTTGCCGGATGAATGATCAGCTGAAACAAACGAAAGATTTTCTGGAAAGGATTAGCTATGATCTTCACAGATTTATTGCCGAAAACATTACAGATAACTGGGTTTGGCAAGTGATGATCAAGATTGTGCTGCTTCTCGCAATAATTTATGCGATAGATCTGATCCTGAAATTCATCGTTCGTATAATAATATCCCGTTTTGCGAAAAATGACGAACAGCCGTTTCTGAAAGCCCTCTATCACTCAAAAGTAGTGAATTCTGTGGCGCATATTCTCGCGCTGTTTATCGGTGGTTTTGTCATGGTGCCTATTTTCCAGTACACGCATAAGCAAACATTTGGTGTTCTCGAAAGAGTTCTGGATGTAGCAACCGTTCTAGCTTTTGCGGGAATGGCGATGCGGATGATGAAAACCGTTGAACTTTATTACACTTATAAAAAGGATTTTTACCGCATTGTTGCTCTGAATGCCATTTCGCAAACCCTGAAAATCTTTGGCGCATTTATTTTCGGAGTCATCCTGATTATGGTGATTTTCGGCATCAGCAGTACCACAATTTTAGGAAGTTTGGGTGCGGTAATGGCGGTTCTGGTCTTGGTTTTCCGTGATACGATTTTAGGTTTTGTAACCGGAATTCATGTAGCAACATCAAAAAGTCTGAAAGTAGGAGACTGGATTGGCATTCCGAAATACAACCTTGAAGGAACAGTGAAGGAAATCAACCTGATTACTACCAAAATTGAGAATTTCGACAAAACCGTTTCCACAATTCCGACCTACGATTTGCTTTCCACAGAAATCAAAAATATGCAGGTGATGTCGGAAAGCAATACAAGACGGATTAAACGTTCTATCATATTCAATATCAATTCGTTCCAGTTTGTGGATGAAGAAATGTTTGAAAAATATGCGAAAGTCAATCTGATTAAAAAATACCTAGAAGACAAACGCAACGAGATTATCAATGAACGTAATCAGCTTGAAAATCAGGACGTTATTCTGAACGGAAATCAGCTTACGAATATCGGAGTTTTCCGGGTTTATGCTCTCAATTATCTGATGAACAACAAGCATATTGATCAGGAAAATACACTCATGGTACGACAGCTGGAAAATACGCCACAGGGAATGCCGCTGGAAATTTATGCCTTTACCAACGATTCGGTCTGGCTGAATTACGAAGGAATTCAAAGTGATATTTTCGACCATCTTTTAGTAGCATCGAAATACTTTGACCTCGAAGTGATGCAGTTCGTGAAAATTGAGAATAAAATTTAAATTCAGAAATGACAAAACTAAGTGTAAACATCAATAAAATAGCCACTTTAAGAAATGCGCGCGGTGGAGAATTTCCAAGTGTGACCGAAGCTGCCGTGAAAATTCAGGAGTTTGGCGGACAGGGAATTACGATTCATCCAAGACCCGACGAAAGGCATATTACCCGTAAAGATGTTTACGATCTGAAACCTTTGGTGTACACCGAATTCAATATTGAAGGAAATCCGCACCGTCCGTTTATCGACATGGTTCTGGAAGTGAAACCCGAACAGGTAACTTTGGTTCCGGATGCCGATGACGCCATTACCTCCAACGCAGGTTGGGACTGCAAAGAACATCAGGATTTTCTGAAAGAAGTGATTGCTGAATTTAAAAATGCAGGAATCCGGACATCCATTTTTCTGGATCCGAATCCGGAAATGGTGGAATACGCCGCTTCAACAGGAACCGACAGAATTGAATTGTACACTGAAGCTTACGCCAAGGAATATTCGGCCAATAAAGAAGCTGCAATCAAACCTTATCATGAAACGGCACTTAAAGCAACTGAATTCAATCTCGGAATTAATGCCGGACACGATTTGAGTCTGGAAAACCTGAAATATTTCGCAGATAACATTCCGAATCTTCTGGAAGTTTCCATAGGTCATGCCTTAATTTCAGAAGCTTTATATTTGGGAATGGAAAATACGGTTCAGGCGTACCTGAAGCGTTTAGCAAAGTGGTAGTTTATGGATAAATCATGCGCAGTTTTTCCGAATGATAAAAAGGCTTATATCGCTGATTTAGGTAAAATCCTGGTTGAAGATTACGGCACAAAGAAATTTTACAAACCCGAAGAAGTTGAACAGTCGCACAGAAAAAACCGATGGTATGAAGGCCTCGACTTTGCATGTTGGGGCATGTCGGTTTTTTCTTCACATGAAGATTTTGACAGGCATCACCAAATTACAGGTGAAAACTATGATTATACAGAAATGAAAACGGAAATGCTTTCGGGGATTTCCACGGATAGTACAGATTTTTTCAGTCTTGAGAATGTTAATTTTGATGCTTCCTGGCTGGATTTGAGTGCTGTGTTCGAAGGAATAGGTGACTTCTTTTCATCAATTGATATCGGTATCGATTTTTAAAATTATTTATGGACAACATTCTTCATTCAAAAATATACGGCGAAGACAAATCGGGAACGCCGCTTCTGGTTTTTCACGGTTTATTCGGAATGCTCGATAACTGGGGTTCTTTTGGAAAGGAATTCGGTGAATATTTTCCGGTTCACTTAATCGATTTAAGAAATCACGGCAAAAGTTTTCATTCCGAAGAAATGTCGCACGATGATTTGGCACATGATATTGCCCATTACATGCAGCATTACAGAATTGAAAAAGCCAATCTTCTCGGTCATTCTTTAGGCGGAAAAGCGGTGATGCAGTTTGCTGTGAAATATCCCGTGAAAGTAGAAAAACTGATTGTTGTCGATATTTCTCCGAAAGCTTATCCTCCGCATCATCAGGGAGTTTTCAAAGCGCTGGAATCGGTTGATCTTTCAGAAGTAAAATCACGTGGCGATGTTGAAGATCTTCTCAAAACCTATATTCCGGATACGTCAACGGTGCTGTTTTTAGCGAAAAGTCTCTTCTGGAAAGAAGAAAACGGCGAAAAAAAACTTGCCTGGAGATTCAATCTCAAAACTTTATCTGAAAAATACGATCAGTTTGTTTCCAATGCAATAAAATTCGGTGTTTATAACGGTCCGACTTTATTTGTTGCCGGTGCGAACTCAAATTATATTTTACCACAGGACGGATTTCAGATCAAACAGCAGTTTCCGGATTACAGACTGGTAAAAATCCCAGATGCCGGCCACTGGGTTCAGGCGGAAAATCCAACTGATTTTGCGACTGAGGTAAAGAACTTCCTGCTCGATACGCATCTGGAATAATTCTGTTAACACAATTTAACAATTCCGTAAATTTTACGAAACGTCTTTTCGACCCAATCTTGATATTTTCGCTGGAATAATTCAAAAAGTAAAAATGAAAAGACTGGTTTGTTCGGTACTCTTATGTGCCTCAATGTTGGCGTTTGCACAAACGGGAACGGTTTCGGGAAAGATTAATGATCAGAGTGATATTGCACTTCCCGGCGCAAAAATTATCCTTAACCCCGGAAATATTTATACAGTTTCCAATTCCGACGGTAATTATGTGTTTCTTAATGTTCCTGCAGGTAATTATACCATGACAGTTGATTATCTTGGATACGGAACTTCAACTTACGATGTTACGGTTACTGATTCCGGAAGCATCACGCAAAATATTGTTCTGGATCCAAGAACAACACAGATTCAGGCGGTGAATATCATCGGTTTTGGACGTCAAAGTCAGGCAAGAGCGTTAAATACGCAGAAAAATAATCCGAATATTACGAACGTTGTTTCTTCCGATCAGGTTGGTAAATTTCCGGATGCAAACATTGGTGATGCCCTGAAAAGAATTCCCGGTATTACAATGCAGAACGACCAGGGTGAGGCGAGAAACATTATTGTAAGAGGTCTTGCTTCAGAACTGAACTCGGTTACTTTGAACGGAAACAGAATTCCTTCCGCCGAAGGTGATAACCGTAAAGTTCAGATGGACCTTATTCCTTCAGACATGATTCAGCTTATCGAGGTTAATAAAACCTTGACTTCTGATATGGACGGAGACGCAATTGGAGGTTCTGTAGAATTGAAAACTCGTACCGCACCGAACAAAGAAAGAATTTCCCTTACAACAGGTTCCGGTTATAACGGAATCAGAAACAGATTTGCTTTCACCAATTCATTCATGTACGGAAACCGTTTTGCAGACGGAAAAATCGGTTTGGTTCTGAACGGTTCTTATAACAATAACGATTACGGTTCCGATAACGTTGAAGGTGTTTGGATTACAGACGACGACGGAAATGTTTACATGGAAGAAATGGACATCCGTAAATATGACGTGAAAAGAGAAAGAAAAAGTGTTGGTGCAAACCTTGATTTCAAGCTGAGCGACAAACACCGCATCAACCTTAATGCTTTATACAATTGGCGTGATGACTGGGAAAACCGTTACAGACTTCGTTATACAGACATTGAAAGAAATGCAGACGGAACTTACACTGCAGAAATCCGTTCACAAACCAAGGGTGGAATCAACGACAGGCTGAGCAAAAACGCAAGACTTGAGCGTCAGATTATGCAGAATTATTCTATCGGCGGTGATCACATTTTGGGATCAACAATTGATATGGATTGGGGCGTTTCCTATTCAAAAGCGGAAGAGCAGAGACCAAACGAAAGATATATCGATTACAGAGTAAAAGATGTTGCATTCAACGGAAATTTTGGAGACACAAGATTACCTTATCTGAAAGCAATTACAGATCCTGCTTTGGATGAATATGAATTGAGAGAAGTAACCGATCAGCAGGGAAATACAGCTGAAGATGAAATTACGGCAAAACTGAATTTCAGAGTTCCTTTTTCCATTATTTCCGGTCAGAAAGGTCGTTTGAGATTTGGTGGTAAAGCCAGACTGAAATCTAAAGACAGAGTAAACGATTTCTACGAATACGAACCGACTTCAGGTTTCATGGATAACATGTCTCAAGCAGGTCCGGTTTTCTGGAGCGGACAGAACTGGAATCCAAATTCCAACTATGTTCCGGGCTATTTTGCAGGAGCAGTTTTCCTTGGGAATCTTGATCTGAACAATGCTGCGCTTTTCGATAAAAGCCAGCTTCCGGAAGAATTCCTTGCGTTGAACTATGAAGCAAAAGAAGATATTTACGCAGGTTATTTAAGATGGGACCAGAATTTCTCAGACAATTTCTCCGTAATTCTTGGAGCCAGAATTGAAAACACACAGACAACATATACCGGAAACATCATTGAAGACGAAGATTCTTTCGAAGGAAACAGAACGGTTGAAAACAACTACACAAATATCCTTCCAAGCGCCGCTTTAAAATATACGCCGGTGCAGAATTTGGTTCTTCGTGCAGCATTCTCAACTGCAATTGCAAGACCGAATTATTATCAGCTATCACCTTTCATCAGTGTAATTCCGGATGATAACGATATTTCTGCAGGTAACCCGAACCTGAAATCAACGTATGCTTACAACTATGATTTCATGGGTGAATATTATTTCGAAAATGTCGGAATCCTTTCTGCTGGAGCATTCTACAAAAGACTGAATGATTTCATCTACGTTTACCGCGACGGAACATACAACTCAGTTAAATTCGATCAGGATTTCCCTGGAGTTCCGAACAACATGAATCCTGGTGAAAACTATACCTTTACTACAACAAGAAACGGTGAAACGGTTGACGTTTACGGTTTTGAAGTTGCATTGCAGCGTCAGTTGGATTTCCTTCCTGGATTTGCGAAAAACTTTAATGCTTACGCCAACTATACCTACACAAAATCTGAAGCAAAAGGAATTTACAATGCTGATGGCGAAATGAGAACTGGATTAATGCTTCCTGGAACCGCGCCGCACATGTTCAACGCTTCACTTTCGTGGGAAAACAAGAAATTTTCTGCAAGAGTTTCCATGAATCACACTGCTGCGTATCTGGATGAACTGGGCGGAAGCGATTTCGAAGACCGTTACTACGACAAGCAGACTTTCCTGGATTTCAACGCATCTTATGCGCTTAAAGACTGGATGAGAATTTTCTTCGAAGCGAACAACTTAACGAATCAGCCTTTGAGATATTATCAGGGAATTGCAGACAGAACAATGCAGATGGAATATTATGAACCAAGGTTTTCTTTCGGTCTGAAATTCGATTTTTAATTCTTAAATTTACACCTACTGAACCGGATTGAATCTCTTTCCGGTTCAGTTTTATTATTATGAAAAATTCAAAACTTATTCTTTTATCATGTGCAGCGCTGGTTTTTTCAAGCTGTTCCGTAGTCGAAAAATTTGATGATCCTTTCCGTGGCGAACGTCTGAAACCAACAGTTGTAACCGACAAAACCAATCACGATACCGATGATCCTGCAATTTGGCATCATCCAACCGATTATTCAAAATCTCTGATTGTCGGAACCGATAAAGATACTGAAGGCGGACTTTTCGTGTATGATCTGAACGGAAAAATGGTCAATAAAGTCCTGAATCTGAAAAGACCGAACAACGTTGATATTCAGTACGGATTGCCTTTCAAAGGCGGAAAAGTAGACATTGCTGTGACCACAGAACGCGAACTTAACCGAATTATGATTTATTCACTTCCGGATATGACGGAAATCGGATCGATTCCTGTATTTGAAGGTGAAGCACATAATGCGCCGATGGGAATTGCGTTGTACAAAAATCCATCAAACGGAGAAATTCACGCCATTGTCGGAAGAAAAGAAGGTCCGTCCGGAACATATTTATGGCAGTATAAACTTTCTGAGAACAACGGAAGAGTGGAAGGTGAAGTGGTTCGTAAATTCGGAAATTACAGCAATAAAAAAGAAATTGAAGCTATTGTTGTAGATCATGAACTGGGTTATGTGTATTATTCTGATGAACAGTTCGGAATTCACAAATATTACGCAGATCCTGCAAAAGGAAACGAAGAACTTGCTCTTTTTGGTCAGAACGATTTCAAGGAAGATATGGAAGGAATTTCCATTTACGATACCGGAAACGGAAACGGTTACATCCTGATTTCCAACCAACAGGCGAATACATTCAATGTGTACCGCAGAGAAGGCGATTCTGGAAATCCGCATCTTCACACCAGAATTGCTGAAATCCCAACATCAACAAAATTCTCCGACGGAAGCGAAGTAACAAGCAAAAACATGGGAATCCGCTTTCCAAAAGGTGTTTTCGTAGCGATGAGCGAAGGAAAAACTTTCCATTATTACGATTGGAGAGAGTTCCAGAAAATTATCGATGCAGCCGAAAAATAACTTTATTCATATTACCTTCGTAAAACCTCGTCAATTCGTTTTGGCGAGGTTTTTTCTTATCTTTGTGTTCTATTCAAATTTATGGTTTTTGTAACCGGTGCAACTGGAATTCTCGGCAGGGTAATCGTTTTGGAACTTCTGAAACGCGGAAAGTCGGTTCGTGCAGCCAAAAGAAAAACCAGCAATCTCGATGAGGTTCGTCATTCCTACAGCTTTTACACCGAAAATCCTGATGATTTTTTCAATAAAATTCAATGGATTGATGTCGATTTTGATGACATCGCATCTCTGGAAAAAGCACTTGTCGGAGTTGCAGAAGTTTATCACTGCGCCGCGAAAGTCAGTTTTCATCCGGCAAAAAGAAAAGAAATGTTCCACACCAATATTGAAGGAACGAAAAATCTGCTTTATGCCTGCGAAAATTCTACAGTAAAGAAATTTCTGTTCGTAAGTTCAATGGCGGTTTTCGATGGTGTGAATGAAAATGGTGAAGTGGACGAAAATTCAGATTTCAATCCGAAACTCGATCATTCCGATTATGCCGTGTCCAAACATTTTTCTGAAATGGAAGTCTGGAGAGCAGCAGCAGAAGGTTTGAATATCGCCATCATCAATCCCGGAATTATTATCGGAAGCGGAAACTGGAACAGCAGCAGCGGCGAAATTTTTACAAGTTTCGAGAAATATCCTTTTTCCATGAGCGGAAATGCAGCGTATGTTGATGTTCGTGATGTTGCAGAAATTGCGGTGGAACTTATGGAACAGAATATTTTTGATGAACGTTTTGTTTTGGTTTCCGAAAATAAAAAATACCGTGAAGTTGCCGATTATATCAGAGGAAAACTCGGACTGAAACCTTCCAAAGTGCTTGCAAAATCGGTGCTTCAGATGGGTTATTTCAGCAATCTGTTTTTTGGCTGGCTTTTTCCTAAATTGCGGATGATGAATAAAGTGAATCTCGATTCGGTGACGTCAGAAAAGTTTGTATCAAACCAAAAAATCCGCGAACGCCTGAATTTTGAGTTTATTCCGGTGGAGGAAAGCATCGATTTCCACATCAAAAATTATATCAAAGACAAAAAATAATTCAGCGAATGGTTGAAATGTCTTCGCTTGATCCATAAAAAATGAACGTAACACAATTTCTCAACACCAATACCGAAAAGCATCCGCTGAAATCTGCCATCGGTTTCAAAAAAGACGATAAGTGGAAAGATCTGAACTGGAAAGATTTCCGGCGTATGGTTTTTAAAACGGCAAATGCACTGAAAAATGCGGGAATTTCTGCGAATGATAAAGTCGCGATTTATTCGGACAATTCTGCGGAATGGATTGTTTTCGATTTGGCTGCGCTTGCGCTCGGTGCGGTTACAGTGCCGATATATTCCACCAACAACCGCGAACAGGCAGAATATATTGTAAACGATGCTGAAACGAAAATGGTTTTGGTTGGCGATCAGGATCAGTATGATGCATCATACGAAATGATTCAGAGCAATGCTTTTCTGCAGAAAATTATCGTGGCGAAAAAGAAAGTCTGGATCAAGAAAGAACGTTCGGAATATCTGGAAGATTTCATAAAAAATTCTGATGAAAATTTTGAAATAGCTGAAAAAGACGATGAAGAACTGGCTACATTAATCTACACCTCGGGAACAACGGGAGTTCCGAAAGGCGTAATGTTAACGCACGGAAATTTCTGGAAATGTTTCGATGCGCATTTTGAGTTTTTCAAATTCAAGAATTTTGAAAATGAACATTCTCTCGCGTTTCTTCCGTTGACACATGTTTTCGAAAGAAGCTGGACTTTACTTTCGCTTTACGGCGGTGCAAAAGTTTCATTTAACGAAAATACAAAAGCAATTGCACACACTTTAACGGAAGTGAAACCTACGATGATGTGCGCTGTTCCGAGGTTTTACCAGAAAATTTATGCCGGAATCAACGAAATGATGGCAACCGGTTCTCCAACCAAACAGAAAATTTTCAACTGGGCAATGAAAGTCGGTACCGAAGTTTCAGAACTGAAAAGAAAAGGAAAAAGCATTCCTTTTGGTCTCGGTCTGAAAATGTCTTTGGCAGATAAACTTGTCTTTGCAAAAATCAAAAATAAACTCGGCGGAAATCTTTGGTTCATGCCTTGTGGCGGCGCTTCGCTGTCTCCGGAAGTAACGAGATTTTTCGATGCAATGGGAATTCACATCACGGTTGGTTACGGCTTGACTGAAACTACCGCGACGTTGACCGCTTTTCCGTTTGTGAATTACGAACACGGAACTGCAGGTGTAACTTTGGGCGATACGCAGATTAAGATTGGTGAAAACGACGAAATTCTTGCGAAAGGAAGCGGAATTATGAAAGGTTACTACAGAAAACCTGAAGAAACTGCCGCAGTTTTCACGGAAGCCGGTTGGTTTAGAACCGGTGATGCCGGAAAATTTGATGAGAAAGGAAATTTAACAATTACCGACAGAAGTAAGGATCTGATGAAGACTTCCAACGGAAAATATGTGACGCCGCAACCGATTGAGAATCTGCTTTCCAACAATCAGTACATTACTCAGGCGATGGTGGTTGCCGAAGGAAAACCTTTCGTAACGGCTTTGATTATTCCGAATTTTGAGGCACTGAAAGAACAGCTTCCGAAACTGAATATTCCGTTTACAAGCTGGGACGAAATTGTGAAAATGGATAAAATCAAAGAGTTTTACAATCAGAAGATTGATGAAATTCAGAAAAGTCTGTCCGGTTTTGAAAAGGTGAAGAAATTCACCTTAATGCCTGCAGAATTCGAGGTTGGAACGGGAGAAATCACACCGACTTTAAAAATCAAACGGAATATTGTCGCTGCAAAATATGCGGAACTGATTGAGAAAATGTACGCGCATTAAGAATCAAGAAAAAAGAGGAAAGAAAAAAGATTTAAATAAAAGAAACGCAGTGAACTCCGTGAAAAACTCTGTGCTCTCTGTGTTTAAGAACAAAATGGAAGATCAATTTTTAGGAAACAGTCAGTTTCAGATTTCATCACAAACCGTTTCTGAAAGCTGTCCGAGCAACATCGCTCTTATAAAATACTGGGGAAAATACGCCAACCAAATTCCAGCAAATCCGAGTATTTCTTATACTTTAAATCACTGCAGAACCAATACGCAGATGGAATTTATTGCGGATGAACCTTTTTCTGTACAGACTTTTCTGTCCGGAAACGAAGAACTGAAATTCGCAGAAAAAATCGAAAAATATTTCAGAAACATTGAAAAATATCTTCCGTGGATTCTGAAAGGGAAATACATCATCAGAACCGAAAATACCTTTCCGCACAGTTCGGGAATTGCAAGTTCTGCTTCAGGTTTTGGCGCGATTGCAAAATGTCTTATGAGTTTGGATGAGGTTTTTGAAACCGAGAACCAGGAACCAGGATTAAAGACGAAAAAAGCTTCGTTTCTTTCAAGATTGGGAAGCGGTAGCGCGTGCAGAAGTCTGTACAACGGTTTGGTTGTTTGGGGTGAAACTCCGGAAGTTGAGGGAAGTTCCGATTTGTTTGCTGTTCAGTATCCGAATGAAGAAATTCATCCTGTTTTCAAAAATTTCAACGATTGGGTTTTGCTGATTCATGAAGGTCAGAAATCTGTAAGTTCTACGGTTGGTCACGGTTTGATGAACACTAATCCTTACGCCGAAAGACGTTTTCAGGAAGCTCGGGAAAATTTTGTTCCTATGAAAGAAATCCTGAAATCCGGCGATATGAACCGTTTCATCACTTTGGTGGAACACGAAGCTTTAACGCTTCACGCGATGATGATGATGAGCGAACCTGCGTTTATCCTGATGAAATCCGGAACGATGGAAGTCATCAACAAAATCTGGAAATTCCGTGAAGAAACCGGTTTGCCGCTGTTTTTCACGCTTGATGCAGGAGCGAATGTTCATCTGCTTTTTCCAAGTAACGGCGACGAAGAAAAAATCAAAACATTTATTGAATCTGATTTGCTGCAGCACACGCAAAACGGTGGAGTAGTGAAGGATGAAATGAGGTTTTAAACAGGACAAAAGTTCTGTTTTTTTATTCCTTCGCAAATTCTTCGAAGTTTTCTGTCGATTCTTTCTTGCCTTCTTCAATCAGTTCATCGGCTTCCTGAGATTCCTCTGCAGTTGCAGTTTTCACATCACTTTCCTGTTCTTTATCGGTTTTGTTGAGTTGAAACTCACAGTAAATCGGGAAATGATCGGAACCGAAATATTCAAGTGTTTTCAGTTCATCGATGAAAACTTCCTTGCTGTGAAAAAATAAATCCAGCGGAACACGGAAAAACCAGTATTTCGCATGAAATGTGGAAAGAATTCCTCTTCCGATTCTGCCGTCAATTAAACCGCTTGTTTTCCGGAAAAGAATGGATGTTGTTGACCACGCAACCGTATTGAAATCACCAATCACAACGGTCGGTCTGTTTCTGTCTTTTATTTTTTTTGCGACGCTCAGCAAATCTCCGTCACGCTCTTTGGAAGTGCTTTCTTCGGTCGGACTTGGCGGCGGTGGATGAACTGCGAAAACTTCAAATTCAAAACCGTCTTCTGTTTGGAAAAGTGCTTCAATACTCGGAATATCATCGGCGACAAAAAAATGTGTCTTGATTTTCGCCGGTTCAAGTTTCGAATAGAAATGCATTCCGTACGTATTTTCCAGCGTTACTTTTTGTGAAAACGGATAGTCTTTTTCGAGTTTTCGATTGGCTTTTTCCCAGTCTGAATTGCTTTCAAAAGTGACAAAAATATCCGGTTGATATTTTTCAATAATCTTGTGAAACCTTTGATAATCAGTATTGAACTGATAAACATTCGCTGAAATAATGCTGATTTTATCTGAAGATTTTCCGGATTTTGAAACTTTATTTTTCCGGTAAAATTTTGTGTACCGAATGAGAAGATAAGCGTGATACAACATCAAACCAACCTGAATCGCAGTAACCGTCCAGAAAACTGCGGTATGTTCAACCAAAAAAAAAGATGCGGCAACAATTGCAGATTGCAGAATTAGAATCTGAATTTTCATGAATTCCGGGACGCGGAAAACCCAGTGCTGGTTCCGGATAAACGGCAAAACGCTGAGTAAAATAAGAAGCCCGGAAACGAGATAAATGGCTGTTTGCATAGTTGGTTTCCCAAATGTACAAAGATTCCTAATTTTTCGGGAAAAATTTTGCACCCGTTTTCATTTGCTTTATTTTTGTTGAAAAGTAAACGGAATATGAAAATCGGAATTCTTGGCGGCGGACAACTGGGCAGAATGCTCATTCAGAATGCACTGAAATATGATGACGAATGGTACACGCTGGATCCGGCGAAAGACGCTCCGTGCAGCAATATTTCGTTTTTTACACAGGGAAGTTTCAATGATTATGATTCGGTTTTCAATTTCGGAAAAGGGAAAGATGTGGTTTCCATCGAGATTGAACATGTGAATGTTGATGCGCTTTTCGAACTGGAAGAATGCGGAATCAAAGTAATTCCAGGTCCGGAAATTATCCGAACCATTCAGCAGAAAATGCTTCAGAAGGAATTCTATAAAAAAAATGAAATTCCAAGTCCTGATTTTCAGAACGTTCATCATACATCCGAAGCAAATTTTCCTTTGCCTTTCGTTCAGAAAATGAATACCGGCGGTTACGACGGAAAAGGTGTTCAGGTGATTAGAACCGAAGAGGATTTGCAGAAACTGTGGGATGTTCCGTCGGTTCTGGAAACTTTGGTGGACATTGACAAAGAACTTTCCATCATTGTCGCCAAAAATGAAAACGGCGAAACCAAAACTTTTCCCGTAACGGAAATGGTGGCAGATCCGAAACTCAATCTGTTGGATTTTAATATTTGTCCGGCTCAGATTTCGGAAGATGTTCAGAATCAGATTGATGAAATCGCAACGAAATTTATAGATTCAGCCAACTCGGCCGGACTTTTTGCCATTGAGCTTTTCCTCGATAAAGACGGAAAAGTTTGGGTGAATGAAACGGCACCGCGACTGCACAATTCCGGACATCAGACGCAGGAAGGAAATGCCAATTCCCAGTTTGAACAGATGTACCGAACGCTGAAAAATCTTCCATTGGCCGATACAGATGACCACGGATTTTCCGGAATGCTGAATTTGGTCGGTGAAGAAGGCTATTCAGGAAAAGTAAAATACGACGGAATTGAAGAAGTTCTGAAACTGCCGAAAACATACGTTCATCTCTACGGAAAAACCGAAACAAAACCGGGCAGAAAAATGGGACACATCAATGTTTTGGCAGATTCGCGCGAGGAACTGATGGAAAAACTCATTCACATCAAATCTTTGGTGAAAGTAATCAGTCACTGATTTTCCCGGAAAAACGTAACTTTATAGCTTAAACAGTCGATTTATGGTCGGAATTATTATGGGCAGCAAAAGCGATCTGCCAATTATGCAGCAAGCCGCAGATTTTCTGAAATCTCTCGAAATTCCTTACGAACTCACCGTAGTTTCCGCGCACAGAACGCCGGAAAGAATGTTTGAGTACGCAAAAACGGCCAAAGAACGCGGACTGAAAGTGATTGTTGCCGGAGCAGGAGGAGCTGCGCATTTGCCCGGAATGGTCGCAAGTTGCACCACTTTGCCGGTAATCGGTGTTCCGATTCTGTCGAGTAATTCTATCGACGGTTGGGATTCTGTGCTGTCCATTCTGCAGATGCCGTCCGGAATCCCTGTTGCAACGGTGGCTTTAAACGGCGCAACCAATGCCGGAATTTTGGCTGCAAAAATTATCGGAAGTTCAGACGAATCGGTTGGTGCGAAACTTCAGCAATATCAGGATTCTCTGAAAGAAAAAGTTTTGGGAACAGTGGATGAAATCAAGAAAGAGCATCCAAATAATTACGATTAAATTTATTAGGAGCCGGGAACCTGCTTTCGCTACTCGCTTTTTTGGTGGCTTCGACTTTGCTCAGCCACCAAAAAGAGCTCAAACACGCCGCTCAATCAGGGCTATCGGATTTGATCAAATTATCAGGATTCGTAGTTAGGTTAAAGAGAAGAACCTAAAGAAGAAGTGCTTCGACAGACTCAAACAGTAGTTTCCACAAGGCCTTGAAAATCATATTTAAAAACGAGTCAATCAGAGCTGGTTTTGTCTTAAATTACACTTTGCGTCCCCAGTGAAAACGCTGTGTGCTCCGTGTTTTCAAAAAACTAATTCAGCCACAAAAAAGCTGCCGGAAATTCTCTTCTCCAGTACATTTCATTGTGTTTTCCGTCTTCATCCGAACGGTTGAAAATGTTTTTTGGTTTTACGCCTTTTTGTTTCAAAGCGTTAATTATTTTTTCGGTCTGAAAATCCATGTCTTCCGATTCATGTTTTCCCTGAACGAAGTAATATTTCTGCTTTTTAAGATTGACATCAGAATTTAGAATAAACGCGTTCAGCTGGTCCGAATTAAACCAGAACGCATTGCTGAACGCCAAAATTTTCCCGAAAGTTTCCGGGTGTTTTACAGCGCCATACACAGAAATCAGAGCGCCAAGTGAACTTCCGCCCAATGTTGTATGTTTTCTGCAGGATTTTGTACGGTAGTTTTTATCGATGTAGGGTTTCAGGGTTTCCACAATGAATTTCATGTAGTTTTCGCCGTTTCCTCCACCGTGTTTTTCATTGCTGAAAGGGGAAAGTTCCTCAATCCGTTTTTCTCCGCCGTTATCAATTCCGACCACAATTGCCGATTCTTTGGTTTGCTCGAAAATACGTTTCAGCGCTTCATCAATCTGCCATTCTCCGGCGTAAGAAGTTCTGTCATCAAAAAGATTCTGTCCGTCGTGCATGTACAGAACCGGATATTTTTTGGTGGTTGTAGTATAGTCAGGCGGAAGATAAATCCAGATTCTGCGTTCGCGGTTGAGTTGCGGAATCTCAAATTTTTCTGAAATGATTTTTACATTCTCAGCTTTCGTAGAAGGTTTTTCCTGCGCTGAAACATTCAGCATCAACAGCAACGACAAAAGAAACAGCAGTTTTTTCATCCCGTAAAAATAGAAAAAGACTCCCAAACTGAGAGTCTTTAAATTTTATGAAGCTGCAATTACAGAATACCGACTTTCTGCATGCACTGTTTCATTTTCTCGTAAGTTCTTGCGATATCATGATCAAGCCCAATGGAAAAACGGATTAAACCTGGAGAAAGTCCCATTTTTTTCTGTTCCTCTTCCGGAATTTCCGATGAAGTTGAAGTTCCTGACGCAGAAAACAGAGTTTTGTAAAAACCTAAACTCACAGCGAGATAACCAAGGTTTTCATTTTGCATCAGCTCCATCAGTTTGTTGGCCTTTTCCACCGTTTTTACATCCAGCGCAATCAGTCCGCCAAAACCGTATTCTTCATGCATCATTTCTTTGTAAAGTTCGTGTTGCGGATGACTTTTCAATCCTGGATATTTTACTTTCAAACCGTCTTTTTCCCATTTTTCAGCCAGAAACATTGCATTTTCGCTGTGTTTTACCATTCTGATGTGAAGCGTTCTGAGGTTTTTCAGAATACTTGCTGCGCGCAGACTGTCCATTGTCGGACCCAAAAGCATACACGAACCGGAATTCACATTTTTGGTATCATCAATAAATTCCTGAGTTCCGCAGTAAACGCCGCCAACAGTGTCGCTGCTTCCATTGATGAACTTCGTTAAACTGTGAATTGTAACATCGGCACCTAAAATTTTCGGTGAAATGGAAAGTGGTGAAAATGTATTATCGACAACAAGTTTCAGGTTGTGTTTTTTCGCGATTTCAGAAAGTTTCTTCAGATTAGCCACTTCAAGAAGCGGATTACTGACTGATTCACAATAAATTACCTTGGTATTTTCGTTGATGGCTTCTTCAACTTTAGCCAAATCCGTAATGTCTACAAATGACGTTTCAATATTGAAATTCGGCAGAAAATTTTTCATGAAAGCATATGTTCCACCGTAAATAGTTCTGCTCGAAATAATATGATCGCCGGAATGACAAAGCTGCAGAAGGGTAGAAGTAATGGCGCCCATTCCGGAAGCGGTGACGTTTGCACTTTCGGTTCCTTCCATTTTTGCAAGCGCCTGAGCAAGATACAGGCCGCTTGGCGACGAATGTCTGGAATAAAGATAACAACCTTCCGCGTTTCCTTCAAAAGTATCGAACATGGTTTTTGCGGAAAGGAAAGTATACGTTGAACTGTCTGAAATAGAAGGGTTTACTCCGCCGAATTCCCCAAAATACTGTAAATCCTGAATATTGTTTGCTGCGTTAAAATCTTTCATAATAATTGCTTTTTGTTCTTTTAAAGCTATTGCTTTTCGGAATTAAATTCAATTCATATTTAAAAATTTAGAATATAAATCTATATTAAATAGTAAATTCAGTTTTTGATTTTATATTTGTTGAATATTAATCGCCGGAACAAAAAATATTTCAGATGCAACTGGATCAAAAAGACCGAAAACTGCTTTTTCTTCTGCAGAACGACTCAAAGAAAACCACAAAAGAACTCGCCAATGAACTCAGTCTTTCCGTAACTGCCGTGTTTGAACGCATTAAAAAGCTTGAAAAACAGAAGTTTATAGAGAAGTATGTCGCGTTGGTTGATAAAAGTAAACTTGAGAAAGATTTCGTGGTTTTATGCCATGTGAAACTGGTTCAGCACAGAAAGGAATACATTTTTCAGTTTGAAAAGGAAATTATGCAGTTTCCTGAAGTGATGGAATGTTTCCACGTGAGCGGCGATTACGACTATATTTTGAAAATCTGCCTCAAAGATATTCAGGATTACCGCGAATTTATGGTAACGAAACTGACAACGCTGGAGCATATTGCGAGTACGCAGAGTTCGTTTACGATAAAGGAAGTGAAGAATACGACGGTTGTTGATACGGAATATTAGTTTCGGGGCGGCGGACCCGCGCCGCAA